>NZ_CP060704.1:2834117-3146848 GCF_014353015.1 Chitinimonas koreensis
TGCCGAGCTCGAGGCTCGACACGTGGTCGGCCACGCCGCGGCCGGGCGCCAGGAAACGGGTCGGCTCGACGCCCCAGTCGCGCGCGTCGGCGTCGCGGATCGAGCGGCGGCCGGCGCAGAGGTTGGCCCAGAAGGTTGCCGGATCGCCGGCGTCGGGCACCAGGCAGCCGAGGCCGATGATGTCTAGCGGGAACATGGAATTCTCCGTTGCTGTTGCATGTGTCGTCATGGCCGGCCTCACGCCAGCGCGACCGGTTCGGCCGGCGCCTGCCTGTCCGCGGCGGCCGGCATGGTGTCGCCCACCACGTATTGGAAACCGCCGCCGGCGCGGCCCAGCGCGGCCTCGGCGAACAGTGCCGCGCCGTCGGCGACCGGCAGGAGGCCGATGCCGCGCTCGGCGAACATCCGCTCGAGCGCCGGCGTGACCATACCGGCCGCCCACGGCCCCCAGGCCAGCGCCACCGCGCGCACGCCGCGCCAGCGCAGCGGCAGCTGGAAGGCCAGCTTGGCCAGCGCCTCGTTGGCCATGGCGTAGTCGGCCTGGCCGGCGTTGCCGGAGAAACCGGCGGTCGAGGAGAACAGCAGCACGCGCGCCGGCGGCGCCGGATCGAGCGCTTCGAGCAGGGTCAGGAGGCCGTCGAGCTTGGGCCGGAACACCGTTTCGATGTCCTGCGCGGTCTTGTCGGCGATGCGGCGGTCGGCCAGGGCGCCGGCACCGTGCACCAGCGCAGCGACGCGGCCGTGGCGCGCGGTCAGCGCGGCGATCGCGGCGCGGGTGGCGGCGGCGTCGCCGAGGTCGAGCGGCAGGTAATCGGCCTGGGCGCCGTGCGCGGCCAGGGTCTGCAGCGTCTGCCGCACCTCGCGGCCGGCCAGCACCGCCTGGCAGCGCGCCTCGACCAGCCGCGGCGTCGGCGCCGTACCCTCCTCGCGCAGCTGCTGCAAGGCGCGGGCACGCAGCGCGGCCGGCTCGGCGATGCCGGCGGCCCAGGCCGGATCGGCCGCCATCGGCGCGCTGCGGCCGATCAGCACGAAGCGGGCCGGCACGCGCGCCGCCAGCGCCTCGATGCAGCGCGCGGTTACGCCGCGCGCGCCGCCGGTGACCAGCACCAGCTCGCCCGGCTGCAGGGGCGGCAGCGTGGCCATGGCCTCCGCCGCCGGCTCGCCGCAGGCCAGCGTCCAGCGCCGGCCGTCGCGGCTCCAGCCGGTCTCGGCCGGGCCGGCGGCCAGGCTGCCGATCTCGTCGGCCAGGTGCAGCGCGGCCAGCTCGGCCGGCAGCCCGGCGGCCAGGTCGACGAAGCGCACCTGCGCGGCCGGCAGCTCGTGCTTCAGCGTCTTGACCAGGCCGGCGAGGCCGCCGGCGACCGCCTGGCCGGCCCCGGAGCGCCGGCCCCGGATGGCCGGCCCCGGCGTCGGCGCAGCCGTCGGTGCCGAGCCGGCCGTCGAGCCGGGCCACCGCCAGCAGCGCGGTCGGCGCTTCGTCGGCGGCCAGCGCCGGCAGCAGCGCCTGCACCGTGCGCAGCGCCAGGCCCAGCCGCCGCCGGCTGGCGGCGGGCGCGTCGGGGCCTGCAGCAGCAGCGCCACGGCCGGCCGGCCGTGCTGTCCGGCCAGCGCGACCCAGTCGGTCGCCAGCGTCTCGATGCGCAGCGTGCATTGCGGCCAGTGGGACGGCAGCGCCGCGGCGGCCGGCGTCCAGCCGTCCAGTTGCAACAGCAGCGGGCGGTAGCCGAGGCCGGCCAGGCGTTCGACCAGCGCGGCGGTCAGCGGCGTGCCGTCGGCGAAGATCGCGGCGATGCGGCCGGGCGTGGCCAGCGGCTGATGGGCCGGAGGCGGGGGCAGCGGGACGGCGACGACGGGCAGCGGACGCCAGCGCGAGGCGGTCGCCTGCTCCAGGTTGGGTCGGGTTGCGCCGATCGGGCTTGGACTCGGCCAGGTGGGGGTCATGGCGTCGCTGTCGGGCATGCCCGGTGAAACGGGGCTGGCCCTAAAGCCCGACCTACCGGACGATTGCGATTGCGGCGACGCCAGCATCTGCAGGCGTTCGGCCAGCTCGGCCAGCGTGACGGCGCCGCGCAGGCCGTCGCCGGCGCCGTCGGCCGCCAGCCCGAGCGCATCGCGCATGGCGGCCAGGATCTCGACCCGCTTGATCGAATCGACGCCGAGGTCGCCTTCGAGCCGCATGTCGAGCGACAGCATCTCGACCGGGTAGCCGGTCTTGTCGGCCACGGTCTGCAGCAGCAGGCGGGCCAGGTCGGGCGTGCCGGCCGGCGCGGCGGCCGCGGGCGGCGCATCCGTCGGCGGGACGGCGTTCGGTGCGGCAGCGGGAATGACCGGCACAGCGGCGACCGGTGCAACGATGGCGGGCGCGGCAGCAGCCGGATACACCGCCGCCGTGGCTGCGGCGAACGCCGGCACGGCCGCTTCGGCGCGCACCGCCGAGGCGATCTGCGCCACCTCGGCGCCGCCCTGCAGCAGCGCGGCGATCTCGCCGAGCGTGGCGGCGCCGCGCAGCGCCTCGCCGTCGCCGGCCGCGGTCGTCAGACCGAGCGCGTCGCGCACCGCGGCCAGGATCTCGACCCGCTTGATCGAGTCGACGCCGAGGTCGGCTTCGAGCTTCATCTCCAGCGTCAGCAATTCGACCGGGAAGCCGGTCTTGTCGGCCACCGTGCGCAGCAGCAGCGTGCCGGCGTCGATGGCCACCGTAGCGACGGCCGCCGTGGCGACGGCCGCCGTGGCGACGGCCGCCGTGGCGACGGCCGCCGTGGCGACGGCCGCCGCTGTGGCGATCGGTGCGGCATGCGCCACGGGCTGCGGGAACGGCGCAGCGGCCGGCGCCGCAGGGGCGGCCGTGCCGGCCGTGGCCGAGGCCGCCGCAACCGCGCCAGCCGCAGTCGGCGTCGCGGGCGACACGGCCGCCACGGGCGAAGCGCCGGCCTCGGCCAGCCGTGCCGCGAACAACGCCGCGATGTCGGCCAGCGTGGCGGCGTTGCGCAGGGCCTCGCCGGCCTGCCCGTCGGCGGCGGCCAGGCGAGCGCGTCGCGCAGCGCGGCCAGGATCTCGACGCGCTTGATCGAATCGACGCCGAGGTCGCCTTCGAGCCGCATCCCGGGCGCCAGCAGCTCGACCGGGAAGCCGGTTTTGTCGGCCACCGTGCGCAGCAGCAGCGCGGTCACGCGGTCGGTCGCCGCGGCCGTACCGGCCACCGGAGCACCGGCCATCGGGACGCTGACCACCGGGGTGCCGCCACCGGGAGGCCAGCCGCCGGAGCGCCGGCCGCCGGAATGCCGGCCACCGGAATGCCGGCCACCGGGGCGCCGGCCGCCGCGGCTCCAGCGTCCGCACGCGGCTCCACGACAGCCGCAGATGCCGGCGCCGGCGCAGCCGTCGCAGCGGGCAAGGCCGCGCCACCCGCCGACGCCTGCGCCGCCATCAGCGCCGCCATCAGCGCCGCGATCTCGCCCAGCGTCGCCGCGCCGCGCAGCGCTTCGCCGTCGCCGGCCGCCGCCGTCAGGCCGAGCGCATCGCGCATCGCGGCCAGGATTTCGACCCGCTTGATCGAATCGACGCCGAGATCCGCCTCGAGCTTCATCTCCAGCGTCAGCAGCTCGACCGGGAAGCCGGTCTTGTCGGCCACCGTGCGCAGCAGCAGTGCGCCCAGCGCCGCTTGCCGGGACGGATCGGCGGCGGCGGGCGGCGCGACCGGTGCCGCCTGCCCGGCCGCCTGCGGCATGGCGGCCGGAACGACCGGCATCGCTTGCGCAGCGGCCGCAGGCGTCGCGGCCGGCACGGCCGGCGTGAACGGCATCGCTGGCGCGGCGGCCACGGCTAGCGCACCGGCAACCGCCGACGCCGCGACCACCGGCTGCACCGCTTCCACAGGCGCCGCCACGGATGGCGCGGCCGCCATAGCAGGCACCGGCTCGCCGCCCGCCTGCGCAGCGCCTCCGACCACCGGCCAATGCCCCTCCCGCGCGGCCGGATCACCGCCGTGCTGAGCCGGATCGCCAGCGGCCCGGGCCGCGGCCGCATCGGCGCGGCGGCCAGTTGCAGCGGCAGGCCCAGCACCGCCAGCCGCACGATCGCGTCGTCGAGCTGGCGGCCGTCGTCGCCGGCCGGATCGGGCGCCAGCGGCAGCGCCAGGTGCGGCCGCGGGCCGAGGATGTCGCCGACCAGCCGGCTCAGGATGCCGCGCGGGCCGATCTCGACGAAGATCCGGCCGCCGGCCGCATAGGCCGCCTCGACCTGCTCGCAGAAACGCACCGGCTCGAACGGCTGGCGCGCCAGCAGCGCGCGGATGCCGGCCGCGTCGGCCGGGTAAGGCTGGGCGCTGACGTTGGCCCACACCGGCAGCCGCGGCGCCGCCAGCGGCAAGCCGGCCAGCGCGGCCTGCCACGGCGCGGCGGCGTAGTCGACCAGGCCGGTGTGGAAGGCCGCCGCCACCGGCAGCCGCACCGCCTGCAGACCGGCCTCGGCCAGCCGCGGCAGCGCCGCCTCGACCGCCGCGGCGCTGCCGCCGGCCACGGTCTGGCGCGGGCTGTTCAGGTTGGCCAGCGCCAGGCCCGGTAGCTGCGGCAGCAGCGCGCTGACCTGCTCGGCCGGCGCCGATACGGCGATCAGCCCGCCGACCTCGCGGCCGGCCGGCGGCGTCAATGCACTGCCGCGCGCCAGCACCGCAGCGCGGTAGCCGGCGTCGTCGAGCGCTCCGGCCGCCCACAGTGCCGACAGCTCGCCGAAGCTGTGGCCCAGCGCCATGTCCGGCGCGAAGCCGGCGCTGCGCAGCACGCCGTACAGCGCCATGTTGTAGGCGCCGATGGCGGCCTGGGCGTGCTGCGTCTGCGTCAGCGCGGCGCGCTGGGCCTCGGCACGGCCGGCGTCGAAGGTGTCGGGCGGGAATACCAGCGCGCTGATCGGCGCGCTGCCTTGGGCCCGGCCGGCGGCGTCGAAGGCCTCGAAGCAGGCGCGCGCCGCCGGGTGGTCGATGCACAGCCGCGCGCCCATGCCGACGGTCTGGGCACCCTGGCCGGCGAACAGCGCGACCACGCGCGCGCCGGGCTCGATCGCCGCGGCGCGGTAATGGATGCCGCCGGGCAGCGACCAGGCCGCCTCGCCGCCGCGCCGGGCGATCGCTTCGGCCGCGCTGCGCAGCAGCGCCGGCGCCTCGTCCCAGCTGCGCGCCAGGATGCCGACGCGCGGCAGCCGGGCGGCCGGAGGAGTCACT
Organism: Chitinimonas koreensis; assembly: GCF_014353015.1. Taxonomy (NCBI): domain Bacteria; kingdom Pseudomonadati; phylum Pseudomonadota; class Betaproteobacteria; order Neisseriales; family Chitinibacteraceae; genus Chitinimonas; species Chitinimonas koreensis. The sequence continues at coordinate 2,839,333 of NZ_CP060704.1, forward strand.
GGCCAGCGCGCGTCCTCGCCCTCGCCGGCGGCGATCCGCTGCGCCAGCGCCAGGCAGGCCTGCGCCAGCGCGGCCGGGTCGGCGGCGGCCAGCAGCAGCGGCACCCGGCCGGCATGGCCCGGCGCCGGCTGGGGCTGGCCGTGCTCCTCCAGCGCCAGGTGCACGTTGGCGCCGCCGAAGCCGAACACGCTGACGCCGGCGCGCCGCGGTCCGGCCGCCGGCGCCAGCCAGGGCCGGGCCCGGCGCGGCAGGTAGAACGGCCGCTCGCGCGGGTCCAGCCGCGGATTGGGGGCGGATACGCCGAGCGTCGGCGGGATCACCTTGTGGTACAGCGCCAGCAGGGTCTTGATCAGGCTGGCCGCGCCGGCCGCCGCCTTGGCGTGGCCGATCTGGGCCTTGACGCTGCCGAGCGCGACCGGCGCCGCGGCGCCGCCGAGCACCGACTCGAGCGATTCGATCTCGACCGCGTCGCCGACCACCGTGCCGGTGGCGTGCGCCTCGATCAGGCCGACGCTGGCCGGATCGATGCCGGCGTCGGCGTAGGCCGCCTCCAGCGCGCGCGCCTGGCCGGCCGCGTGCGGCGCGAAGATGGCGCCGCCGGCGCCGTCGGTCGAGGCGCCCAGGCCGCGGATCAGGCCGTAGACGCGGTCGCCGGCGGCCAGCGCGTCGTCCAGCCGCTTGAGCACCAGCATGCCGACGCCCTCGCTGATCATGGTGCCGTCGGCCGCCGCGTCGAAGGCGCGCACCCGGCCGCTGCGCGACAGCGCCGGGGTCTTGCTGAAGCTGAGGAAGGCGACGTTGGAATTGTCGGTGTCGACGCCGCCGGTCAGCATCAGGTCGGCCGCGCCGCTGCGCAGCTCGAGGCAGGCCAGCCGCACCGCCGCCAGCGAGCTGGCGCAGGCGGCGTCGACGGTGTGGCTGGCGGCGCCGAGGCCGAAGCGGTTGGCGATGCGGCCGGCTACCAGGTTGGCCAGGAAGCCGGGGAAGGTGTCCTCGGTCCAGTCCGGGTAGTGGCGCCGCATGGCGCCGGCCACCGTCTCGATCAGCGCGCGCCGGCGCCGGCCTGGCGCAGCGCGTCGATCCACTTGGCGATGTCGGCGCGCTTGCCCATCTCCGAGCTCAGTTTCATGGTGTTGCCGGACACGCCGAGCACGATGCCGGCACGCCCGGCCGGCAGGCGGCGGCCCGTGCCGGCCGGGTCGGGGTCGTAGCCGGCGTCGAGCAGCGCCTGGCGGCCGACCGCCAGCGCGTAGAGCTGGGCGGCGTCGGTCGAGGCCAGGGTGTTGGGCGGCATGCCGTAGCGCAGCGGGTCGAACCACAGGTCGGGCACGAAGCCGCGCGCTCGGCATAGGCGCGGTCGGCCGCCTTGGGGTCGGCGTCGTAGTAGTGCTCGCTGCGCCAGCGGTCGGCCGGCAGCGGTTCGAGGCAGTCGGTGCCGTCGACGATGTTGCGCCAGTACTCGGCCAGGTCGTGCGCCTTGGGCAGCATGGCAGCCATGCCGATCACGGCGATCGGCGCGGCGGCGTGGGAAGGGGGTCGGGTCATTGCCGTCTCTCTGTGCGATTTGGCGTAAGGGGGAATGGCCCGCCGGCCGGCGCGGATTGGCGCGCGGCCGAGGGGCGGGATGCGGAACGGGAAACGGTCATGCGCCGGCGTCCTCGCAGGCGGCCACCGCCTCGGCCAGCCGGGCGGCCAGGCCCTCGGCGAACGGCGCGGTGACCATGCCGATGTGATCGCCGGCGGTCAGCGGCGTGGCGGCGACGCGCGCGCAGTGGGCGGACCAGCCGAGCGAGGGGTCGGCCGCGCCGGGATCGGCCGCCGACGGGTCGCCGCCCGCGGGATCGCCGCCGACGGTTCGCCGCCCGCGGGATCGCCCACCGACGGTTCGCCGCCCGCACGTATCACCGCCAGCGCGCCGGGCCAGTGGCCGGCCGGTAGCGCGCCAGCGCGTCGACGCTGTCGCGGTAGATGCGCAGCAGCTCGTCGATCACGGCCGGCGCGGCGCTGGCCGGCAAGGCGCCGATCGCCTGCAGCCAGGCCAGGAGCCGCGGCCGCCGCAGCGCCGGCGCCAGCGCCCGCAGCTCGCCATGGCCGGGCGGCGCCAGGCCGGCCGGCTGGCCGAAATAGCCGCCGGCCGCCTCGGCGATGGCGGCGATCCAGTCGCAGTCGTCGTAGCCGGCGAAGGCCGCGCCGCCGTCGGGCACCGCGCTGTCGAGCAGCACCAGCGCGCTGACCTCGCGGCCGGCCGCGCCCAGTTGGCAGGCGGTCTCGAACGCCAGCGCGGCGCCGTAGGAGTGGCCGGCCAGCCGGATCGGGCCGTCCGGCTGCCGCGCCGCGATCGCCCGCGCCAGCGCCGCGGCGGTGGCCTCGATGCTGCCGGCCGGCTCGGCCTGGCGCCGATCAGCGCATGGCGGCCGTCGAGCGCGCGCGCCAGCGGCAGGTAGGCCAGCGGATTGCCGCTGGCGCCGGGTACCAGGTAGAGCGGCGGGCCGGCTGGCCCAGCGGCTGCAGCGTGGCGCCGCCCTCGCCCGCCGGAGCGCCGAGCAGCGCGGCCAGGCCGGCCACCGTCGGCGCGCGCAGGAAGGCGGCGAACGGCACCGCCGGCCGAAGCGCGCGCGCAGCCGCGCCATCAGTTCGAGCACCAGCAGCGAATGGCCGCCGAGCGCGAAGAAACCGTCGTCGCGGCCGATCGGCGCCAGCCGAGCAGGTCTTCCCACAGCCGCGCCAGTTCGAGTTCGAGCGGTCCTTCGGGCGGCGCGACGCGCCGTTCGGCCGGCCGGCACCGCCGCGGCGGCTGAGCCGGCAGCCGGGCCAGCGCGCCTTCGAGCGTGGCGGCCGGCCCGGTCGCCGCGGCGCCAGCGCGGCGAAGGCGTCGAGCAGGCGCAGCGCCTCGTCGGCCGGCATGTAGGCCTGGTCGCATACCAGCTCGCAGCGCCAGCCCTGCTCCGGCACGATCAGCAGCGCCAGCGGGAAGTGGGTGCGCGCGCCGCGGCCGGCACCGCGGCCAGTCGCAGCGCGCCCTCGCCGGCCGGCTGCGGCGAATTCGGGTAGTTCTCGAAGATCAGCAGCGTGTCGCTCAGCGCGCGGCCCGGCGGCAGGCCGGACCAGGCATGCACGTCGCCGCCGGCGCACCATTCGTACGGCGCCTGCGCGGCGGCGCGGTCGGCCGCGGCCGCCAGCCAGTCCACAGCGGCCCGTCGGCCGGCAACGACAGCCGCAACGGCAGGCTGTTGATGAACAGCCCGACCCAGCGCTCGCTGCCGTCGACCTCGGCCGGGCGGCCGGCCACGGTGCGCGCCAGCGTCACTTCGCGGCGGCCCGAGGCCCAGGCCAGCGCCAGGCCCCACAGGCCCTGCGCCAGCAGCGCCGGGGTGAGGCGGTGGCGCCGCGCCAGCGTCTCCAGCTGCGCCACCGTCGCCGCATCGATGCGCCGGCAGCGGTCGGCGTGGCCGCGGCCCGGCGCCAGCGCCGGATCGACGCGGCCGGCCGGCGTCGGCACCTCGGCTCCGGCCAGCTCGGCGCGCCAGAACGCGGCGGCGGCGGCACGGTCCTGGCCGGCCAGCCAGCGCGCATGGTCGCGCGCGGCCGGCGGCGCCTCGTCGGCAGCCGGCGCCAGCGCCTCGGCCAGCAGCCGCGCCACGCTCCAGCCGTCGAGCAGCGCGTGGTGATAGGTCCAGACGAACAGCCAGCGCGACGCGTCCAGCCGCAGCGTGGCGAAGCGCAGCGGCGGCCGGGCGCCGTCGAAGCCGGCCAGCCGGTCGCGCTCGAGCCAGGCGGCGATGCGCGCTTCGTCGACCGCTTCGCCGCGCCAGTCGAGGTGCTGCCAGGCCGGTTCGGCGCGGGCGTGGACCAGGCACAGCGGCGCGTGCTCCTGGCGCCAGGCGAAGCCGCTGCGCAGCGTGTCGTGGCGGGCGACCAGGCGCGCCCAGGCGGCCTCCAGCGCGGCGCGGTCGAAGGCGCCGTCGAAGGTGGCGACGAACTGCTCGACGTGCAGGCCGAGCCCGGCGTGGGCCTGGCTCTCCAGCAGCATGCCGCGCTGCTGCGGCGTCACCGGCAGCAGGTCGGCCAGTTCGGCGGCGGCCAGGCCCTGTTCGCGCAGCAGCTGGTCGAGCTCGGCCTGGTCGGCCAGGCCGGCCAGCGGGAAATCGCACGGCGCGCGGCCGCCGGCGGCCGGCTCGGCCAGGTGGTCCAGCAGCGCCAAGAGCGCCGCGCGCATCGCCGCGGCCCAGGCCTCGACCGCGGCCGGCTCGAAGCGGCCGGGGCCGTAGCGGAAATCGACGCGCAGCGTGCCGGCCTCGACCACCGCCACGATCTCGAGCGGGTAAGGCCGCCGATTGGCCGGGTGGCAGGCGGCGCCGCATTCGGCCGCGACCGGCCGCAGCGGGCCGTCGGCGGCCAGCGCGTTGTCGAAGCGGCCGAGGTAGTTGAACGCCACCAGCGGCGCCGGCCGGCGGTGGCCGCCATGGTCCGCGGCGCGCTGCGCACGGCCTGTTTGAGCGCCAGCAGCGCCGCGCCCGGCCCGGCCGCCTCCCGTTCCAACGCCGGCGGCAGCGCCAGCAGCAGCGGCACGATGGCGGTGAACCAGCCGACCGTGCCGGCCAGCTCGACGCCGTCGACGTCGCGGCCGTGGCGTTCGAGCGCGACGGCCAGCGCGGACCGGCCGTGCGCCGCCTGCAGGCCGAGCAGCAGGCCGGCCAGCAGCAGCTCGGTCGGCTCGCTGCGGTAAGGCTGGTTGGCCGGTCCGAGCAGCGCGGCGGTGGCATCCATCGGCAAGGCCAGCGTGGCGATGCGGGTCTGGGCCTCGAAATCGTCGCCGTCCGGCCGCGCGATCGGCGGCGGCGCCGGCGGCACGGCGGCGCGCGGCGGCTGCGGCGGCAGGCCGGCCAGGTGGGCAGCCCAGTCGGCGTAGCCCAGCGCGGCCGGCGCCGGCTCGCCGCCGGCCAGCGCCTGCGCCAGGTCGTCGACCAGCAGGCGCCAGGACACGCCGTCGACCACCAGGTGGTGGGCGATCAGCACCAGGTGCGGCCAGCCGTCGTGCGGGCCGTCGATCAGCAGCGCGCGCCAGACCGGGCCGGCGGCGAGGTCGAGGCTGCGCTGGGCCGCTTCGATCTGCACCAGCGCCTCGCCGGCGTCCTCGGCGCGCACCCGCCGCAGCGGCGGCGCGCCGGCCGGGGCGACGCGCATCGTCCAGCCGGTTTCGCCGGGGGCGAAGCGCAGCCGCAGCGCCTCGTGCGCCGCTTCGAGCGCGGCCAGCGCCGGTTCCAGCCGGCCGGCGGCGGCCGGATCGAGCGCCAGCCGCACCGCCTGGTTCCAGTGCTGCGGATGGGCCAGCTCCAGCGCGAAGAACCAGGCCTGGATCGGCGTGACCGGCAGCGCCGCGTCGCTCTCGCGCCGCCGCACGGCCGCCGCCTGGCGCCGCATCAGCGCGCACTGCGCCGCCAGCGTCGGCTGGCGCAGCATGTCCTGCGGCCGCAGCGTCCAGCCCTGCCGGGTCAGCCGCATCGACACCTGCATGGCCATGATCGAATCGCCGCCGAGCGCGTAGAAATCGTCCTCCAGCGCCAGCTCGCCGCACTGCAGCACGGCGCGCCAGACGGCCGCCAGCGCCTCGGCACGCTCGCCCTCGGGCGCGGTGCGGCGCGCCGGCTCGGCCTCGTCGGGCGGCGGCAGCGCGGCGCGGTCGAGCTTGCCGTTGCGGGTCAGCGGCAGCGCGGCCAGCGTCACCAGCGCGGCCGGCAGCATGTGGCGCGGCAGCCGCTCGGCCAGGAAGGCGCGCAGCGCGGCGTGGTCGGGCGCGGCGCCGGCGGCCGGCACCAGGTAGGCCACCAGCCGCGGGCCGCCGCCGCTGTCGCGCGGCTCGACCACCGCCTGCGCCACCTCCGGGTGGGCGGCCAGCTGGGCCTCAATCTCGCCCGGCTCGATGCGGAAGCCGCGGATCTTGACCTGGCGGTCGGCGCGGCCGAGGAATTCGAGCGCGCCGTCGTCGCGCCAGCGCGCCAGGTCGCCGCTGCGGTACATGCGCGCGCCGGGCAGGCCCGCGAACGGGTCGGGCAGGAAGCGTTCGCGGCTCAGCTCGGGCCGGCCGAGGTAGCCGCCGGCCACGCCGCCGCCGCCGATGTACAGCTCGCCGATCACGCCGGCCGGCACCGGCTCGCCGTGCCGGTCGAGCACATAGAGCCGGCTGGCGCCGTGGGCGCGGCCGATCGGCAAGGCGCCGGCGGCCGGCTCGACGTCGGCCGGCATGACGCGGTACTGGCTGGCCAGCACGGTGGTCTCGGTCGGGCCGTAGACGTTGTAGAGCCTGACCGGGACGCCGGACGCCGGGCCGGCCGCAGCCAGTACCTCGCGCGCCGCCGCCGGCGAGACGCGGTCGCCGCCGCTCATCAGGATGTCGAGCCGCGCCAGCGTGCGCGGCCGGGCGCGGGCGAGCTGGTGGAACAGCCCGGCGGTGAGGAAGCAGACCGACACCCGCTGCGCCTCGATCAGGTCGGCCAGCGCGTCGAGCCCCGGCAGGCCCGGCGGCGCGATGACCAGCCGGGCGCCGGTCAGCAGCGCGCTCCAGATCTCCAGCACCGAGGCGTCGAAGCCCTCCGGCGCGAAATGCAGGTAGACCGCCGCGTTGCCCTCGCGCGCCGGCGGCATGCCGGCGGCGAAATGCAGCACGTTGGCGTGACTGACCTGCACGCCCTTGGGCCGGCCGGTCGAGCCCGAGGTGAACATCACGTAGGCGCGCTGCGTGGCCGAGGCCGGGCCGGGCGCCGCCAGCGCCTGCGCCAGCGACGGCGGCAGCTGCGCCGCGGCCAGCACGGTGGCGAAGCCGTCGGCGTGCGCCAGGCCCGCCGCGTCGCTGCCGACCAGGATGGCGGCGCCGCTGTCCTCGCGCATCTCGGCCACCCGCGCCGGCGGCAGCTCGGGCGCCAGCGGCAGGTAGCAGCCGCCGGCGGCCAGGATGCCGAGCATCGCCGCGACGAAATCGACCGAACGCTCGCCGGCCAGCGCCACCGCCTCGCCCTGGCGCAGGCCGCAGGCCGCCAGCGCGGCGGCCACCGCGCCGGCGCGCGCCAGCAGCTCGCCGTAGCTCACGCTGCGCGCGGCGGCGTCGTTCCAGCCGAGGGGGCCAGCAGGGCCGGCCGCCCGGGCTCGGCCAGCGCGATGTCGCGCAGCCGCCGCCATAGCGAATCGCCGGCCGCGGGCGCGGCCGCCGGCGCCGGCTGGGCTGCCAGCAGCGCCGCGCGCTCGGCGGCCGACATGAGCGGCAGGCGCGACAGCGGCGCGGCCGGGTCCGTCACCGCCGCCTCGGCCAGCCGCACGAGGTGGTCCAGCATGGCCCGCATGCGCGGCGCATCGAAGCGCGCGGTGGCGTATTCGAGCGCCAGCGTCAGCGCTTCGCCGTCCTCGTCGACCGCCAGGAACAGCTCGAACTTGGCCGATTCGCCGGCCAGCGGCAGCGGTTCGGCCGCCAGCCCGGCGAAGTCGAGCCGGCTGCGCACCGCGTTCTGCAGCGCGAGCATCACCTGGAACAGGCCGCCGCGCGCCTCGGGCGCCACCGCCTCGGCCAGGATGCGCTCGGCCGGCAGCGCGTGGCTCAGCGCCGCGGCCGAGGCGCGCGCGCAGCGCCGCACCAGCTCGGCGAAGGCCGGATCGCCGTCGAAGTCGAGCCGCAGCGGCAGCCGGCCGGCGAACAGGCCGACCACCTCCTCCAGCTCGATGCGGCCGCGGCCGGCGCTGGCGGTGCCGAGCACCAGCTCGCGCCGGCCGCCGTAGCGCTGCAGCAGCGCGGCGAACAGGGCCGCCAGCGCGCTGAACAGCGTGGTGCCGGACTCGGCCGCCAGCCGGCGCAGGCCGCGCGCGGTGGCGGCCGGCAGCGTGGCCTGCACCGCGGCGCCGGCGTAGCCGGCGGCGATGCCGTCCGTGCCGGCGGCGGCCTGGCGCGCGGCCGGCAGTTCGAGCGGCGGCGGCAGCTCGGCCAGCGTGGCGCGCCAGTAGTCGAGATCGGCCGCGTCGGCGCCGGCGGCGATGCGGCCGGCCTGCCAGGCGGCGAAGTCGGGATAGCCCAGCGGCGCCGGCAGCGGCGGCGGCGGCGAGCCGTCGGGCCGGTAGAACAGGCTCAGCTCGCGCACCATCACGTCGATGCTCCAGCCGTCGGCGACGATGTGGTGCGGCGTCAGCGCCAGCACGTGTTCCTCGGCCGCCAGCCGCACCAGCACTGCGCGCAGCAGCGGCGCCCGCGCCAGCTCGAACGGCCGCGCCGCTTCCGCGGCCAATAGCCGTTCGAGCGCGCCATCGCGTTCGGCCGGCATCAGCGCCGACAGGTCGTGTTCGGGCAAGGCGAAATGCACGGCCGACTGCACGCACTGCATCGGCTCGTCGCCGACCAGCCGGATCGCCGTGCGGAAGGCCTCGTGGCGGTCGACCAGCGCCTGCAAGGCCAGCCGCAGCGCCGCGGCGTCGAGCCGGCCGCGCAGGCGCAGCGCGCCGGGGATCAGGAAGGCGCGGCCGCCGCCGTGCTGCTCGGCCAGCCAGACCGCGCGCTGCTCGATCGACAGCGGCACCGGCGCCTCGGCCGGGCCGGGCCGGCGGCCGACCGCGCCGTCGGCCCGGCCGCGGTCCAGCAGCGCCAGCAGCGCGCCGCGATGGGCCGCCAGCTCGGCGCGCCAGGCCTCGGTCAGCCGGCCCTTGGGCGCCCGGAAGCGCAGCTGGCCGTCCTCGGCCCACAGCGCGATGCCGGCGCGTTCGAGCTCGGCCAGCAGGCGGATCGCTTCGGCGCTCATAAGGCGCCCTCCTCGTATTCGTCGGACGCCTCGGCCGCCGGCAGGCCCTGCATGGCGCGCACCGCGGCCGCCAGCAGCCGCACCGTCGGCGCCTGCAGCACCAGGCCGACCGACAGCGGCAGGCCGGTGGCGCCGCGCAGCCGCGCGATCACCCGGGTCGCCACCAGGCTGTCGCCGCCGAGCGCGAAGAAGTCGTCGTCGGGCCCGACCGCGGCCAGCGCCAGCGTGTCGGCGATGGCCTGGGCCACCGCGGCCTCGGCCGGGTCGGCGTAGTGGTCGGCCGCGACGAAGGCGGTCGCCGCGGCCGCCGGCGCCGCGGCCTCGGCCGACTCCGCCACCGCCTGCCAGCGCGCCAGCCGCTCGGCCAGCCGGCCGGCCGACAGCAGCACCCGGCCGGCAAGACCGGCCGCCAGCGCGCGCTCGGTCAGCGCGATCGCCTCGGCCGCCGCCAGCGCCGGCCCGGTGGCCGGCGGATCGCCATCGAAATGCCAGCCGTCGTAGCCGAGCGCCAGCCATTGGGCGCCGTCGCGCGACTGCCGCTCGGCCAGCACCTCCAGCGCGCGGTTGCCGGCGGCGTAGGCGGCGAAGCCCAGCCCGCCGAGCACGGTCGACAGCGAGGAACACAGCAGCACCCGCCGCACCGCCACGCCGTCGAGCGCCGCCGCCAGCCGGCGGGTGCCGTCGAGCTTGGCGGCCTGGATCGCGGCGCGCTCGGCGCGGCCGCATTCGAGCAGCGGCCGGTGCGCCGCTTCGCCGGCCACGCCGGCGGCGTGGATCACGCAGTCGAGCCGGCCGAAACGGCCGAGCGCGGCCTGTACCGCGGCATGGGCCACGCCGTCGGCGGCGATGTCGCCGGCCAGCGCCAGCACCTCGGCGCCGAGCGCGCGCAGTTCGAGCAGCCTAGGGTCGTCGCCCGCCGGCACCTGGCGGCCCAGCAGCACCAGCCGCGCGCCGGGCCGCGCCGCCAGGCGGCGGGCGAAGGCCTGGCCGACCCGGCCGAAACCGCCGGTGATCAGCGTCACCTGCGATTCCAGCCAGGGCTCGGCCGCCGCGGCCGGTTCCAGCTCGGCGATCGCCGGCAGGCGGCGGCGGCCGTCGCGCAGCAACACGCCGGCCGGCCCGTCGGCCAGGCATTCGGCCGCCAGCGCGGCCAGTTGCCGGCGCGACAGCGGGCCGCCGAGGTCGATCTGGCGCAGACCCAGTTCGGGCAGCTCCTGGCCGGCCGAGGCCAGCGCGGCCGCCAGCCGGGCCGCCTCCAGCTCGGTCGCCGCCTCGGCGTCCTGGGCGTGGCGCGTCACCACCCGCAGGCCGCCGCCATGGCGGCCGGCCAGCCCGGCGGCCAGGTCGAGCATGGCGTCGAAGCCCGGTTCGAGCACGACCAGCCGGTCGGCCGGCGGCGGCGGCAGGCTGCCGTCCCACATCAGGACGCGGGCGCCGTGGCCGGCCAGCGCGGCGGCCAGGCCCTCGCGCAGCGCCGGTTCGCCGCCGTGCAGCGCGACCGCCAGGCCGGCCGGCGGGTGCAGGGGCTCGGCATAGCGCCAGTCGAGCAGCGCCAGCGCGGGCCGGGCCATGGCGGGCCGGGGCGTGGCGGCCGGCGCCAGCCAGTGGCGGTTGCGGGCGAACGGATAGCCGGGCAGCGGCACCCGCCGCGGCGGCTCGGCCGGCTGCATGGCGCGCCAGTCGGGCGCCGCGCCGGCCTGCCACAGCGCACCGATGGCCTGCATCAGATTGCCGCGGCCGGCAGCGACAGCGCGGCGAGGCCGGCCTGGCGGGCGAAGGCGGCCAGCGTGGTGCCGGCGCCGATCTCCAGCAGCAGCGCGCCGGGCCGGCCGGCCAGCTCGGCCAGCGCCGGGGCGAACTGCACCGGCGCGCACAGCTGGCGCGCCCAGCGCTGCGGATCGACCGCCTCGGCGTCGCTCATCCAGCCGCCGTCGAGGTTGGACAGCAGCGGCCATTGCGGCGGATGCGCCGTCAGCGTCGCCAGCCAGGGCCGCAGCGCGGCGGCGGCCGGCGCCATCGCCGGCGAATGGAAGGCATGGCGGCCGCGCAGCCGCTGCCAGGCCACGCCGCGCGCATCGAGCTGCGCGGCGAAGGCTTCGACCTGGGCGACGGGGCCGGCCGCCACCGTCAGCGCCGGGCCGTTGCAGGCGGCGATCGCCAGCCCGTCCGGCAGCAGCGCGGCCAGCTCGGCGGCCGGCAGCTCGGCCTGCAGCATCGCGCCCTCGGCGCTGTCCTGCATCAGCCGGGCGCGGCGCACCACCAGCTGGATCGCGTCCGGCGGCGTCAGCACGCCGGCCAGCGCGGCGGCGACGATCTCGCCCAGGCTGTGGCCGAGCAGGCCGGCCGGCCGGAGGCCCCAGTCCAGCAGCAGCCGCGCCAGCGCGTACTGGTGGACGAACAGCGCCGGCTGGGCCACCTCGGTGCGCGCCAGCAGCGCCTCGGCCTCGGCGCCGGCCTCGGCCGGATCGGCGAAGGCGGCCAGCCGCACCTGGGCGGCCAGCTCGGCCGGCAGCAGCGCGAGGCAGGCGTCGGCCAGCGCGCGGAAGGCCGGCTCGGCGGCGTAGATCGCGTGGCCCATGCCGGCGCGCTGGCTGCCCTGGCCGGGGAAGGCGAAATACAGCGCCGGCGCCTCGGCCGGCGCGGCGGCGGCCGGCAGCGGCGCGGCCAGCAGCGCGCTGCGCGCCTCGGCCGCGGTGCGCGCCGTCACCGCCAGCCGCAGCGGCAGGATCTGGCGGCCGCGCTGCAGCGTCCAGGCCACCGCGGCCAGGTCGGCGTCGTCGGCCAGCGCGGCGGCCAATCGGCTGCGCTGGCGCTCGAGCGCGGCGGCGTCGAGCGCCGACAGCAACAGCAGCTGTTCGCGCGGCTCGCTCGCCTGGCGCTCCGGCCCGGCCGGCCGCGGCGGCTGTTCGACGATGCAGTGGGCATTGGTGCCGCCGATGCCGAAGGAGCTGACGCCGGCGCGGCGCGGCCGGCCGTCGTCGGGCCAGGCCACGGTCGCGGTCGCCAGCGCGAAGCGCGACCCGCCGGCCGCCAGCAGCGCATTGGGCTGCTCGACGTGCAGGCTGGCCGGGACGATGCCGCGCTCGACCGTCAGCACCGCCTTGATCAGGCCGGCCACGCCGGCGGCGGCGTCGAGATGGCCGAGGTTGGACTTGAGCGAGCCGATCAGGCAGCGCGCGCCCTGCCCTGCGCCGCCGAAGGCGCCGGCCAGCGCGCTGAGCTCGACCTCGTCGCCCAGCCGGGTGCCGGTGCCGTGGGTCTCGACGTAGCCGATGTCGGCGGCATCGAGGCCGGCCTCGCGCAGCGCGGCCTGCAGGACTTCCTCCTGGCCGCCGACCGAGGGCGCCGAGAAGCCGACCTTGTCGGCGCCGTCGTTGTTGAGCGCCACCGCGCGGATCACCGCGCGGATCGGATCGCCGTCGGCCAGCGCGCGCGACAGCCGCTTGAGCACCACCACGCCGACGCCGTTGCCCGGCACCGTGCCGGCGGCATCGATGCCGAAGGCGCGGCAGCGGCCGTCGGGCGACAGGATCGAGCCGTCCTCGTACAGGTAGCCGACCCGCTGCGGCACCGACACCGAGGCGCCGCCGGCCAGCACCGCGTCGCATTCGCCGCTGCGCAGCGCGCGCACCGCCATCGCCACCGCACCAGCGAGGTCGAGCAGGCGGTCTGCACCCCGACCGCCGGCCCCTTGAGGCCGAGCTTGTAGGCGACCCGGCTGGCCAGGTAGTCCTTGTCGTTGGCGAACAGCGCGCGGAACAGCTCGGTATCGGCCAGCGCCGGGCCGCGCAGCGCGGCCAGCGCATAGCTGCTGACGCTGGCGCCGGCGTAGACGCCGATGCGGCCGCCGCAGCGGGCCGGGTCGATGCCGGCCGAGGCCAGCGCTTCGTGCGCGCATTCGAGGAAGATCCGGCCTTGCGGATCGATCAGCGCGGCGTCGGCCGGGCTGTAGCCGAACAGGCGCTCGTCGAAGGCGTCGATGCCGTCGAGCGTGCCGGCGAACGGCACGTAGCCCGGATGGTCGAGCAGCGCCGGGTCGGCGCCGTCGGCCAGCGCCTCGTCGCGGCCGATTTCGCGCACCCCGCTGCGGCCTTCCAGCAGCAGCTGCCACAGCGCCTCGACGTCGGCCGCGCCGGGGAAGCGGCCGGCCATGCCGACGACGGCGATCGGCTCGTCGGCGGCCGCCGGCGCCGCGGCCGTTCCGGCCGCCGCTTCGGCCGCGGCGGCCGGCGCCTGCTCGCGGCCGAGGAAGGCGGCCAGCGCCGCCACGCTGGGGAAGCGGAACAGGTCGGCCAGCCTGGGCGCCGGCGAGAACGCCTGCTTGAGCCGCGCATGCACCTGCATCAGCAAGAGCGAATTGCCGCCGGCCTCGAAGAAATTGCGCGCGGCGTCGACCGCCGGCAGGCCCAGCACTTCGCACCAGATCGCCGCGATGCGGCGTTCCAATGCGCCGGCCGGCGCCGGCCCGGCGGCCGCCTCGGCGCGCGGCAGCTGGGCCAGCAGCGCCTGGCGGTCGGTCTTGCCGGCGCTGCTGAGCGGGAAGGCGTCGCGGACCTGCAGCAGCGCCGGCACCATGGCCTCGGGCAGCTCGGCCGCCAGCCGGCCGCGCAGCGCGGCCGCGTCGGGCGCGGCGCCCGGCCCGGCCAGCACGAAGCCGACCAGCCGGCTGGCCTCGCGCTCGCCCTCGACCAGCACCACCGCGTCGAGCACGCCCGGCTGGCGCCGCAGCGCCGCCTCGATCTCGCCCAGCTCGATGCGCTGGCCGCGCAGCTTGATCTGGCCGTCGCGGCGGCCGAGGTATTCGACCCAGCCGCCGTCGCACCAGCGGCCGACGTCGCCGGTGCGGTAGAGCCGGCCGCCCGCCACGAAGGGATCGGCGACGAAGCGCTCGGCGCTCAGCTCGGGCCGGTTCAGGTAGCCCTGCGCCACCTGCACGCCGGCGATGCAGATCTCGCCCGGCACGCCGATCGGCAGCTCCTGGCCGAGCGCGTCGAGCACGTGGATGCGGCAGTTGGCGATCGGCCGGCCGATCGGCTGCGGCTTGCCGCGGTCGGCCGCCTCGCACGGCCGCCAGGTGACTTCGATGCTGGCCTCGGTCGGGCCGTACAGGTCGTGCAGCCGCGCCGGCAGGCCGAGGTCGAGGAAGCGGTCGCGCAGCTCGGGCGTCAGCGCTTCGCCGCTGGCGAACACGTAGCGCAGCGCGCCGCAGCGGGCCGTATCGGCGACGGCCAGGAAGGCGGCCAGCATCGAGGGCACGAAGTGGATGCAGGTGATGCCGGCGCGCTCGATCAGCGCCGCCAGGTAGTCCGGCTCGCGCTGGCCGCCGGGCCGCGCCATCACCAGCGTGGCGCCGGCGCTCAGCGGCCAGAAGAATTCCCACACCGAGACGTCGAAGCCGGCGCTGGTCTTCTGCAGCACCTTGTCGCCGGCGCCGAGCGCGAAGGTGGCCTGGCCCCAGCGCAGCCGGTTGACCACGCCGCGGTGCGCCACCATCACGCCCTTGGGCCGGCCGGTCGAGCCGGAGGTGTAGATCAAGTAGGCCAGGTCGTCGGCGCTGCGCGGCGGCGGCGCGAACGCGGCCGGCGCCTCGCCCGCCTCGGCCGGCGCCAGCTGCGGCAGCGGCGCGGCCAGCCAGCCGGCGCTGCCCGGCCGGGCGATCAGCGCCACCGGGGCGGCATCCTCGACCATATAGGCCAGCCGCTCGCCCGGCAGGTCCGGGTCCAGCGGCAGGTAGGCGGCGCCGGCGCGATGCACCGCCAGCAGCGCCACCGGCAAGTCGACGCCGCGCGGCAGGTGCACCGCCACCACCCGGCCGGGGCCGGCGCCGAGCGCCTGCAGCCGGGCCGCCAGCGCATCGGCGCGCGCCAGGAGGCCGGCGTAGTCGAGCCGGCCGTCGTCGGCCTCGATCGCCGGCGCGGCGGGCGTGCGCGCGGCCTGAGCGGCGATCAATTCGTCGATGGTGGCGGCCGGGCCGAAGTCGGCGGCGGTGTCGTTCCAGGCCGCCAGCGCCTCGCGGTCGGCATCGCGCAGGATGGCTGTGCGCAGCGGCTGCCGCGCCGGCTCGGCGGCGTCTTCCAGCAGGTGCAGGAAGGCGGCCGCCATGCGCTCGGCGGTGGCCGGCAGGAACAGCTCGCTGCGGTAGACCAGCCGGGCGGCCAGCCCGCCGGGGGCGTCCTCGAGGTAAAGGCCGAGGTCGAACTGGGCGGCGCCGCCGTCGATCTCGAGCGGCGTCACGGCCAGGTCGGCCCAGTCGTGCCGGTGGTAGTCGGTGCGCTGGTAGTTGAACAGCGCCTGGAACAGCGGCTGGCGCGCCGCGTCGTGGGCCGGCCGCAGCCGCTCGACCAGGTGCTCGAACGGCAGCGCCGCATGGGCGAAGGCGTCGAGGCTGCGCGTCTTGACGCGCTCGACCAGGGTGCGGAAATCGGGCGAGTCGCCGAGCTCGGCGCGGATCGCCACGGTGTTGACGAAGCAGCCGACGGTCTCCTGCCAGTCGAGCGCCTCGCGGCCCGATACCGGCACGCCGACGGCGAAGTCGCGCTGGCCGCTCCAGCGCGCCAGCAGCGCCTGGAAAGCGGCCAGCAGCACCATGAAGCGGCTGGCGCCGGCGGCGCGGGCCAGCCGGTCGGCGCTGCCGCACAGCCGCGCCGGCACGGTGAAGCGGTATTGCGCGCCGCGGTAGCCCGGCAGCGGCGGCCGGGCGAAGTCGGTCGGCAGTTCCAGCGGCGGCAGCGCGTCGAGCGCGCGGCGCCAGTAGTCGAGCTCGGCCGCGGCGGCCGGCGCGGCCAGCCGGGCCGCCTCGCCGCGCGCGTAGTCGGCGTACTGCGGCAGCGGCGTCCAGTCGGGCGCTCCGCCCTCGCGCAGCGCCCGGTAGCCCTGCACCAGGTCGCGCCAGACCAGGCCGAGCGACCAGCCGTCGGCCACGATGTGGTGCAGCGACAGGCTCAGCACATGGCAATCGGGGCCGAGCACCAGCAGCCGCGCCCGCACCGGCGGCGGGCCGGGCAGCTCGAACGGCCGCCGCGCCTCGGCGTCGAGCCGGCGCTGCAGCTCGGCCTCGCGCATCGCGGGCGCCAGCCGCGACAGGTCGTCGATCGGCAGCGCGATGCCGCTCGGCGCCAGCACGGTCTGGCTGGGCACGCCGCCGGCGGCGTCGAAGCGGGTGCGCAGCGCGTGGTGGCGCGCCTGCAAGAGGTCGAGCGTGCGCGACAGCAGGCTGCGGCTCAGCGCGCCGTCGATGCGGATGGCGCCCGACAGCACGTAGGCGGTACTGGCCGGGTCGAGCTGCTGGACGAACCACAGGCCGAGCTGGCTGGCCGACAGCGGCGCGGGCCCGCCGTCGGCGGCGATTGCGGCGCCGGCCGCCTCGGCCGGGCCGCGATCGGTCGGGCTGCGGTCGGCCGACGCGCTGCCGGCCGCGGCCGACTCGGTGTCGACCGCCGCGGCGGTCTCGGCCATCCGCGCCGCCTCGATGCGCGCCGCCAGCGCGGCCAGCACCGGCGCGTCGAACAGCGCCGCCATCGGCAGCCGCAGGCCGAAGCGGCGGCCCAGCCGGGCGGCCGCACGGGTGGCCAGCAGCGAATGGCCGCCGAGCGCGAAGAAGTCGTCGTGGCGACCGACCCGCTCGACGCCGAGCAGCGCCTGCCACAGCGCGGCGATCGCCTGCTCGACCTCGCCCTCCGGCGCGGCATAGGCCGCGCTGGCCAGCGCCTCGGAGCCCGGCGCCGGCAGCGCGCGGCGGTCGACCTTGCCGTTGGGCGTCAGCGGGAAGGCGTCGAGGCAGACATAGGCGGCCGGCAGCATCGGCTCGGCCAGCGTGGCGGCCAGCCGGTGGCGCAGCGCGGCCGGGTCCGGCGCCGCGGCGCCGGGCCGCAGCCGCAGGTAGGCCACCAGCCGGCGCTCGCCGGGCTGGTCCTCGCGCGCCATGACCAGCGCCTCGTCGACGCCGTCGCAGCGGCGCAACTGGGCCTCGATCTCGCCCGGCTCGATGCGGTGGCCGCGGATCTTGAGCTGGAAGTCGGCGCGGCCGTGGTATTCGAGCAGGCCGTCGGCGCGCCAGCGGCCGAGGTCGCCGCTGCGGTAGAGCCGCGCGCCCTCCTCTTCCGCGAACGGGTCGGCGCCGAAGCGCTCGGCGTCGAGTTCGGGCCGGCCGAGGTAGCCGCGCGCCACGCCGGCGCCGCCGATCCACAGCTCGCCGATCTCGCCCGGCGGCAGCAGCCGGCCGGCCGGGTCGACCACGTGGACGCGGGTGTTGGCCAGCGGCCGGCCGATCACCGGCGCGTCGCCGGCCTCGAACAGCTCGCAGCCGGTGGCGTCGACCGTGCATTCGGTCGGGCCGTAGACGTTGTGGATGCGGGTCGCCCGCCGCGTGACCGCGTCGCCACTGCGCAGGATCTGCCAGCTGCGCGGCGAGATCGCCTCGCCGCCGAGCAGCACCCAGGTCGGCCGGTAGCGCGAGGTGGTGGCGAAGCCGGCGGCGATCAGCAGGTCCATCACCGCCGGCGTGCAGTCGAAGCCGTCGATGCGCTCGGCCTGCAGGAAGTCGAGCAGCGCCGCGCCGTCGCCGCGCAGCTGCGGCGGGATCGGCAGCAGGCAGTGGCCGTCCAGCAGTTGCAGCAGCGACTGCAGCGAGGCGTCGAAGGCCAGCGCGGCATTGAGGCCGATGCGCGCGCCCTCGGGCAGGCCGGCGCACAGCGGCGCCAGCGCGGCGCGCAGATTGGCCAGCGAGCGGTGCTCGACCATCACGCCCTTGGGCTGGCCGGTCGAGCCCGAGGTGTAGATCACGTAGGCCAGGTGGCGGTCGGTCAGGCCGATCTCGTCGGCGTCGGGATCGTGGCCGGGCAGGCCGTCGAGCAGCGCCAGCGTGGCCGGCGCGTCGAGGCAGATACGCGGCGAGGGGCCGGCGTCGAAGCGCGGCAGCAGCGCCTCCTCGGTCAAGAGCGCCACCGCGCCGCTGTCGCCGAGCAGGTAGGCCAGCCGTTCGGCCGGGTGGGCCGGGTCGAGCGGCACGTAGGCGCCGCCGGCCTTGAGCACCGCCCACAGGCCGACCAGCTGGACGCAGCCGCGCTCGCAGCACAGCGCGACGCGGTCGTCCGGCCGCACGCCGAGCGCGCGCAGGTGGTGGGCCAGCTGGTTGGCGCGCCGGTTCAGCTCGCCGTAGCTCAGCGTCTCGCCCTGGTAGCGCACCGCCGGCGCATCCGGCGTGCGCGCGGCTTGGGCCTCGAACGCGCGGTGCAGCAGCTGGCCCGGCTCGACCGCCTGGGCGGTGGCATTGAAACCGCGCAGCAGCGCGCGCTGCGCCGCGTCGAGCGGCGCCGCCGGCCGCGCCGGCAGCGATTCGGTCAGCGCGCGCAGCGCCTGCTCGGGCCGCGTCGCGGCGGCGGCCAGCACGGCGCGGTAGCGCTCGGCCAGCCAGGCGATGGTGGCGGCGTCGAACAGCGCGGCGTCGTAGTCCAGCGTGGCGGCGCAGCCCGCGGCCGTCTCGCTCAGTTCCAGCACCAGCTCGGTCTTGGCCTCGCCGCCGCGCAGCGGCAGCGCCGTGGCGCTCAGGCCGTCCAGCGCCAGCGGCGGCGCCGCCGGGTTGAGCGAGAACAGCGTCTGCAGCAGCGGCGTGCGGCTGCGGTCCTGCGGCCGGCGCAGGCGCTGCACCAGCCGGTCGAACGGCAGGCCGGCCTCGGCCAGCGTGTCGCGCCAGCCGTCGCGCACCCGCCGCAGCACCTCGCCGACGGTCGGCTCGCCGTCGCAGCGGAAGCGCAGCGCGGCGGTCTCGGCGAACAGGCCGACCACCTCGGCCAGCGCCGGGTCGGCGCGGCCGCTGACCGGGGTGCCGATGGCGAAGTCGTCCTGCCCGCTCCAGCCGGCCAGCACGATGCCCCAGGCCGCCAGCAGCACGGCGAACGGCGTGCTGCCGAGCGCGCGGGCGCGCAGCGTCACCGCATCCATCAGCACCGCGTCGAGCGCGAAGGCGTGGCGCGCGCCGCGGCCGGCGCGCAGCGCGGGCCGCGGCCGGTCGGTCGGCACCAGCAGGTCGGGCACGCCGGCCAGCCGCGCCGCGGCGGCGGCCAGCAGCCGTTCGGTTTCCGGCCGCGCCAGTTGCTCCTGCTGCCATTCGGCGAAATCGGCGAACTGCAGCGCCGGCGCGGCCGGCAGCGGCCGGCCCTGGCCGCGGCCGGCATAGGCGGCCGCCAGGTCGGCGATCAGGATGCCCAGCGAGGGGCCGTCGCAGACGATGTGGTGGATCGCCAGCGCCAGCAGCCAGTCGTCGGCGCCGAGCCGGAACAGCCGCGCGCGCAGCAGCGGCGGCCGCGCCAGGTCGAACGGCTGGCGCGCCAGCGCGCCGGCGGTGGCCAGCGCGGCTTCGAGCCGGGCCTCGGCCGGCAGCGCGTCGAGCTCGGTCAACGGCAGCGCCAGCGCCGCCTGCGGCTCGATCGCCTGCTGCGGCACGCCGTCGATCTCGGCGAAGCCGGTGCGCAGGCTTTCATGGCGCGCCAGGCAGTCGTTCAGCGCCGCCTCCAGCCGGGCCGGATCGAGCGCGCCCTGCAGCCGCAGCGCACCGGCGATCACGTAGTTGGCGGCGTCCTCGCCCAGGCCGCACAGCAGCCACAGCCGCTGCTGGGCCGGCGTGGCGGCGCACAGGAAGACTTCCTGGCCGGATTCGGTCTGCGCGGCTTCCGCCGCACCGTCGATGCGCTTGGGATCGTTCATTTCGGGAGTCCTTGGGTCGAGGCCGCGTCCAGCGTGGCCTCGCTCGAGAGTTGATCGCGCGAGACGCGGCGGCGCTCGCGCAGGCGCAGGCCGTCGGCCGGCGCGTCGGCCTGGGCGGCCTCGATCAGCGCGGCCAGGCAGGCCACGGTCGGCAGTTCGAAGAAATCCTTCAGCGCCGGCTTGACCGACCACTGCCGCTGCACCCAGCCGATCAGCTGGGTGGCGGCCAGCGACTGGCCGCCGGCGGCGAAGAAGTCGTGGTCGATGCCGCGCAGCGCGACCTGCAGCGTGCCGCGCACGTAGTCGAGCAGCGCCGTCTCCAGCGGCGTGCGCGGCGCCTGGTCGCCGGCGTCCGGCGGCGGCAGCTCGGGCTCGACCAGCGCCTGGCGGTCGACCTTGCCGTGGCGGCTCACCGGCAGCGCCGCCAGCGGCACGAACTGGGCCGGCAGCATGTAGGCCGGCAGCCGCGCCGCCAGCGCGCGGCGCAGCTCGGCCGGCTCGGCGATGGCCTGGCCGGCGCGCGGCACGAACCAGGCGACCAGCCGCTGCTGCGCCGGCTGCGCGCCGCGCAGGTCGACCACCGCCTCCTGCACGCCGGGGCACTGGCGCAAGGCGTGCTCGATCGCGCCGGTCTCGATGCGCTGGCCGCGCAGCTTGACCTGGCCGTCGGCGCGGCCGAGGTAGTCGACGCTGCCGTCGGCGCGCCAGCGCGCGCGGTCGCCCGTGCGGTAGAGCCGGCCGCCGGGCACGCCAGCGGCGGCGACGAAGGCGCGCGCGTCCTGCTCGGGCCGTTCGAGGTAGCCGAGCGCCAGCGGCAGGCCGCCGATCAGCAGCTCGCCCTCCTGGCCGACCGCCACCGGCTGGCCGAGCCGGTCGACGATGCGCAGCACGGTGTTGGCGATCGGCCGGCCCAGCGGCAGCGGGCCGGGCTCGCCGGGCGGGCATTCGCAATGGCTGACCAGGATGCCGGCCTCGGTCGGGCCGTACAGGTTGTGCAGCGCGGCGCCCAGGCCCAGCGCGTGGAAGGCGTCGCGCAGGCCGGCGTGCAGCGCCTCGCCGCCGGCGAACACCTGGCGCAGCGAGCGGCAGTGCGCCGCCTCGGGCACCGCCACGAAGGCCTCCAGCATGGCCGGCACGAACTGGGCGACGGTGACGCGCTCGGCCACGATCTGGCCGACCAGGTAGTCCGGATCGCGGTGGCCGCCCGGCGCAGCGATCACCAGCCGGGCGCCGGCCACCAGCGGCCAGCACAGCTCCCACAGCGAGATGTCGAAGGTGTACGGCGCCTTGTGCAGCACCGCGTCGTCGGTGCCGAGCGGGAAGCGCGTGCAGGTCCAGGCCAGCAGGTTGGCCAGGTTGCCGTGGCTGCCGAGCACGCCCTTGGGCTTGCTGGTCGAGCCCGAGGTGTAGATCAGGTAGGCCGGTTCGTGCAGGCCGACCGGCACGGGCGCCGTGGCCGCCTCGGCGCTGGCGGCCAGCGCGTCGGCCGGTTCGACGATCAGCAGCGGGCAGCCGACCGCCAGCCGCGAGGCGATCTCGGCGACGGTGACCAGCGCGGCCGGCCTGGCCTCGGCGAACAGCTCGTCGCGCCGCTGGGCCGGCTCGTCCGGGTCGATCGGCAGGTAGACCGCGCCGGCGTAGAAGATGCCGAGCAGCGTGGCGGCCAGCTCCAGCGAGCGCGGCAGCATCACCGCCACGGTGCGGCCCGGCCCGGCGCCGAGCGCGGCCAGGTTGCCAGCGACGGCGCGGGCGGCGCGGTCGAGCGTGCGGTAGTCGATGCGCTTGCCGTCGGCGCAGGCCGCCACCCGCTCCGGGTGCTCGGCCGCCATGCGGGCGAAGCGCGCCGGCACGCTGTCGCCCTCGCCCACCGCCAGCGCGGCGCCGGCGAAGCCGTGCAGCAGTTGCTCCAGCTCGCCGGCCGGCAGCGCCGGGCAGTCGTCGAGCACCGCCTCGGGCGCGGCCGCCAGCCGCAGCGCCCAGTCGATCCAGCGCCGGCCCAGCTGCTCGACCTCGGCGCGCGGGTAGCGGCAGAACGGGTAGTCGAGGTCGAGCAGCCAGCCCTGCTCCGACTGCAGCAGGTTGATCGCCAGGTCGAACTTGACGCCGGCCACCGGCGCGTCGAGCAGCCGGGTTGGCAGGCCGGCGAAGGCCGGATCGCGCACCCGGTCGAGGTTGAAGGTCAGCGTCAGCGCGCCGGGCCGCTCGTCGCCGCCGGCCAGCACCGGCTCGACGATGCGCGCCAGCGGATGGGCCTGGTGCGCCGCCATCGCCTCCAGCTCGAGGTCGAGCCGGTGCAGCAGCTGGTCGAAGCGCAGGCCGCGCTCGATGCGCGAGCGCAGCGGCATCAGCTGCACCGCCTGGCCGACCATGCGCTCCAGCCCGTCGGGCGGCCGTGGGCCGGTACGCCGATCAGGATGTCGTCGCGGTCGCACAGCCGGTGCAGCCAGCCCAGCGTCAGCGCCAGCGCGGCGGTGAACGGGGTGACGCGGCGGCCGGCGGCCAGCGCGGCCAGCTTTTCGGCCAGCTCGGCCGGCAGCGCCAGCCGTACCCGCTCGCCTTCCCAGCGCGGCCGCGCGGCGGCGTCGAACAGGCGCTGGCCGGGCAAGGCCAGCGGTGCCGGCGGCTCGGCCACGCGGTCGCGCCAGAAACGCTCGGCGGCCTCGTCCTGCGCGCCGGCCAGCCAGTCGAGCTGGCGCCGGAACGGCTGCGCCTCGGCCAGCGCGGCGCCGCCGTGGTACAGCCGGCCGAGCTCGTCGACGATCAGCGCCAGCGACCAGCCGTCGACCAGCACATGGTGGGCGCGCAGCGCCAGCACGTGGCGGCCGTCGCTGCGCTTGAGCAGGGCGGCGCGCAGCGGGCCGCCGGCGGCCGGGTCGAAGGCGGCCTCGACGAAGCCGCGCAGCCAGCCGGCCACGTCGTCGTGCTCGCCGTAGCTCAGCGGCGGCTTCAGCGCCGGCTGCACGGTCTGGCCGGCGCCGCCGGCGTCGAGCACGGTGCGCAGCGCCTCGTGCCGCAGCGCCAGTTGGGCCAGCGCGCGTTCGAGCAGCGCCGGGTTGAGCTCGCCGTCGACCTCGAGCGCCACCGTCTCGCAGTAGGCGCCGGCGCCGGCCGGATCGAGCTCGGTGGCCAGCCAGATCTGGCGCTGGCTGTCGGACAGCGGCAGCGTGGCGGCCTCGGCCGCCGGGCCGGCACGGACGGCGCCACCGCGGCCGGGCGCGGCTCCAGCCAGCCGCCCTCGCGCAGCGCGGCGACCGAATCCATCACGCCGTCGACGATGGCGTCGAGTTCGGCCGCGCCGTGGGCCTCGCACAGGAAGCAGTTGCGCCCTTCCCAGACGAACAGGCCGCGATGCAGCAGGTGGTAGTAGAACAGGTCGAGGTTGCCGGCGTGCTTGAAGCGGAAGGCCGAGCCGAAGCGGATCAGCTCGAGCGGCGCCCGCACGGCCGCCAGCCGCGCGTTGAGGCGGTCGACCAGCTCGCCGGTACGGGCATTGAGGCTTTCCTGGAAGGCCGGGCCGCGCCGGTCCAGCTCGCCGAGCACGGCATGGGCCAGCGCGAAGCCAAGCGGATGGTTGTTGAAGGTGCCGGCGAAGAAGGTGGTGTGCGGATCGGGCGCCGAATCGTCGCCGAAGCGCCAGATGCCGCCGTCGATGCCGTCGAGCAGCCGGCCGCGCGCCGCCAGCGCCGCCATCGGCACGCCGCCGCCGATGGTCTTGCCGTAGGTGGCCAGGTCGGCCTCGACGCCGAACAGCTGCTGGGCGCCGCCCGGCGCGCAGCGGAAGCCGGTGATCATCTCGTCGAAGATCAGCAGGATGCCGTGGCGCGCGGTCAGTTCGCGCAGCCGCAGCAGGAACTCGCGCGGCTGCAGGTCGAGCGCGCGGCTCTGCACCGGCTCGACCAGCACCGCGGCCAGGCTGTCGGCCTCGCGGGCGATCGCCTCCAGCGCCGCGTCGCTGCCGTAGTCGAGCACCAAGAGGTCGGCGACGAAGTTCGGCAGGATGCCGGCGGCGACCGGCTCGGCCGCCTCGCCGACCGCCGCGCGGTCGCCCAGCACGCCGTCGAAGTGGCCGTGGTAGGACTTGCGGAACAGCGCCACCTTGCTGCGCTCGCGCACCAGCCGCGCCAGCCGCAGCGCGGTCATCACCGATTCGCTGCCGGACTGGCAGAACAGCACCCGGTCCATGCCGGTCAGCTTGCACATCAGCTGCGACACCTCGGCCGCCAGCGGCGAGCGGGTGCCGAGCGCGAGGCCGAGGCCGGCCTGGCGATGGATCGCCTCGGTCAGGATGGCCGCGCCGTGGCCGAACAGGTTGACGCCGAAGTCCATCGACAGGTCGACGTAGCCGTTGCCGTCGACGTCCCACAGCCGCGCCCCTTCGGCGCGCGCGCCGGTGATCGGGTAGACCAGCTCCTTCAGCGCCGGCCGGAAGCCGGCCGAGGCGCGCACGTCGGCCAGCCGCTCGCGGCGCTGGTCGGCCAGGCGCTTGGAGCCGGCCGTGCGAGCCACGTAGGCGTGGGTGAAGGCGGCCAGGTGGGCGGCCTGGCGCGGGTCGAGCGCGCTGCGGCCCGGCGACGCGGCGCCGCGGCCCGCCGCAGCGGCGATGCGGCGCGGCTCGGGCCGGATGGCCTGCACCTGCGCCGCGGCGGCCGGCGGCGGCGGTGCGCTGCCGAGCGCGGCGAGCTGGCCGTGGATCACCTGCTGCACCAGTTGCAGTTGCTGCTGGAACAGGCCGGCGTACTCGGCCGGCACGGCGCCCGGCGGCAGCGCCGGCATGGCGAGCGGGGCGACGGGCAATCCGGCGACGGGCAGTCCGGCGACGGGCGAAGCGGCGATGGGCACGCCGGCCGTCGCCGCGGCCGGCACGGCGGCCGCCAGGTGGGCGCTCAGCGCGTCGACCGTGTCGAGCTCGTTGAGCAGCTGGCGCGCGCTGATCCTCACGCCGTAGCGCGCCTGGATCGCGCGCATCGCCTCGGCCATCATCACCGAGTCGGCGCCCATCTCGATGAAGGGCTTGTCGAGCGGCAGCCGCTCGGGCGCCTCGCCCAGCGCGCGGGCGATCTGCTCGACGACGTCGGCGCGCACCTGCTGCACGCGGGCGGCCGCATCGGCCGGGGACGGGTGGGAGGACATGGCGGTTTCCTGGCGCGAAGCGGTGGGGACGGCGGCCGGAACGGCCGCGCTGGGGAATGGGGCGCGAGATCGCACGCGCAGGCGGGATCGAGCGCGACGCCGGCCTGGCGCAGCGCGGCGGCGGCTTCGGCCAGCGCCGGCCAGTCGCGGCCGGGGCCGTCGAGCGCGGCCAGCCATTGCGCCTCGGCGCCGCCGGCCAGCGTCGGCCCCAGCGTGGCCAGCGCCGGCCGCGGGCCGAGTTCGAGGAACAGCCGGTGACCGTCGGCCAGCAGCGCCTCCAGGCCCTCGCGGTAGCGCACCGTGCCGCGCGCATGCGCGGCCCAGTAGGCGGCATCGGGCGCACCGGCGTGGCGGCGGCCGTGCAGGTTGGCG
The DNA here is from genome assembly GCF_014353015.1 of Chitinimonas koreensis. Classification (NCBI taxonomy): domain Bacteria; kingdom Pseudomonadati; phylum Pseudomonadota; class Betaproteobacteria; order Neisseriales; family Chitinibacteraceae; genus Chitinimonas; species Chitinimonas koreensis. The sequence goes on from NZ_CP060704.1 coordinate 2,864,307, forward strand.
ATCGCGGGCACGCCGCCGGCCTGCCAGTCGACCATCGCGGCGAGGCCGGCCAGCCGCAGCACGATCGGTTCCATCAAGGGCGAGTGGAAGGCGGCGGCGACGTCGAGCAGGCGGCTGCGGATGCCGCGCCCGGCCAGCCCGGCCGCCGCGGCCTCGATCGCCGCCGCCGTGCCGGCCAGCACGCAGCTGGCCGGGCCGTTGTCGGCCGCCAGCGCCAGTTCGGCCGGCCGCGCCTCGACCAGCGCGGCAACGTCGGCGGCGCCGGCGCGCACCAGCAGCATGGCGGCGCCGTCGGCGGTCTCCTGCATCAGCGCGCCGCGGCGCGCCACCAGCGGCAGCACCTGCTCCAGCGGCGCCATGCCGGCCAGCACGGCGGCGACGTATTCGCCGAGGCTGTGGCCGGCCAGCGCGGCCGGCCGCACGCCCCAGCCGGCCCACAATTGGGCCAGCGCCCAGCCCAGCGCGAACTGCGCCGGCTGGGCATAGCGGGTCTGCCGCAGCAGCGGGCCGCCGCGCTCGGCGTCGAACAGCAGCGTGGCCAGCGGGACGTCGAGCAGCTCGTCGAGCAGCGCGGCGCAGCGGTCGATCGCGGCGCGGAAGCCGGCGTGGTCGCGGTACAGCGCCGCGGCGGCGCCCGGCTGCGGATTGCCCTGGCCGGGGATCAGGAACACCACGCCGCGGGCGGCCGGCGATTCCGGCGCGAACCAGCAGCGGCGCCGCTGCCAGGGGTAGGCCGGCAGCGCGACCAGCTGGCCCAGCGGCGCCTGGGCGGCCCAGTCGAGCGCGTGGCCGAGCACGTAGAGCCGGGCGCCGAGCGCCAGCCGCGGCGGGCCGGCCGGCAGCTCGGCGCGCGCCAGCCGCTCGGGCAGCCCGGCCGGCCAGTCGGACTCGACGCACAGCAGGTCCCAGCGGCCGGCCAGCCGTTCGGCCAGCGCGGCGTCGGCGGTCTCGGCGACCGCCTTCACGCCCCAGTGGCGCAGCGCTTCGGCGCAGGCTTCATCGCCGCCCAGCAGCGCCAGCCGGCGCGGCCCGGTGGCCGGCCGGCGGCCGAGCAGCAGCGCCGGGTGCGGCCGGCCGGCCACGGCGGCGGCCAGCGCCTCGATCAGCACTGGCAGCGGGCCGAACGCCGCCAGCCGGTGGTCGAGGTGATCGCGCCGCAGCGTGGCGGTGTGCACCAGGTCGGCCAGCGCGGCCGGATCGAGCGTGCGCAGCCGCTCGGCCAGGCGGCCGGCCTGCGCGGCCAGCGCCTCGGGCGAGGCCGCCGACAGCGGCAGCAGCCATTCGCCGCCGGGCTCGCCCGGCGATGCGGCCGGCAGCGCGGGCGGCAAGGCAGCCGCTTCGAGCACTACGTGGGCGTTGCTGCCGCCGAAGCCGAAGCTGCTGACGCCGACCCGCGCCGGCCGGCCGATCGGGTCGAGCGGCACCGCCTCGGTCGCCACGGCGAGGCCGAGCGCGGCCAGGTCGATGTCGGGATTGGGCCGGCTGAAGTTCAGCGACGGCGGCAGCCGCCGCGCCGCCAGCGCCAGCGCGGCCTTGATCAGCCCGGCGATGCCGGCGGCCGCTTCGAGGTGGCCGATATTGGTCTTGATCGAGCCGACCGCCAGCGGCGCCGCGCGGCCGGCGGCATAGACCTCGCCCAGCGCCTGCGCCTCGATCGGATCGCCGAGCGGGGTGCCGGTGCCGTGCAGCTCGACCGCGTCGACCTCGGCCGGCGCCAGGCCGGCATCGGCCAGCGCGGCGCGCAGCACCGCGCTCTGGGCCGGCCCGCTCGGCGCGGTCAGGCCGTTGCTGCGGCCGTCCTGGTTGACCGCGCTGCCGGCGATCAGCGCCAGCACGCGGTCGCCGGCCGCCGCGGCCTCGGCGGCGCGGCGCAGCACCACCATGCCGCCGCCCTCGCCGCGCACGTAGCCGTCGGCGGCCGCATCGAAGGTCTTGCAGCGGCCGTCGGGCGCCAGCATGCCGGCGCCGGCGAACACCTGCATCAGCTCGCCCGACAGCAGCAGGCCGACGCCGCCGACCAGCGCCAGGTCGATCTCGCCGGCGCGCAGCGCGCGCACCGCCAGGTGCACCGCGGTCAGCGAGGACGAGCAGGCGGTGTCGACCGCCATGCTCGGCCCGGCCAGGTTGAGCCAGTAGGAGATGCGGTTGGCGGCGATGCTGAAGGCGTTGCCGGTGCCGGCGTAGAGCTCGCCGCCGTCGCCGCGCCGCATCTGCAGCCGGCTGTAGTCGTAGGTGGAGATGCCGAGGTAGACGCCGGTGCGGCTGCCGGCGAGGCCGGCGCGCGGCAGGCCGGCGGCCTCCAGCGCTTCGACCGCCAGTTCCAGCGCCAGCCGCTGCTGCGGGTCCATCTGGTCGGCTTCGCGCTGGGCGATGCCGAAGAACTGCGGGTCGAACAGCTCGGGCGCCGCGATCAGGCCGGCGCGCTCGATGCCGCCGGCGGCGATGGCCGGCCGCAGCGCGGCGACCGGTCCGATCGCCTCGCGGCCGTCGAACAGCAGTTCGGCCAGCCGATCCGGGCTGTCGGCGCCGGGGAAACGGCAGGCGGCGCCGATGATGGCGATCCGGCCGGGCGGCGCATCGGGTGATTCGTTTATATATTCGTCGGAAGGAATTGGGAATGCATTGGAGGCCGTCGCCATATTTGGATATTCGCCGTTCGTCCCTGTATTTCCGCCGCGGCGATTCCCGGCCAATCAAGGAGGAATGCGACCCGCGGCGGGGCGTATTTCGTTCGGGGCTATTGTCGGCTGACGGACTGATTCATTAGAACCTGTCAGCACTGACAGGCGTTCCGATGGAACGAACGGTGAATACGGCAATTCGGCGGGATTATTTAATAAATATCGCCGTGAAATGGGAATATCGCCGCATTTATAGGCGGCAATATAATGTTTCAATTAAAAGACGGATAGGCCGGAAAATATATGGCCTGTCATTTCCTGCATCGGGCGTTCTGCCGGCCGGAAGCCGGTGCGCCGCTTCGACGATCCTGTGCGGGCCGGGGGGCGGCCCGCAGCGGCCGGCGCGGCTAGCCGGCCGCCTCGTCGCGGCGGAAGCCGTAGGCGCGCTCGACCCGGGCGATGCGCACCTCGAACGCCGCATACCAGTCCGTCCGGCCGCGCGCCCGCGCCAGGCTGTGTTCGCCCTGCCGGCGCCAGGCGGCGATGGCGGCCTCGCTGTCCCAGTAGGACACGGTGATGCCGAGGCCGTCGGCGCCGCGCGCCGATTCGACGCCAAGGAAGCCCGGCTGCTGCCGCGCCAGCTCGACCATGCGTTCGGCTACCTCGGCATAGTCGGCGGCGACCTCGGTGCGCAGCGATGTGAAGATCACGGCGTAGTAAGGCGCGGCCGGCGTAGGCGCGGCCGGCGTCGATGCGAGCGATGAAGGATGCATGGCGGTCTCCGGGTTGGATGTCATTGCCGTACCCAGGCCTGCGCCGCGCAGGCGCGCAGCAGCGCGACCACCGGCGGCGGCGCGAAACCGGCCAGCGCGGCGCGCTCGGGCTGGAACAGCGTGGCGACGAAGAAGGGATGGCCGTCGAGCTCGACCGCGCGGACTTCCCCGGCAGCGCCTGGGCCGGCCGCATCGAAGGCGGTCGCCCGCAGCGGCCCGGCGGTGAGCGCGGCGGCGAAGGCCGGGTTGAGGCCGTAGCTGCAACGGTAGCCCACTTCGAGCGCCAGCGTGCCGTAGGCGCGCGCCAGCCGCGAACCGGCCGCCAGTTGCACCGGCCCGCTCTGCTCGACCAGCGCGCAGGCCAGCGGCGCGATCACCGCACGCGCGGCGCCCGGTGCGGTCTCGGCGTGCGCCGCGTCGTGCCAGCCGAGCACGTGGCGCGCGTACTCGACCAGCGCGGCCTGGAAGCCGCCGCAGGTGCCGAGGAAGGGCAGCCGGTTCGCCCGCGCATGGCGGATCGCGCGCAAGGCGCCGTCGTCGTCGCGGTAGGGGCTGCCCGGCACGCACCAGACGCCGTCGTAGCCGTCGAGCCGCGCCGCGTCGGCGATCGTCTCGGTGCCGATCCAGTCGGCCTCCAGCGCGATGCCGGCCTGCCCGGCCGCCAGGGCCAGCGCGATGGGATTGGCGCGATGCGCCGTGATGCCGTCGTCGCGGTCACCGACCACCGCCAGCCTGACCGTGCGGCGGCCCTGGCCCGCCCTGCCGTCTGCGTTCATATGCGTATCCCCTGGGAAGCGGGCACCGCCTGCCGGTGCCGCGACAGGCACTCTAGGATCGCGCCGGCGCACTGTATATTGACCGCATCGCAATCCATTCTTGCAGCCATGCAATATCGACTCGACCATGCCGACCTCGCCCTGGTGCTCGCCGTGGTGCGCGGCGGCAGCCTCGCCCGCGCCGCGGCCTTGCTGGAACAGGACGTCTCGACCGTGTTCCGCGCCATCCGCCGGCTCGAGAAGGCGCTCGGCAGCGCGCTGTTCGACAAGCGCCGCAGCGGCTATCTGCCGACCGACGCCGCGCTGCGGCTGGCCGAACAGGCCGAGGCGGCCGAGCGCGCGCTGGCGGCGGCCCGGCTGGCGCTGGCGCGCGACGAGGCGATGGTCAGCGGCACGGTGCGGCTGACCTGTACCGATTCGGTGCTGCACGGCCTCCTGCTGCCGGCGCTGCGCCGCTTCATGCCCGGCTACCCGGCGCTGACGCTGGCGCTGGCCACCTCGAACGACTTCGCCAACCTGAGCCGCCACGACGCCGACCTGGCGCTGCGGCTGACCGACCACCCGCCCGAGCACCTGGTCGGCCGCCGGCTCGGCACGGTCGACTACCTGCTGTGCGGCCATCCGTCCTACCTGCGCGCCGCGGCCGGCCAGCCGCCCGAGGCGCTGAGCTGGATCGCGCCCGACGACGTCCTGCCCGACCACCCGACCGTCGCCTGGCGCCGCCGCGCGCATCCGGCCGTGCTGCCGGCCTACCGCTGCAGCACGCTGCTGGCGGCGGCCGGCCTGGCCCGCGCCGGCCTCGGCATCGCCGCGCTGCCGCGCTTCCTGCTCGACGGCGACGGCGACGGCGAGTTGCAGGCGCTCGGCGACGCGCTGCCCGGCTGCGCCACCGGGCTATGGCTGCTGACCCGGCCCGATTGCCGCGCGCTGCGCTCGGTATCGACGCTGTTCGAGGAACTGGGGCGGGCGATCGCGCTGCCGGCCGCGGCCGGTTGAACCGTCCGGCGCAACGCAGCGCGCGCGGCTTGCGCGGCGGCAAAGCCGGCCTATATTTGCTGCGAGCGAATATATTATCCACGGACAGGAGCGCACCATGCCGACCCGGCGCCAATTCATGCTCGACAGCGCAGCCCTGCTCGGCGCCGCCTGTCTCCCCGCGCTCGCCGCGGACAAGGACGCCCCGATCCGCATGGGCTATTTCGACAGCTACGAGCCGTTCAGCTTCCGCGGCGGCGACGGCGCGATGCGCGGGGCGCTGGTCGAGGGCATGGCGCTGGTCGGCCGCAACGCCGGCTACCGCCTCGACAACCAGGGCTTCCCCTGGGCGCGTGCCCAGGCCATGGTCGAGAACGGCAGCCTCGACGGCTTCTGCACCACCATCACCAAGGGCCGGCTGGTCTATGCCGATTTCGCGCCGACGCCGATCGTCAGCGTGCGCTTCGGCATCTACCACCGCGCCGACGACCTGCGTCCGCTCGAGATCCGCTCGGTGGCCGACATGCGCGCCTTCCGCCACGGCAACTTCATCGGCGCCGGCTACCCCAAGGAAAACCTCGAACCCGACCAGATGCAGTGGCTCAAGGACGAGGAGACCGTGCTGCGCATGATCGACGCCGGCCGGCTCGACATCTATGTCGAGGGCGAGGTCGTCACCCGCACCAAGCTGCGCCAGCTCGGCCTGCTCGAGCGCTTCCGCTTCACCCCGGCGCCCTTCCTGCCGCCGGTCAATTTCTGCTTCGGCCTGCGCCGCAGCTACCCGGACGCGGCCGCCGTGCTGGCCCGCATGGAAGCCGCGGCCCAGGCGGCGCGCCGTTCGGGCGAGCTCGACGCGATCCTGGCCGCGGCGACCAAGCGCTGACTATCGCCCGATCGCATGCAGGAGCGGCTTCAACCGCGGATGGTGCCGGCGCACACGACCCTTCGCGGCTGAAGCCGCGCCTAGGTACATCCGTCCATCGCACCTTCCCGCAGGAATCCGCTCCTAGCAGCATCCGCCCACCGCCGCCGCGAGACATCGTCACGGCGGCCGATGAATAATGCCGCCATGAGCTACCTGCCCGCCTTCATCGCCCCCACCCGCCATACCGACCCGGCCAGCGCGCTGGCCCAGGTGCGGCTGATCTACGACCAGAGCGTGGCCCATCTGCGCGAGGCGATGCGCCGCTTCGTCGCCGGCGAGACGCTGCCGGGCCGCGCGCGCGCCTGCTACCCGCTGCTGCGCTTCCAGGCCGACAGCGCGACGCGCCATCCGGCCGCCGAGGACGTGCTGCGCAGCTACGGCTTCGTCTCCGCCGCCGGCCGCTTCGAGACCACGCTGACGCGGCCCGAGCTGTACTCCGACTACTACCTCGAGCAGTTCGCCCTGCTGCTGCAGAACCACGGCGGCGAGCTCGAGGTCGGCACCAGCACGCAGCCGATCCCGGTGCACTTCTCCTTCGCCGAGCACGACCATATCGAGGGCAGCCTGGAGCCGGCGCGGCGCCAGCTGATGCGCGAGATGTTCGACCTGCCCGACCTCGCCGCGATGGACGACGGCATCGCCAACGGCACCCACATCCCGCGGCCGAACGAGCCGCGGCCGCTGTCGCTGTTCACCGCGCCGCGCGTCGACTACTCGCTGCACCGGCTGCGCCACTACACCGGCACCGGGCCCGAGCATTTCCAGAACTTCGTGCTGTTCACCAACTACCAGTCCTACATCGACGAGTTCATCAAGCTCGGCCAGGCCGGCATGACCGACCCGGCCAGCGACTACGTCGCCTTCATCGAGCCGGGCAACGTGGTGACGCGCCGGGCGGGCCTGCCGGCCGAGCCGGCCGACGCGCTCGGCGTGGCGCCGCCGCGGCTGCCGCAGATGCCGGCTTACCATCTGGTGCGGCCCGACCGCAGCGGCATCACCATGGTCAACATCGGCGTCGGTCCGGCCAACGCCAAGACCATCACCGACCATGTCGCGGTGCTGCGGCCGCACGCCTGGATCATGCTCGGCCATTGCGCCGGCCTCCGCACCTCGCAGCAACTGGGCGACTACGTGCTGGCGCACGGCTATGTGCGCGAGGACCACGTGCTCGACGAGGACCTGCCGCTGTGGGTGCCGATCCCGGCGCTGGCCGAGATCCAGGTCGCGCTGGAGACCGCGGTATCGGCCATCACCGGCGTCGACGGCCCCGAGCTCAAGCACCTGATGCGCACCGGCACGGTGGCCAGCACCGACAACCGCAACTGGGAGCTGCAGGCCGACAACCAGCCGCAACGCCGCTTCAGCCAGAGCCGCGCGGTGGCGCTGGACATGGAGAGCGCCACCATCGCCGCCAACGGCTTCCGCTTCCGCGTGCCCTACGGCACCTTGCTGTGCGTGAGCGACAAGCCGCTGCACGGCGAGATCAAGCTGCCCGGCATGGCCAATCACTTCTACCGCGAGCGGATCGAGCAGCATCTGCGCATCGGTATCCGGACCATGGAGTTGCTGCGCGGACAGGGGGTGGATCAGTTGCATAGCCGCAAGCTGCGCAGCTTTGCCGAGGTCCCCTTCCAGTAAACGCTTGGCACGGATTGGGGGCACATGGACTCGAGCGGCGGTTCGAGCCCCGGCTGAGCCGGGGCTTGGCGGGCAGTCCGGGCTCGGGCGGGCTGCGTTTACATCCTGATTTCTTCCCACTCCCCCGCCCTCTCCCAGGGCGAGGGAGCCTCGCTACGCTCGTTCGCTCTCCGTTGTGCCGCCTGCTGGCATATTGCTGCGCTCATACCGGTTGCGAAGGCTGCCATGGATGGGGTTTTGCAGGGGCGGCTGAAGCCGCTCCTACAAGTGCGCTCCCTCAGGCGTCGCAACCGCCGAACGGACTCGCTGACGAGCGCCAGCGAGGCCTCCCCGCGGCGGCGGGGACGGGAGGGGTAGGATTGAATCAGGGTAGGGCCCACCGTCTCGGGCCGCACGAATAGTGAGCGCCCGGGTTCCCCGGGCGCCTGCACTGCATGCATCTACCCTGCCCCGCTCGTTCATTGCAGGCCCTACAGCAAGGCCACCGACTTGATCTGCGCCCATACCCGCTCGCCCGGCGCGATCGCCAGCGTGTCGAGCGACAGCCGGGTGATGCGCGCCACCAGCGTGGCGCCGGCCAGGTCCAGCCGCACCAGCGCATGCGCCGGATGGGCCGCCGGGCCGACGGCGGTCACCACCGCCGGCAGGCGATTGAGGATGCTGGCGTCGTGCTGCTCGCTGCGCGCCAGGCTCACGTCGCGCGCCGGGATGCGCACGCGGCAACGCTCGCCGGCGCGCGCCTCGCCGGCCGGCGCGCGCAGCTCGCCGCCGGCGAAGGCCAGCCGGGCGAGCTGGTAGTGCGCATCGACCTCCAGCACCGTCGCCTCCAGCACCACGCCGATCTCGTCGTCGAACACCGGCGGCAGGTCCAGCCGCGACAGCGTGTCCGACAGCGCGCCCTGCGCCACCACCCGGCCCTGGTCCAGCAGCACCAGGTGGTCGGCCAGCCGGCTCAGCTCGTCGGTGGCGTGGGTGACGTAGATCATCGGCAGGTCGAGCTCGCGGTGCAGCCGGTCGAGGTAGGGCAGGATGTCCTGCTTGCGCCGGTAGTCGAGCGCCGACAGCGGCTCGTCGAGCAGCAGCAGTTGCGGCGAGGTCAGCAGCGCGCGCGCGATCGCCACCCGCTGGCGCTCGCCGCCCGACAGCCGGTCCGGCCGCCGCGCCAGCAGCGCGCCGATGCCGAGCAGTTCGATCGCGCGGTCCCGGCTCACCCGCCGCGCGCCCGCCTCGATGCGGCGCAGGCCGTATTCGAGATTGCGCCGCACGTCCAGGTGCGGGAACAGGCTGGCCTCCTGGAACACCATGCCGATGCCGCGCCGGTGCGGCGGCAGGAACACGCCGCGCGCACTGTCCTGCCAGGTCTCGCCGCTCACCGCCAGGCGGCCGCGCGCCGCCGGTTCGAGCCCGGCGATGCAGCGCAGCAGCGAGGTCTTGCCCGAGCCCGACGGACCGAACAGCACCGATACGCCGCGGGCCGGCAAGGCCAGCGCGGCTTCGAGCCGGAAGGCGCCGAGCGCCAGCGTGAAATCGGCCTCGACGCTCATGGCGCCGGCCGCCTGGCGGCGACGAGATGCAGGCCGAACAGCACGACGAAGCTGAACACCAGCATGCCGCCGGCCAGCCAGTGCGCCTGCGCGTATTCGAGCGCCTCGACCCGGTCGTAGATCTGCACCGAGATCACCCGGGTGCGGTCGGGGATATTGCCGCCGATCATCAGCACCACGCCGAATTCGCCGACCGTGTGGGCGAAGCTCATCACCGTGGCGGTGATGAAGCCGGGTTTCGCCAGGGGCAGGACCACGCTGAAGAAGGCGTCCCAGGGCGAGGCGCGCAGCGTGGCCGCCACTTCGAGCGGGCGCGGGCCGATCGCGCGGAAGGCCTGCACCAGCGGCTGCACCGCGAACGGCAGCGAGTACAGCACCGAGGTGATCACCAGGCCGGCGAAGGTGAACGGCAGCAAGCCCCAACCCAGCCACAGCGTGAGCCGGCCGAGCGGACCCTGGCTGCCCATCGCCAGCAGCAGGTAGAAGCCGAGCACGGTCGGCGGCAGCACCAGCGGCAGCGTGACCAGCGCGCCGACCGCCTGGCCCAGCAGGCTGCGGCTGCGCGCCAGCCACCAGGCCAGCGGCGTGCCCAGCAGCAGCAGCAGGATGGTGGTGGTGGTGGCCAGCTCCAGCGTCAGCCGGATCGCCGACCAGTCCTCGGCAGCGAGCGGCATCGCGGCCTCAGTAGGAATAGCCGTAGGCGGCGATCAGCTTGCGCGCCGGCTCCGAGCGCAGGTAGTCGAGCAGCGCGCGCGCCGCCGGGTTGTCCTTGCCGCGGGCCAGCAGCGCCGCGTCCTGGCGGATCGGCGTATGCAGATTGGCCGGCACGATCCAGGCCGAGCCGCTCTTGATCCGGCCGCCTTCGTAGACCTGCGACAGCGCGACGAAGCCGAGCTCGGCATTGCCGGTGGCGACGAACTGCTGGGTCTGGGCGATGTTCTCGCCGGTCACGAAGCGCGCGGCGAGGCCGTCGTAGAGCTTGAGCGCCTTCAGCGTCTCGACCGCCGCGGCGCCGTAGGGCGCGAGCTTGGGATTGGCCACCGCCAGGTGCTCGAACTTGTCCTGGCGCAGCACTTCGCCCTTGGCGTCGACCAGGTCGTCGCGGGCGCTCCACAGCACCAGCTGGCCGATCGCGTAGGTATAGCGGCTGCCGGCCACCGCCAGGCCTTCCTGCTCGAGCTTGGCCGGCGTCTCGTCGTCGGCCGCCAGCAGCACCTCGAACGGCGCGCCGGCACGGATCTGCGCATAGAACTTGCCGGTGGCGCCCGAGGACAGCAGCGCCTTGTGGCCGGTGGCCTGCTCGAAGGCCGGCGCGATCTTCTGCATCGCCCCGGCGAAATTGGCCGCCACCGCGACCTGCACCTCGTCGGCCTGCGCCGCCACCGCCAGCCACGCCATGGCGCCCAGCGCCGCCCACCGCATCGCTTTCACCGTGCATTCCCTCGTTCTGGACATCATAGGATCGCCGCGCGATCCACCGCGGCCAGGTCGCTATGCAGTAAACTGCATAGCGATGCGAGACTCGCACGCCGGGCGGCTTCCGGTCAATGAGGCCAAGCCATGTGAAACGTGACTCGCCGCCATGCGGCTCGGGTGAAACGTGATACGTGGGCATCAGTGCGGCAAAGCCGCGCAGCTTTCACATTTCACGTTTCACATCCCCTTCCCTCTTCCCCCTTCCCACGACATGCCCGGCTATCCCCTGATCCCCGCGCTCGGCACCGACGGCGGCCCGCCGGTCCCGACCAATCGCATCCTGCTGCTCGAAGGCATCGCCGAGACCGGCTCGATCGGCCAGGCCGCCAAGGCGGCCGGGCTGAGCTACCGCGCCGCCTGGACCGCGCTGGAGGAGCTCAATACGCTGAGCCGCACGCCGCTGGTCAGCACCGTGGTCGGCGGCAAGGGCGGCGGCGGCGCCAGCCTGACCCAGGCCGGCCGCAACCTGGTGACGGTCTACCGCGCGCTGGAAGCGATGCAGCGCAAGCTGCTGAACGAACTCGAGCCGATCGCCGACGCCGCGGTCAGCCTCGACACCCTGCACCGCATGATGCTGAAGACCAGCGCGCGCAATCAGCTGCACGGCACGGTGCGGCGGATCGTGCCGGGCACGGTCAACGACACGGTCGAGCTGGCGCTCGACGGCGGTGATGCGCTGCGGGCGGCGATCACCCGCGAGAGCACCGAATTGCTGGCGCTGCAGCCGGGGACGGCGGCGGTGGCGCTGGTCAAGGCTTCGTGGGTCGGACTGCAGGCCGGCCATGTCGCGGCGGCCAAGGCGGCGCAGAACGCGCTGCACGGCGTGGTGGAGAGCCGCGGCGAGGGCGACCGGCGGGCCGAGGTACGGGTGCGGCTGGTCGGCGGCGGGCTGATCGTGGCGCTGAGCGATGCGGCGGAAGGCCATGCGGTCGGCGAGGCGGTGACGGCGCTGGTCGACGAGGCCAGCGTGATCGTCGGGGTAGCGCATTGAGCCCGATCATGCTCGACCGGCGCTTCGATGTTCGACCGGCGCGCCCTCACCCTAGCCCTCTCCCGGTGGGAGAGGGAACGACAGCGCGGGCTGATGCGGCTGCGGTTTGATTTCGCGCGATCATCGAAACACGCCGGTATTCGACGAACGATCGCCCCACACCTTACGTCACTCGCACGACAACCCCATCCCACCCCAGCCCTCCCTTGAAGGGGAGGGAGCCCGATGGCGCCACGAATGAGCGGATGCGGCCGTAGTTGCGGATGCGGTCCCCTCCTCCCTCTTCAAGGGCGCGGCCGGGAGGGGCAGGGGTTTGCCCTTCGCCCTTCGCCCTTCGCCCTTCGCCCTTCGCCCTTCGCCCTTCGCCCTTCGCCCTTCACCCTTCGCCCTTCGCCCTTCGCCCTTCACCCTTCACCCTTCACCCTTCGCTCTTCCCCGTCGCCCTTCCCCCTTCACCCTTCCCACCTCCCCCGTTGCTCCCCGCTACACCCTCTAGAGCAATCGCTCCACTTCGCATGCATTAAGCATATGATCGCCGCTCGCTCAAGCGCTCGCTCGGCATAACTACCGGGTCGTGCCGCTCGGGCGAAGACCGGCGCCACCCTGCCGGTCCAGGTCGGGCCGCATGCGATCGCGCCTGCGGTCCCGCCTCTCGCGCCGGCATCCCGGTATCCGCATCACCCGCCCGTCACGGGCAAGCCAGGCCGCGGCGGTCCGCCCGGCCGAGCACGTGCTTCAAAGAAGATCACCGGGGAGCCGGCGTTCCCGTCGCGATGATCCGCAGCACACAAGAGGAGACAAAATGAAGATGAAGAAAACCCTGCTACTCGGCGCCGTCCTGTGCGGCAGCTGGGCTTCCGCCGCCCCGACCGCTACCGTCGACGCCCTGCCCGGCGTGGCCCGGCCTAGCGAGGCCCGGCCTAGCGAGGCCCGGCCTGGCGAGGCCCGGCCCGATCCCGCCCTCGGCCACTACCTGTCGCCCAAGGGCCCGGCCTCGGTCGAGGAGCTGCAGCAGCTCAAGGCCCGCCGCGCCCGGATGGGCATCGCGGCGACCACCGCCATCGCCGCCGCCAGCGGCAATACCTACACCTATCTGCGCTGCCACTACCGCACCGGCACCACCAGCAAGCCGACCAGCAACTACGTCTGGGCGCTCGATCCGGTCAGCGGCGACTACTACCGCGTCAACGGCTCCTGGTGGTCCGGCGGCCTGTTCGACTGGAAGAACATGTTCTACAGCGACGTGGCCCAGGGCACGCTCAAGTCGGTCTGCCAGAGCACGCTGAGCCGCAAGGGCATCGCCCAGCCGGTCGCCATGTACGCCGCCGCCGACAACGCGCTGTCGTTCAACTACACGGTGTGGACCAACGACGGCGCCAGCCAGGCCGGCATCAACAAGATCGTGGCCTTCGGCGACAGCCTGTCCGACAACCAGAACATGTACAACGCCTCGCAATGGCTGCTGCCCAACCGCAACAGCTGGTTCCTCGGCCGCTTCAGCAACGGCTACAACTGGGTCGAATACCTGTCGGAAGGCCTCGGACTGCCGCTCTACGACTGGGCGGTCGGCGGCGCCGGCGTGAACACCGAGAAGTACGTGATCTCGGGCGTGACCGACCAGGTGCAGTCGTGGAAGCAGTACATGCAGAAGGCGCCCAACTACCGGCCGGAAAACACCCTGTTCACCGTGCTGATCGGCGGCAACGACTTCGTCAACTACGACCGCACGGTCGACCAGGTGATCGCCGGCGAGACCCGCGCGCTGCAGGACCTGATCAACGCCGGCGCGCGCAACATCCTGCTGCTCAAGCTGCCCGACGTCTCCAAGGCGCCGGTGTTCAAGCTCAAGGGCAACGCGGCCGCGGTGGCGGCCAAGGTGGTCGACTACAACGCCCGGCTGGCCGCGCTGGCCGCCAGCCTCTCGGCGCAGTACGGCGGCAGCCTCAACATCCGGGTGTTCGATACCCATGCGCTGTTCAACGACGTGCTGGCCAACCCGGCCAAGTACGGCATGCGCAATACCACCGCCTCCTGCCTCAACATCAACAGCGACAGCACGCTCAACTACCTGTCGAGCCAGTCGACGCGCAGCGAATGCAGCGATCCGGACACCTTCGTGTTCTGGGACACGCTGCACCCGACCACGCGCACCCACAAGCTGCTGAGCGACGCCGTGCGCGGCTTCGTCGGCAGCAGCTACACCCTGGCCCGGAAGTAAGCGGCCGCGGCAAGCGAAAAGGCCACGCAGCGCTGCGTGGCCTTTTTTCCATGCGCGGTGCGCTCAATAGATGTTGAAGATGAAGTACTTGCGCTGGACTTCCTGGTAGGTGCCGTTGTCCAGGATGACCGCCAGCGCCTTGTTCAGGCGCTCGCGCAGGTCGGCGTCGCCCTTGCGGACGGCGATGCCCTGGCCTTCGCCGAAATACTTGCTGTCGACCACCGCCGAACCGATCAGCTCGAAACCCTTGCCCTTGGGCGTCTGCAGGAAGCCGTAGTAGCCGGCCACCGAGTCGTCCATCGCTACGTCGACGCGGCCCCGGCCAATGCGTCGTAGAGCTCGTCGGTGCTCTTGAAGCGCACGATCGGCGAAGTGGCGGCGTACTTGGCGCTCACGTAGCTGTCGTAGGTGGTATCGGCCTGCACGCCGATCTTGAGGCCGGCCAGCCGCTTGGGCGTGAGGAAGGCGTAGGGGATGCGGTGGGCGCGGGCGAAGAAGAAGGCCGGCGTCTGGGCGTAGCGGGCGGTGAAGTCGACCTCGCGCAGGCGCTCGGCGGTGATCGACATCGAGGCCAGGATGGCGTCGGCCTTGTTGGCCTTGAGCGCCGGGATCAGGTCGTCCCAGTCGAAGCGGACCAGCTTGCACTGCGCCTTCATCTCGCGGCACAGCGCATTGGCGATGTCGACGTTGAAGCCCTTGAGGTTGCCCTTGGCGTCGAGCTCCTCGAACGGCGGGAACTTGCCCTCCATGGCGATGCGCAACTCGGCCGCGCCGGACGGCAGCAGGCAGGCCGACAGGGCCAGGACGAGGATGGAGGACAGGCGGCGATGCAGCGATTTCATGTTAACGATCCCATGGTGACGGCAAAAAACAGGCGGCGCTCATGGCGCCGCCTGCTGCTCGGACCGCCAGTCTAGCCGGCTTCGGCCTCAATAGATATTGAAAATGAAGTACTTGCGCTGAATCTCCTGGTAGACCCCGTTGTCCAGGATGACCGCCAGCGCACGATTGAAGCGGTCGCGCAGCCCGGTGTTGCCCTTGCGGATCGCGATGCCCTGGCCTTCGCCGAAGAACTTGGGATCGACCACCGCCGAGCCGACCAGCTCGAAGCCCTTGCCGCTCGGCGTCTGCAGGAAGCCATAGTAGCCGGCCACCACGTCGTCCATCACCATGTCGACCTCGCCCTTGGCGAGCGCCGCGTACATCTCGTCGGCGCCCTTGTAGCGCACGATCGGCGAAGTGGCGGCGTACTTGGCGCTCACGTAGCGGTCATAGGTGGTCTCGACCTGCACGCCGATCTTCATCTTCTCGACCCGGCGCGGGGTGATGAACACGTAGGGCACGCGACGCGCCTTGGCGAAGAAGAAGGCCGGCGTATTGGCATAGCGGTCGGTAAAATCGACCAGCTTCTTGCGCTCTTCGGTGATCGACATCATCGCGATCGAGGCGTCGACCTTCTTGCCGTCGATCTTGCCGTCGAGCGCCGGGATGATGTCGTCCCAGTCGACCTGCACCAGCTTGCACTGCACCTTCATCTCCTTGCACAGCGCATTGGCGATGTCGATGTCGAAGCCCTTCAGATTGCCCTTGGCGTCGATTTCCGAGAACGGCGGATACTTGCCTTCCACCGCGATATGCAGTTCTTCGGCCTGCACCGCGCCGAGCCCCAGCAGCAGCGCGAACGGGAGGATCAAGCGTAGGCATTTCATGGGGGAAACTCCGGTATTGACTCGCAAGCCTCGCAGCCTACGACAGGCGAGTCGTCCATACAACACATCCGCAGCGGCGCTGTTGCATTGCAGCACCTCGCCGTGCGCGGCGGCCCGCTTGCCGCACGGCGGATGCGCGCTACAATCGGGCATGCTCAGCGAACGCGCGCAAATCCTGCTCAAGACCCTGGTCGAACGGTATATCGCCGAAGGGCAGCCGGTCGGCTCGCGGACCCTGTCCAAGTATTCCGGGCTCGAGCTCTCGCCGGCCTCGATCCGCAACGTGATGGCCGATCTCGAGGAGCTCGGCCTGATCGCCAGCCCCCACACCTCGGCCGGCCGCATCCCCACCGCGCGCGGCTACCGCCTGTTCGTCGACACCCTGCTCACCATCCAGCCGCTCGAACAGGGCCGCATCGCCCAGTTGCAGGGCCAGTTGCTGCCCGACAACCCGACCCGAGCGGTGGCGGCCGCCTCCAGCCTCCTGTCCCAGCTCACCGAATTCGCCGGCGTGGTCATGTCGCCCAAGCGGCGCGGCATCCCGCTGGCGCAGATCGAATTCGTGCGGCTGGCCGAGAAGCGGGTGCTGCTGATCCTGGTCACCGCCGACGGCGACGTGCAGAACCGCATCCTGCTCAGCGAGCGCGACTACGACGCCAGCGAATTGATCCAGGCCAGCAACTTCCTGACCCAGCATTGCGTCGGCAAGACGCTCGAACAGGTGCGCGACAGCGTCTACCAGGAGCTGCGCGGCCTGCAGGGCGACATCGCCCAGCTGATGAACGCCGCGGTGGCGGCCGGCAGCCAGGCGCTGGCCGAGGAACCGCTGCCGATGGTGATCACCGGCGAAAGCAATCTGCTGCGCGTCGACGACCTGTCGAGCAACGTCGAGCGCCTGCGCCAGCTGTTCCGCGTGTTCGAGGAGAAGACCGCGCTGCTGCAGCTGCTCGACCACGGCCAGCGCGCGGCCGGCGTGCAGATCTTCATCGGCAACGAGGCCGGCATCTCGCCGCTCGACGAATGCTCGGTGGTGACCGCGCCGTACAAGGTCAACGGCGAGATCGTCGGCACGCTGGGCGTGATCGGCCCGACCCGCATGGCCTACGAGCGCGTCATCCCCATCGTCGACATCACCGCCAAGCTGCTGTCCTCGGCGCTGTCCCACTGACCGGCCGCCGCGGCGCCGGCCGCGGCCGACCGTCCCTTCCGAGGAATCCCTTTTGCGCCTGCCTTTCTTCCCGCTCCTGCTCTGCCTCGCCGCCCTCGCCTGCCATGCCGCCGACGCGGAGGCGCCGGCCGAGGCCCAGGTCGAGCTCCAGTCCTATGCCGCCACGGGCGAAGCCGTCGCCGCCGTCGAGATCGCCCAGCCGGCGGCGCCGCTCGCCTTCAGCCAGCGGCCCGAAGTCCGCGCCTTCATCGAGGAGATGGCCAGCCAGCACGGCTTCGACGCCGCGGCGCTGACGCTGCAGTTCGACCAGGTGGTCGAGAAGCCCAGCATCCTGGCCATCCTCGACCGCCCTCGACCAGCCGGCCCTACTATGCGTTCCGGCCCAATTTCGTCAACGACCAGCGCATCCGGCTCGGCGTGGCCTGGTGGCGCGAACACGCCGCGCTGCTCGACGCGGTCTCGGCACGCTACGGGGTCGAGCCCGAATACCTGGTCGCCATCCTCGGCGTCGAGACCATGTGGGGCCGCAATACCGGCACCTTCAGGGTGATGGACGCGCTCAGCACCGTCGCCTTCGGCTATCCGCGCCGGGCCGAATTCTTCCGCAAGGAGCTGCGCGAATTCCTGCTGCTGGCGCGCGACGAGGGCGTGTCGCCGTTCAGCTTCCGCGGCAGCTACGCCGGCGCGATGGGCATGCCGCAGTTCATGCCGTCGAGCTTCCATGCCTATGCGCAGGACTGGAACGGCGACGGCCGCCACGACATCTGGAACGATACCGGCGACATCCTGGCCAGCATCGCCCACTACTTCGTGCAGCATGGCTGGCAGGCCGGCCGGCCGCTGGTGGTGCCGGCCGCGGTCGAGGGCGACGCCTACGGGCCGCTGGTCGAGGACAAGTTCAACCTGCACTACCGCGTCAGCGAGCTGGCCGCCTTCGGCGTGCGGCCGGCCGCGCCGCTGGCCGGCGACCCGCTGGCGGTGCTGGCGCCGCTCGAAGGCGCGCCGGGCGTGACCAACTACTGGCTCGGGCTCGGCAATTTCTACGCGATCACCCGCTACAACCGCAGCACGCTGTACGCCATGGCGGTGCACGAGCTGGCGATGGCGACCAAGGCCGCCTATCTCGACCCCTCGCTGCTGCCGCCGGAGCCGAAGCCGGCGCGCAAGGCCAAGCCGCAGCGCGCCAAGCCGAACAAGGGCAAGGCCAAGCCGGCTGCCGTTCATAAAGGCAAGAAGAAGTAGGCGGATCGTCCGCGTGGGCACGAGGAGCGCCACCCTATGGACAGGCAGAAAACCGCGGACCGTCGGTTTTCGTAGGAGCGGCTTCAGCCGCGAAAGCGCCGGTTCCGCCACCACCATTCGCGGCTGAAGCCGCTCCTACAAGGGCGGCCCCTCGCGAAGACCGGCCTAGTCGACCGAGTCCGATCCAGCCTCGTCCGCATAAGCCATCGGCACGATCTCCAGGCCATGCCGGCCGCTCAGCCGCTTGGCCAGGATCTTGTAGGTGTCGACGTCGAACGGCGCGTCGGCGCGGCGCTCGAGCAGCGCATACAGCGCCTCCTGGTTGGCGGCCGTGCCAGGTGGCGCCAATGGTCGACCAGGTGCAGGTCGCAGGCCGCGCTGGCCTCGTTCTGCTCGCGGATCGCCACCAGCCCTTGAACGGCCAGCGCTGCAGCCGCTGCTTGGCCAGAATCGCGCACAGCCGCGCCTGGTGGGTCAGCAAGGGTTCCTTGCCGACGCAGGCGCCGCGGCAGCGACCGACCTGCATGCCGAAGCACGGCGTGCCGCCCTTGCGGCCGGCGCGGTCGAGCCCGAGCGCGACGGTGCACAGCCGGTTGGCTTCGGCGATCTTGCGCAGCGTGTTCTGCGCTTCGCGCGCGCTGCCGTAAAGACCGTACAGGTGCGGATCGCGGCCGAAGTCGTGGCGGTCGGCCTGCACCAGCTCGGGTTGCGCGCTGCCGTCCTCGTTCGGCTCGAAGCGCCAGGCGCAGACCGCCTCGTCGCGGCGCGGCCGCGGATTGTGGCTCGGCTGCAACTCGCGCAGCAGCCGCGCCTCGAGCAGCTGCGCGCCGAGCTCGCCGGCGGTCGACACCCAGTCGAGCCGGCGCACCAGCGGCGCCAGCTTGGCCGCCCGCCCCTTCGGCCCGGCCGCGAAATGCGCCAGCACCTTCTTCTTCAGGTTGTCGCCGCCGCCGACGTAAAGCGGCTGGTCGTCCTCGCCGTAGAACAGGTAGACGCCATGGCCGTCGGGGATCGACTCGACCTGTTCCGGGTCGATGCCCGGCGGCAGGTTGGGCGGCCGGCTCACCTCGTCGAGCGCGGCGGCCAGCGCGTCCATGCTCAGCTCGCGGCTGAGCTTGTCGACGAACTGGTGGATCAGCCGCGCATCGGTCAGCGCGCGATGGCGGTCGCCGTCGACGTAGAGGCCGTTGCGCTCGGCCACCGCGTCGAGGTTGTGCTTGTATTCGCCGGGGAACAGCCGGCGCGACAGCTTGACGGTGCAGACCACGCGGGCGCGGAAATCGATGCCGACGCGCTTGAACTCGTGCTTGAGGAAGCCGTAGTCGAAGCGCGCGTTGTGGGCGACGAACACGCCGCCCTGCAACCGCTCGAGCAGCGCCGGCGCCAGCGCGGCGAAGGTCGGCGCGCCGGCCACCATGGCGTCGGTGATGCCGGTGAGGCGGCTGATGAAGGCGGGATCGCGGTCTGCGGATCGACCAGCGAACTCCATTCCTCGACCCGGCCGCCATGCCACGTCACCACCCGACCTCGGTGATGCGGTCGCGTTCGGCATTGGCGCCGGTGGTTTCGAGATCGACGAAGATCAGCGGTTGATCGAACAGGGAGGGCATGGGGAGAACGACGCGGAGCGGCTGGCGCGGGGAAGGCGCGATTATGGCGTATTTGCCCCGGCGCCGCCGTTCGATATCCGGTGCCTCAATGCTGCGCCTCGGCGAAAGCGCAGCCGAGTTCCTGCGCGATGCCGGCCAGGCGCTTGTCGCGGCTCCATAGCCGCGCGGGCGGCTGCATGACGGTCGACGCCAGCAGGTGCGCGTCGACGTAACCGATCCCGCGCCCCATCAGGCGCCGCTGCTCGATGAAGAACAGCACCTCGGCATCCTCCGCGCGCGGCAGCGCCGGCAAGGCGGCCAGCAGGTCCAACACCTGCCGCCGCGCACCCAGCTGGCCGCAGGCCAGCTCGCCGACCACCATCGGGTGCACATGGACCGAACCGCTTTCGAGCAGGCTGCGCAACTGCTCGTCGCCCTGCCGCAGGTGATCGATCCAGACCGACGTATCGACCAGGATCACGGCTCGCCGTCCCTGCGCCGCGGCACGGCCTGCAGGTCGGGCTCGGAACCGCCGAGGCGGGCCAGGCGGCGCGCGCTTTCGCGCTGGATCAGGGCCAGCAGCGCTTCGCGCATCAGCGCACTGCGCTCCTGCAGGCCGCTCAGGCGCTGGGCCTGGTCGAGCAGCGCGTCGTCCAGGTTGAGGGTGGTCCGCATGGCAGTCTCCTTCAAGCATCGATATCGGCATCATTTGATGCCGATATCGATCGCCTGGCAAGCCGCCTCTTCCGTCCGTACGGCCTGCGCCAGATCGGACGCCGGCTGCGTCAGTCGAACATCCACGAATACAGCACGTCGACCGAACTGGTCTCGCCCGCCGTCAGCGCCACCGACACCCGCTTGGACAGCTGATAGGTCAGCTTCACCGCGTAGCCTACGCCCTCGAGGCTCTGCTCGTAGCTCACGTAGGCGCGGTCGGACAATCGCTTGCCTAGGCTGACCACCCGGCCGGCCATCGGGTTGTTGCCGCTGGCATCGGCGTCCTTGCGCGTATAGGCATCGGAGCGGCCGACGCTGATGTCGTCGAGGCCGAAGGTCGAGGCCATCTGCTGGCGCAGGCTGACCGACTCGCCGGCGGTGAACAGCGCGTCGGCCGCCGCCAGCAGCAGGTCGGCGTCGCCGCCGCTGCCGGCCGTGCCGCGGCCGAGCACCAGCCACGACAGCTTCTCGCTGTCCGGCATCGGCTCGTCGCTGGTCAGCGAGACGCGCGGCGCCAGCGCGGTGCCGACGATCTTGACGCCGACCTCGACCGGCAGGTTCTTGCGCACCGCCAGGATGTCGAGCGCCGGATTGTCGAGCGGGCCCTGGAAGGTGACGATGCCGCGGTCGATCGCCAGGTTCTGGCCGTAGGCGGCGTAGCGGCCCTCCTCCACCTTCACCGAGCCGCTGGCGCCGAGGTTCTGCGTCGGGCTGGCCGACAGCCGCACCAGGCCGGACAGGCGGGCATCGAGCCCCTGGCCCTTGAAGACGAATTTCTGGCCGAGATCGAGATCGAGCCGCAGCGTCAGCAGGATCGGCTTGGCCTGCTTGCGGGTCGCCTCGCCGCGGCCCTTGACCACCACGTCGTCGCCCAGCCGCGGCGCATCGCTGCGCGGCAGCTCGATCAGGCCCTCGTCGGCGGTCAGCTTGCCGGTCAGCGTCAGCGCCTCGCCCTGCACGCCGAGATTGGTCTCGCCCGACACCACCAGGTTGCGGTCCGGCCGGGTCAGCGCGCCGAAGCGGTTGAACTTGACCAGCAGCGTGCCCTCGGGCCCGGCGTCGCGCAGCGACATGCGGCCCGAGGCGGTCACCTCGCCGCGGCCGCCCTTGAGGCTGAAGGCCGCCAGCTGGGCGGTATCGCCCTCCAGCGTGGCCTCGAGCCGGCCCTCCTGGTAGTTGACGCCGCTATCGGGCAGGCGGATCGCCACGCCGTCGGCATTGAGCTTGCCGAACCAGCGCGGCGCGCCGATCACGCCGCCGGCGGTCAGCTCGGCCGCCAGCTTGCCCTCGACCTTGGCGGTCGGGCCCAGCAGCGGGCCGACCCAGCCCAGCGCCGGCATGTCGGCGCGCAGCCGGCCTTCGAGCGGCGCGCCGGCGGCCGGCCGCCAGCCGGTCTCGGTACGCTCGAAGCGGGTGGCCAGCTGGCCGGCCGCCGAGCCGAAGGCATCCGACTTCAGGTCGGCCGCCACGCTGGCGCGGTCGCCGGCCAGGTCGAGCTGGACCCGCGCGCTGGACAGCCGCAGCGGCATCGGCTTGACGGTCGGATCGTCGACCGACAGCGACAGGTCGCCCGACTGCCGCTCGACCACCAGGCTGCCGGCCAGCCGCTCGTCGCCGCTGAGGTCGAAGCGGGTCGCCAGCACCAGGTCGGTGACGATGCGCTTGTTCTGCACCGGCAGCCGCGCCAGCCACTCGGCCAGCGCCAGGTTGCGGATCTCGCCCTGGGCGGCGAAGCGGCCGCCCTGCCATTGCACGCGCCGCACGTCGATGCGGGCGCCGAGCAGCTGGGCGTCGAGCGCCTCGACCGCGCCGCCGCCGGACGACAGCGCCAGCCGCGCCGGCGCATTGAGCTGCAGCGGCCAGGTGCCGTCGTTGCCCAGCCGCTCGATGCGGCCGCGCCAGCCGTCGGCGTCGAGCGCGCCCTCGGCCGCCAGCACCAGGTCGAAATCCTGCCCGGCCGCATGGCCGGCGCCGCTGGCCTCGATGCGGTGGGCGGCCTGGGTGCCGTTGACCGCCAGCTTCAGGTGCGGCACCTCGGTCTTCGGCGCGGTCAGGCCGGCCACCTCGAGCCGCAGCACCAGCGGGCTGCTGGCCGGCTTGTCGGGCGCCGCTTCGAGCCGCGCCGCCAGGCTGGCCTCGCCGAGCCGGATGTCGCCCGGCATGCGCAGCGCGGCGACCTGGGCGGTGCCGTCCAGCGTCGGCCGCTTCAGCGTGCCGGCCAGCGCCAGCCTGGCGTCGACGCGGCCGCTGAAGCCCGGCCCGAAATCGCCGACGTCGGGCAGCGCGAGGTCGAGCGCCAGCTGGTCGCCGGGCCGGCCGAAGGCGCCGCGCGCGTTGAGCCGGTTGGCGCCCAGGCTCAGCGCCAGCGCCACGTTGTCGGCCCGGTTGCCGCGCCAGTCGCCGCGCAGCGTGCCCTGCAGCGGCTGGCCGTTGAAGCGGCTGGGCTGGATCTCGGCCTTCAGGCCGGCGCTCAGCGGCGCCGCCAGCTGGCCCTGCAGCGCCAGCGCGGCATTGATGCTGCCGGCGGCGATCTTGTGGCCGGCCAGGTCCGACAAGGCGGCCGGGTCGAAACCGGCCAGCTTGCCGTTCAGCACGTAGCCGCGGGTGCCGGCCAGCGCCAGCCGGCCGCCGAGTTCGAGCTTGCCCTGGCCGCTGTCCAGCCTGAGCTTGCGGATCTCCAGCGTGCGCCCCTCGCCGGCGCCGGCCAGCGCCGCCTCGAAGCTGGCCGCCAGCCGCTTGTCGCCCAACTGGCCGGCCAGCACCGGCGCGGCCGGCGCGCCGCTCAGCTGCAGCTTGCCCGACACCGGCCAGGCCGGCCCGCCGAAGATGCGCGGATCGAGCTTGTCGAGCTCGGCCGCCAGCGCCAGCCGCTCGCGCGCGGCTTGGCCCGACAGCAGCACCCGGCCGCCGGTCAGCCGCGCCTCGAAGCGCTCGATGCGGGCCAGTTTGGCGTCGAACACCCATTGCGCGTCGAGCGCCGCGAGCGGCAGCCGGCCATCGGGCCAGTCGCCGGCCAACGCGTTGCGCAGCGTCAGGCTGGCGGCCACCGTCTCGCCGCCGCGCGGCTCGGCGCGCAGCGCCAGGTCGAACGCGCTGCGCGGCAGGCCGGGCGCCAGCGCGCCGAGGTTGAAGGCGCGGGTGTTCAGCTGGCCGCGCTGCAGGATGTTCCACGGCGTGGCGGCGAAGGGACTGAGGTAGAGGTCGAAATCGACCGAGAACGGTTCGGCCGGCTTGGCCGGCGCGGCGGCCATGGCAGCCTTGGCCGGCGTGGTCTTCGCGCCCGCCGCGGCGGCCTTGGCCGGTACGGCGACGCGGACGAAACCGGCAGCCGGCGCGGCCGACGCGAGCGGCGATGCCGGCCGCAGGGTGCTGGCGCCGCGGCCGCTGAGCCGCAGCGATTCCAGGCTGCCGGCCAGCGCCACGTCGACGTGCCAGGGCCGCTGCTCGGCCTCGCCGCGCAGCGCCAGCGCGCCGCCGAGCTTGAACGGCCGCGTGCCGGCCAGCCGCAGCTCGCCCTCGCCCTGGAACCATGGCGTGGTGGCCTGGACCAGCCGCAGGCGGTGGTGCTCGCCGTCGCTGTCGGCGGTCAGCACTGCATCGGTCAGCACGCTGCGGCCGTCGACGACCAGCTCGGCCAGGCTGGCACGGCCGAGCTGGATCGACAGCGGCGCGGCCAGCGATTCGGGCACCTTGCTCGGCTCGTGGCTCGGCGCCAGCTTCAGCGCCAGCTTGCCCAGCGTCAGCCGGTCGATCTGCAGGCGGCCGTACAGCAGCTGGGCCGGCCGCCAGGCCAGCTCGGCATGGTCGAGCCGCACCCGGGCCTTGGCGGTATCGACCTCGAGCCCCTGGATCGCCAGCGTATCGAGCACCGAGCCTTCGACGCGGCCGACGCGCACGGCACCGCCGGTCAGCGTTTCGATCGCGGCGAACAGGAAGCGCGTGCCGGTCGGGCTGGCCGCCAGCAGCACCAGCGTCGCGACGCCGCAGACCAGCGCGAACAGCGCCAGCTCGAGCCAGACCGGGCCGAGCCGGAAGCGGCGCCGGCGCGGCGGCCGGGCGGCGGGTGCGGGCGGCGGCGCGTCGCTCATGGCCGGCCCCTGCCGCGGCGCCGGGCCGCGGTGTGCGATGGATTCGGAACGAGGGTCGGGCGGCGCATCAGAATCCGGTCCCCAAGGCGAAATGCAGCCTGATCTTGCGCTCGTCGGCGCCGTAGGCGAGGTCGAGCGCGAACGGCCCGACCGGGCTGGCCCAGCGCGCGCCCACGCCGTAGCCCTTGTAGGCCTTGAACGAAGTCCAGTCGGCCGCCGCGCCGCCGGCGTCGGCGAACACCGCGGCGCGCCACTTGCCCCAGACCCGGTGCTGGTACTCGACGCTGCCGGTGGCCAGCACCTGGCCGCCCTCGACCGTACTGCCGTTCTTCACGCCCAGCGACTGGTAGTCGTAGCCGCGCACCGAGCCGGCGCCGCCGGCGCGGAACAGCCAGTCGCTCGGCACCGCCGAAGTCTCGCTGGCCACCACCTGGCCGGCCTCGCCGCGCAGCAGCAAGAGGCCGTCCTCGCCGGCCGGGCGATACCAGGCGGCGCGGCCCCAGGCGCGCACGAAATCGGTATCGGACAGCAGCGCCTTGGCCGCGCCGCCGAGCTGCCAGCTCAGGATCAGGCCGCGGCGCGGATCGTTGAGGTTGTCGAGTTCGCGCCGGGTCCAGCTCTGCGACGGGATCAGCGCGCGGTTGACGGTGCTGCTGCGCTCGGCCTCGTTCTTCTCGCGCGAACGCACGTACTGCAGCGCCTGGGTGACCTCGATGTCGCCCTTGAGCCGGCTGCGCTGCACGCCGACGGTCTGGCTCAGCTTGTCCAGGCCCGAGATGTCCTCGTGCTCGGCCTTGTAGCTGGTGGCGTAGCGGTAGCCTTTGTGGTCGGGCGGCAGCTCGACGCCGACGTTGAAGGTCTGGGTGCTGCGCTGCAGGTTCAGCCCCACGGTGCCGATCCAGCCCTTGCGGCGCAGATTGCTGAAGCGGTAGTTCCAGCTCGCCCGCGGGCCCTTGTCGGTGTCGTAGCCGAGGCCGACCTCGGTCTTGTGCTGCGGCGCTTCGATCAGCTCGACCCGCACCGGCACGTTGTCCGGCACGCTGGGGTCGACCGGCACGTCGAGGAACACGCTGGAGAAGTACGGCGTGTTCTGCAGCGCGGTCTGGAAATCGAGCAGCTTCTGCTGGCTGTAGCCCTCGCCGGGCTCGAAGGTGGCGAGCCGGTCGACCAGCTCGCGCGGATATTTGTCGAGGCCCTTGACGTCGAGCGGGCCGAAGGTGAAGCGCGGGCCGGAGTCGTACAGCACCGACAGCTCGGCCGAATTGCGCGCCGGGTCGATCGAGGCGAGGCTGTCCTTGATCTTCGCGGCCGGGAAGCGGTCGATGATCAGCGCCTGCAGGCCGCGGCGCTTGGCCGCGTCCCAGCCGGACTGGGTGAAGTCGGCGCCGATCGGCAGCGGCCAGACCTCGATCAGCTCGGCCCAGCGGGACTGGAAGTCGGCTTCCTGGCGGATCGCGCCGGCGATGCTCAGGTCGACGTCGTGGATCAGCGCCGGCTCGCCCGGCAGCACGGTGAAGCGCAGCCGCCAGCGCGGCCCTTCCGGCACCATGCGGGATTCCACCTTGGGATTGAAATAGCCCTGCGGCGCCAGCAAGGCTTCGATCTCGCGCGGCGTGGCCTCGTACAGGCGCTCGAGCTGCTCGCGGTCGATGTAGTCGCTGCCCTGCCAGCGCAGGATGCCGAGGTTGTGGCGCAGCAGGTCTTCCAGCGCCGACGGCGCATCGATCTCGACCAGGTAGTCGACCCCGGCGGCGTGGGCCTGCGCCGCCGCGAGGCAGGCCAGGAGCAACGATGGGAGGAACGGGATCTTCGGCACGGGCGCAAGTTTAACGGTCGAGCGGACGAGCGTCATGGCCGCCGCGAACTCGCCGCCGCGAAACGCATCCAAAACAAGGCGTTGGCGACGGCTGGGCTTGCGACGCACGGCCCGCTGCATAGAATTGGAGTACAGGACGGGCGGCCGCAGAGGCCGCCGCGACGTGGTCGAGACATCTGGCTAGAGACCGATGAGCATCTCCGGGGTTTCCTACAGCAGCGCCTATTCGGCGATGGCAGGCAGCGCACGGCTGCACAGCCCCGGCTGTTCCTGCCCGATGTGCATGCCGGTCCGCGTCGAAAGCACCCCGGCGCAGGTCGACAGCCAGCCGCCGGCGCCCGACCTGCAACAAGGCGGCGGCGGCACGGTCAAGGCCGGCAAGCAGCTGAGCGAGGAACAGCAGGATCAGCTGCGCAAGCTGCAGGCACGCGACCGCGAAGTGCGCCAGCACGAGCAGGCCCACCTGGCCGCGGCCGGCGGGCTGGCCGTCTCCGGCCCCACCTACACCTTCCAGCGCGGCCCCGACGGCGTCAGCTACGCGATCGGCGGCGAGGTGAACATCGACACCTCGCCCGGCCGCACGCCGCAGGAAACGCTGACCCGCGCCCAGACCATCGAACGCGCCGCGCTGGCGCCGAAGGATCCGTCGGGCGCCGACCGCGCGGTGGCCGCCCAGGCGCGCCAGATGGCGCAGGAAGCGCACCGGGCCATCGCCCAGCAGCGCAGCGAAGCGACCGGCGCGGGCGGCGAAGCGGTCGGCCAGGCCGGTGAAGCCGGCAAGCGGGCCGGCAGCGCGGCCGGCGCCGACCCGGGCGGCGAACAGGCCGGCAATCCGCGCCAGGACAAGGCGCGCCGCGCCTACGCCGACAACAGCCAGGCCGAGACCGCCCTCTCCCTGATCAGCGCCTACGCCTGATCGCCGTCCTTTCCATCGCAAGAAACTAACCGGCCGCTGCCTGCGCAGCAGGCCCGTCGATGCGTGCCAGCGCCTCCTCGATCAGCTTCGCGTCGTTCGGCCGCACCAGCCGCGCCACTTCCTGGCCGTCGCGCATGAAGACCAGCGTGGGCCACAGCTTGACCCGGAACGAGCGGCCCAGCGGCCGGCCGCTGCCGTCCTCGATCTTGAAGTGCCGCACTTCCGGATGGCCGTCCATCGCCTTGGCCAGCAGCGGTTGCGCGGCCAGGCAGTAGCCGCACCACGAGGCGCCGAATTCGATCAGGCTCGGCCCGGCGAGCGCGTCGACCTCGGCGCGCGGCGGTTCGGTCTCCGAGTAATGCTTGGTCATGGCCATAGGGAATCCTCCTGGAGAAATGGGCGCTTGCGCCGCCCCGTTGAGGAAATGGACCGCGAGGCGCGGCCTTGGTTGCCGGCCGATCCACGGCAGCGAAGCGAAGGCGGGGAATCTTTGCGGAAAACGGTGGCCCGACATAGGAAGCGCGTCCAGACGCGCGGCCGCCGAGGCCGACCTTCAGGGAGAGACCGCCGGGAGATCGCCATGATCGCGCCAGTCTCGTCAAGCACCAGCCCGCTGGGCCTCGCCCCGATCGGCACGCTCGTCCGGCCGGCCGCCCCGCAGGCGCCGCCCGCGAACAGCGACCTGTTCAGCCCGAGCACCATCGTTTCGCTCGGCAACCGGCCGGATTCCCCCATCGTCTACGACGCGGCCGGGCTGCTCGGCCCGCTGAGCCTGCTCAGCCCGACGGCCGCGCGGCGGGCCGCCCAATCGGACCAGGCGATGCGATCGGCTCTGGAGCGGGCGATCGAACTCGGCCTGATCCCGGCCGCCGATGCATCGTCGCTCGGCATCGACCCGCCGTTCTCCACCGAGCCGGCAGCGCTCGACCCGGCGCTGCGCGCAGCGCTGGCAGCCAATCCAGATCTCGCCAACCGGCTGTTCGGCAATGCGGCGGACGTGAACGCCGGCACCATCGACTTCGGTGCCGACGAGGTGGCGGCGCTCGCCGCTGGCGTGCCCGATACCGAGCCCCTGCAGCAGGCGAATCCGGCCTCCAATACCGTTGCCGCCGAGCGATCCGCCGCCACCGACCGGAATGACGACGGCAGCGCGCCGAACGACGCAGCGAACGCCACGCCGGCCAACGCGACCTCGACCGATGCGGCGCAAGCCGGTACGCAACAGGACAGCGCGACCGCGACGGCCGACTCGGAGCAGAACCTCACGGCGGCCCAAGACCTGAACAATCCGATGGCGCCCCGGACCCAGACCCAGACCACGGAAACCGTCACGGTCAGGCAGCCGCTGCCGCAGCCGGCGGCCACCACGCAGCAGGCCGCCGTCACGCCACAGGTCACCAGCGATCCCGCCTACGCCGGCGTCGCCTCGGCGTTCTACCTCAGCGCACTGGCGGCCCAGATGCAGGCCAACCGCCCCGTGACGACCGGCCTCGATTCGCCGCTGGCGGTCGCGCCGGCGCGGCCGGTCCGGCGGATCGAGCCGGCGCAGCCCGTCGCCTCGGGGCGTTCGGCGCGCTGAGGCCTCGAAGCGATGCGCCGTGGCCGAGCGGACGGCGGCGCATCGCCCATCAGCAGATTCAGCCCTCGGCGTTGCGCATGAAGTCCGCCGTGCGCCAGAACGCCTCTTCCAGGTGGCTCTTCAGCGGCGATTCGCCCGGCAACTGCTCTTCCATCGCCTTGAACATGCAGTACAGCCATTCGTCGCGCATGCGCGTATCGATGCGGAACGGCATGTGGCGCGCGCGCAGGCGCGGATGGCCGTAGCGCTCGATGTAGAGCGACGGCCCGCCGAGCCAGCCGCTGAGGAACAGGAACAGTTTCTCGTTGGCCGAATCGAGGCTCAGGCCATGGACCGCGCGCACGCCGGCCGCGACCGGGTCGGTATCCATGATTTCGTAGAAGCGGTCGACCAGCCGGCGCAAGGCCGCCTCGCCGCCGAGCAGTTCGTAGGGACTCGCTTCGAGCGTCTGTTCGGTCTGTTCCAAGTGTGCGTCCAGTCTTCGCGATGCCCGCTGCGGCCTGCAGCGGACGGGGTTCAATCGGCCACCGGCAAGGGCGGCAGGCCGTGGCGGCCGCGTGCGCGGTTGCAGGCTGCGGGGAAGATGCCGTGCTCGGCCAGCGGCGCGAATTCGCGGCAGGGGCCGGGGCGCTCGGCGTAGATGCCGCAGCGCACCGACTCGCCGATGCGGCCGACCAGGGCCACGCAGCGCGGCCGCGCGTAATCGGTGCCGCGCAGCCGGCACAGCGTGTCGTTCTCGTAGTCGACCAGGCCGGCCGGCACCCGGCCGCCCTCCTCGTCGAGCTCCATGCGGTCGAAACTGACGCGGAAGGCCGCGCAGCAGGCGCCGCAGCTCAGGCAGGCATTGTCGTCCATGCGGTGCGGCGCCCCTTGTCGCGGATCAAGCCGGCTGTGCGCCGGGCATCAGGTCGAGCTGCCGCTGGCCGCGGATCTCGCGGAACAGCGCGCCGGCCTCGGGGTAGCTGAGCTTGAGATAGCCGAGCCACTGCTTGAGCCGGCCCGGCGCGTAGGTGACCGCGCCCTGGCCGTGCACGCTGGCATGGAAGTCATGCACATAGGGCAGCAATGCCGGCCAGTCGACCACGTCGGGCGGCAGCCCGGCCGCGGCGGCGCGGATCTGCCGCGCCAGGTCCGGCCGCGCCACCAGGCCGCGGCCCAGCATCACATCGTCGCAACCCGATTCGGCGCGGCAGCGGAAGTAATCGTCGACGCACCAGATCTCGCCGTTGGCCACCACCGGCGCCTGCACCACTTCCTTGATGCGGGCGATCCAGTGCCAGTGCGCCGGCGGCTTGTAGCCGTCGGCCTTGGTGCGCGCATGCACCACCAGCTCGGCCGCGCCGGCCGTGTCGAGCGCCCGCGCGCAGTCGAGCGCCAGATGGGTGTCGAGGTAGCCGATCCGCATCTTGGCAGTGACCGGGATCGCCGCCGGCACCGCGCGGCGCACCGCGGCGACGATGGCGTGCAACAGCTCGGGCTCGTCCAGCAGCACGGCGCCGCCGCGATGGCGGTTCACCGTCTTGGCCGGGCAGCCGAAGTTGAGATCGATGCCGGGCGCGCCGAGCTCGGCCGCGCGGGCGGCGTTGTCGGCCAGGCAGGCCGGGTCCGAGCCCAGCAGTTGCAGCTTCAGCGGCACGCCGGCCGGCGTACGCCAGCCATGCAGCGACTCGGGCGCCACGCGGCGGAAATAGCGCGCCGGCAACAGCGTGCTGGTGACGCGCACGAACTCGGTCACGCACCAGTCGACGCCGCCGAGCCGGGTCAGCGCGGTACGCAGCGGCGCGTCGACCAAGCCTTCCATCGGTGCCAGAGCGATTCGCAAGATGGGTTCCAAGCCTTTGAAAAGGCGCGGATTCTAACAGGCCGCCGGCAAAGTGGCTAAACGCTGAGGACCGCGCTCCGACCGACAAGACCGGGACGCTTCGGTGCCTGTGGAAATCAATCGGCCATCGTTGCGCGCTTCAGCGCGCCGGCCCTCGCCCCGCGGGGTTTGCGCCATTCAGACACACCGCCGCGCGAGCGGCCGCCGGACCGGCAATTTCCAGGACATGTCTTATGCTGAACTGGATACGGCGGCTTGCAATATATTCGTCATATCTAATAAGCGCAGCCGCCCGGGCCTGGCGGACGCGCCGCCTTCATACCCAGATTGGCCAATTCGGAGCGGCGGACATGAAGAACCTCAGTTTTGCCCTGCGCATCAGCGCGGGTTTCGCCTTGCTGCTGGTACTGATGGTCGCGGTGGCGATCACCGGTTCCTGGGGCGTGGAAAGTCAGTACAGCCAGGTCCGCGCCATGGTCGACGGCGACATTGCGCTCAACAACGCGGCCAACGAGCTGCGCTACCACATGGGCAATCTGCGCCGCTTCGAGAAGGATTCCTTCATCAACCTGGCCGACGCCGGCAAGGTGAAGGAATACCGCGACAAGTGGGAGGCCTCGCTGACCGGTGCCAAGGACAGCCTGAAGCAGGCCCAGGCGCTGGCCGACGCCGAGCTGCGCGGCAAGATCGACACGCTGGGCAGCGCGATGGAGCAATACGCGGGGGCTTCCGCAGCGTGGCCGGCAAGCTCGGCGGCGAGCTGGCCAGCACCGCCGACGCCAACAAGGCGATGGGCGACTACAAGGCGCACGTGCACGGCATGGAAAGCGCCCTCAACGACATCATCAAGGGTACCGGCGACAAGGCCAGCCATGTCGCCGACGTGCTGGCCGACACCCGGGCGCACACGGTACGCGCGCTGTGGCTGCAGGCTGGCGTGGCGATCCTGATCGGCATCGCGGTGGCGGTCGGCGTGGCGCAGTCGATCCGCCAGCCGCTCAATGCGGCGCAGCAGGCGGCGCAGCGCATCGCCTCGGGCAACGACCTGACGGTGAAGATGCCGGCCAACGGCGACAACGAGATCGGCCGCACGGTGAGCGCCTTCCGCCGCGTGCTGGACGGCCTGCGCACGCTGGTGATCGACACCCGCAGCGGCGCGCGCCAGGTGGCGAGCTCGGCCAGCGAGATGGACACCATCTCTGAGCAAGTCGCGCTGGCCTCGTCCAACCAGGCCCAGGCCTCGGCCGCGGTGGCCGCCGCGATCGAGCAGCTGACCACCAGCATCGCGGTGGTGTCGGACAGCGCCGACAGCGTGCGCAGCGACGCCGGCGACGCGGTGCGCCAGGCCGACGACGGCGAGCGGCTGGCCAGCCGCGCGGCCGGCGAGATCGGCCGCATCGCCGAGGCGCTCGAATCGGCGCGCAGCACCATGGAGGCGCTCAATGCGCGCTCGGACGAGATCGGCGGCATCGTGCGGGTGATCCAGGAGATCGCCGACCAGACCAACCTGCTGGCGCTCAACGCCGCGATCGAGGCCGCCCGCGCCGGCGAACTGGGCCGCGGCTTCGCGGTGGTGGCCGACGAGGTGCGCAAGCTGGCCGAGCGGACCTCGACCGCCACCGCCGACATCTCGGGCAAGATCGGCACGGTGCAGCGCGACACCACCGACGCCAACGCGCGCATGAAGGAAGCCAGCGGCCGCATCGACGCCGGCGTGGCCTGCGCGCGCGAGCTGGCCGAGACGATGGCGCACATCCGCAGCGGCTCGGCCGCCAGCATGCACACGCTGACCGAGATCGCCGACGCGATCCGCGAGCAGCGCATGGCAGCCAACAACATCGCCCAGAACGTGGAGAAGATCGCCCAGATGAGCGAGGAGAACCATGCCTCGGTCTCGTCGGCCAATATGCTGGCCAAGCGGCTCAGCGAGCTGTCGCTCGGGCTGAACCAGCAGATCGGGCAGTTCGTGGTGGATTGAAGCCGGGAAGCCGGCCATGTCAAAGGCCCGCTCAGGAAACCGACCGCGGTTTCCTGAGCGGGCCTTCGCATTTCCGGCGGAAGTACGTCAGCCCTTCGCCGGCCGCTCCAGCCTCCGGCCGAACCAGACGCATCCCGGCTGCCGGAACAACTCCTCGAAACCGAAACGCGCATACCACGCCAGCGCCCGCTCGTTGCGCGGGTCGACGCCCAGGTGCACGCCCGCCACGCCGGCCGCGCCGAGCTGATCGAGCGCAGCCTGCATCAGCCGCGCCCCGACGCCCTGCCCCTGCGTGCGCGGCAACAGGTCGACGTGCAGATGGGCCGGCCAGTCGGCCAGCCGGGGATCGAGCGCCCAGGTCGAATGCAGCCGCTTCACCAGCCAGCCGTCCGGATCGTGGCCGGCATGGCTGCGCGCGCGCAGCGGCGGTAGCCAATCGCGTTCCATGCGGGCGTAGAAATCGGTCGAATCGGGCGTGGCCAGCAGGTAGCCGCTGACGCCGGCCTCGTCCTCGGCCACCCAGGCGAAATCGGGCTGCAGTTCCAGATAGGGGCCGGCGTACAAATGGCCCAGCAGCTCCGGGTCGCGCCCCGGCTGGGCGGCATCCTGGCCGGCGTCGCCGGTGGCGAGGCAGATCCGGTACAACGCATCGCGGTCTGACGGCCGGGCAAGGCGGATCGTGGCGGGCATGGCGGGCTCCTCGGTCGGGATCGGCCGCGGATCAGGGCCGCGGCGGCCGCCGATCATAACCGTGCGCGCCGCCGTAGCGGCGGCCAGCCGGACTACCCCGCCGGCCAGACCACTTCATCGGCCGATCACTGCTTGAGCCGCTCGGCGTACTTGGCGATCACCTTGCGCACCTTGGGCGCCACCACCGCGGCGCAATAGGGCTGGTTCGGATTGGCCTCGAAATAGCCTTGGTGATAGTCCTCGGCCGGCCAGAAGGTCTCGGCCGGCACGATCTGGGTGACGATGGCTTCCGGGAAGACCTGCTCGGCCGTCAGCGCAGTCACCATCTGCCGTGCGCTCTGCTCCTGCACCGGGTTGTGGAAGAAGATCGCCGAGCGGTACTGCGTGCCGACGTCGTTGCCCTGCCGGTCGGGCGTGGTCGGGTCGTGGATGGCGAAGAACACCTCGAGCAGTTCGCCGAAGCTGATCACCGTCGGGTTGAAGCTGATCTGCACCACCTCGGCATGGCCGGTGTCGCCCTTGCAGATCTGCTTGTAGGTCGGCTCGTCGACCCGGCCGCCCATATAGCCCGACACGACCTGCTGGACGCCGGCGAGCCGGTCGAACACGGCTTCGAGGCACCAGAAGCAGCCGCCGGCCAGGGTGGCGATTTCGATGGGTTCGGTTTGCGGCGTAGCGGTCATGACGGTTGGCTCCTCGGATATGGGACTGGGTCGGGCAGGATGCCCTTATCTGTCGCGGTCGCGGCGACTTCGTTCTGTGCGCGGGGACTTTCGGTCGGGATAGCCGCGGCCGGAGCCGGCTTCATTCAATTCGCCATTCGCCGGCAAGCTCGCGCAAATGATCTGAAAACCGCCTTTAAGACACTGTATTTCCTACAAAATCGGGCAACGCTTACACAAGCGAAAATATACAGAACTTATCCATTTTGGCCCCAGTCATGTTTATGTCATATGCTTGGAGGAAAGCCAAAATGCACACCCTGCCCTACCTGTCACGCCGTCCGTTCCAGCTTGCCGTCGCCGCCGCAGTGCTGCTGCCGGCGGCCTGGGCCGAGCCCTCGCCGGCGCTCGACCGCTTCGGCGTCTCGATCGGCGCGTTCTACCCCAACAAGGCCGACACCACCTTCAGCCTCGAAGGCAACGGCCAGTCGCTGAGCACCGGCACGATCGACCTCGGCGAAAAGGAGACGGTGCCGCGCATCAAGTTCGACTTCCTGCTCGGCGACAGCCAGGGCCTGGCCTTCGACTACTACCGCTTCGACCGCTCGCGCACCTATAGCGACGGCGCCGCCTTCGTGCTCGACGACGTGCCCTACGACGTCGACGCGACGGTGACCGGCCGCTACCGCTTCGAGACCGCCAACGGCGCCTATCGCTGGTGGTTCGGCCAGCAGAACACGGTGTTCGGCGTCGGCGTCGGCGCGGCCTACTACAAGCTCAAGCTCGAAGCCCGCGGCGAGGCGACCTCCAACGGCGCCACCGTGACCGGCGAACGCTCCGAGACCGAGGACACGCTGGCGCCGATGGTCACGCTCGGCCTGCGCCATGCGATCGGCGAGAACGTGCGCGTCTATCTGGACGGCTCGGGCGTCTACAAGAACGGCGACAAGAAGCTGCACGGCCATATCTACACCGGCGCGGCCGGGGTGGAGTTCTTCCCGTTCAAGAACGTCGGCATCGGCGCCGAATACGGCGTGACCAAGATCAAGCTCAAGCGCGACAAGGACGACTACCGCGCGCGCTTCGACATGCATATGGAAGGCCCGTCGGCCTTCCTGCGCATGCGCTTCTGATCGCGGTCCGGGGCTAGGCGGCCGGCGCGTCCGCGGACGCGCCGCGGTTGCCCAGCCAGGCGCCGGCCAGGATCAGGCCCAGCGCCAGCGCGGCCTGCCAGCCGAAGCGGCCGCCGCCGAAGGCCGCCAGCAGCGCGGTCGACAGCGGCGGCGTCAGGTAGGCCAGCGTGCCGATCGCGCGGGTATCGCCGTGCTTGAGCGCGGCATCCCACAGGAAGAAGGCCGCGCCCATCGGCCCCAGGCCCAGCAAGGCCAGCCAGCCCCACTCCGCGCCGCCCAGCGCATAGGCCGGCTCCAGCGCGGCATGGGCCAGCAGCGACAACAGGCCCGAAGCCATGCAGAAGCCGCCCACCGCGCCGGTCGGGAACGGCGCCACCCGCCGGGTCAGCAGCGAATAGGTCGACCACATCACCGCCGCCGCCGCGGCCAGCAGATAGCCCAGCGCATGGCTGCCGTCGAGCGACAGCGCGCCCTTGCCCAGCACGATCAGCACGCAGCCGGCCAGGCCCAGCGCCCCGCCGAGCAGGTGATGGCCGCCGAGCCGCAGGCCGGGCAGGATCACCGGCGACAGCAGCACGATCAGCAGCGGCCACAGGTAGTTGATCAGGTTGGCCTCGAGCGCCGGCGCGAAGCGCAGCGCCAGGAACAGGCAGAAGTGATAGCCGAACAGGCCGTAGCAGCCGAGCAGCAGCGTGCGCGGCGGCACCCGCCAGTCGCGCCAGCGCGGCAGCCCGCACAGCCCGCCGATGCACAAGGCCAGGCCGACCAGCAGAAACGGCGGCACGGCGACCAGCCGGGTGGACAGCAGCGCGAGCGAGCTCCACAGCGCGATGGCGGCGAGGGCGTAGAGGGTGGCGGCGGGCATGCGGAAACCGGGTAGAGCGAGGAGCCGCCGAGTGTACGGGCTGCGTCGGCCGATGCGGAACTGCGGTTATCCCGGCAAGGACGGCGCGCCGCCGTCCCCGCGCCGCCGCTTCAGCGGCTCAGGCCGCGCGCCGCGATCGGCCAGATCGCCTCGACCCTGCCCGCGCGCACGGCGACCAGTTCGTCGTGCAGGTTCAACGTCGGGTCGCAATGGCCCGGCACCAGCAGCAGCATGCTGCCCAGCGCCGGCCGCGGCTGGCCGGCCTCGCGGCTGCGGACGATGCCGTGCTCGTCGTTGGCCGCGGCATAGACCAGGCTGCCGCTTTCCCGGCCGTCGTCCCACACCCGCGGCAGGCCGGAGTCGACCGCCAGCGATTTCAGCCCGGCGTCGAGCACGATGCGCTCGCCGTTGCCGCAGCTCATCACCGTGCTGGCCAGGAACAGGCTGTGCTCGAAGCGCAGCGCATCGCCGTATTCGCTGCTGCCGTAGTCGGCGTCCATGAATGGGTAGGAGCCGGGCTGCACCTCGGTGTAGACGCCGCTGGCCAGGTCGAATTCGACGCTGCCGGTGCCGCCGCCGGTGACCACCTCGCAGCGCACCCCGGCCCGCTGCAGTTCGGCCAGCACGGCAGCGGTCCGCTCGGCGGCCCGGGCCGCGGCGGCCGCGCGCTCGGCGTGGCCGCGCAGGTGCTGGATCGCGCCGTGATAGGCCTGCAGGCCCTTGAAGCGCAGTTGCGGATGCGCCGCCAGCGCCTCCAGCAGCCGCAGCACGGCCGGCGCGTCGGCCACGCCGCAGCGCTCCTGGCCGATGTCGACCTCGACCAGGACGTCCAGCCGGCTGCCGGCCTCGGCGGTGGTCGCCGCCAAGGCCGCGATCTGGCCGGCGTGGTCGACGCAGACGCTCATGCGCGCATGCAGCGCCATCCGTGCCAGCAGCGCCGCCTTGGCCGGGCCGGCGATCTCGTTGCTGACCAGGATGTCGGGCACGCCGGCCAGCACGAAGGGCAAGGCCTCGCTGACCTTCTGGCAGCAGATGCCGACCGCGCCCTGGCGCAGCTGGGCCTGCGCGATGGCCGGGCATTTGTGCGCCTTGGCGTGCGGCCGCAGCGCCACGCCGGCCGCATCGGCGCGGGCCTGCATGCGCGCCAGGTTGCGTTCGAAGGCGTCGAGCTCGACCAGCAGCGCCGGGGTGTCGATGGCCGACAGCGGATCGCCGGGCCGGGCCGGCGGCGGGAGGACGAGGGAAGGATCGAGGGACATGGCTGCTCGCCTGGATGGAAGGTAGTCGGTGTGCTCAGTCGTCGCGCGTCAGCACTTCGAGCAGCTCGATCTCGAACACCAGGTCCGAGTTCGGCTTGATATGGGCGCCGACCTGCCGCTCGCCGTAAGCGAGATGGGCCGGCACCCACAGCTTGCGCTTGCCGCCGACCTTCATGCCCATCAGGCCCTGGTCCCAGCCCTTGATGACGCGGCCGGTGCCGATCACGCACTGGAACGGCTTGCCGCGCGCGTGCGAGGAATCGAACTGGGTGCCGTCCTCGAGCCAGCCGGTGTAATGGGTGGTGATCAGGGCGCCCTTGACCGCTTCCCTGCCGTCGCCCGGCTCGATGTCGACGATCCTGAGTTCACTGCTCATCGGTCGCTCTCCTGTCCCATGGTCGGTTTGTGCGGGCTGCGTTTTCGCAGGAATCGGCCGGCCTGGCAACAGAAACGGAATGGCCGCCATGACGGCGGCCATTCCGGTACGGCTCGGCCTACATCATCCCCAGCGTCCGCGGCAGCCAGGTCGAGATCGCCGGCACGTAGGTGATCAGCGCCAGGAAACCCAGCATCGCCAGCAGCCACGGCCATACCGCCACCGTCAGCTCGGTGATGCCCATCCGGGTGATGCCCGACGCGACGTAGAGGTTCAGCCCCACCGGCGGGTGGCACATGCCGACCTCCATGTTCACCACGATCAGGATGCCGAAGTGTACCGGGTCGATGCCGAGCTGGATCGCCACCGGGAACAGGATGGGCGCGAAGATCAGCACGATGCTCGACGGCTCCATCACGTTGCCGGCCAGCAGCAGCAGCACGTTCACCGCCAGCAGGAAGGCGATCGGCCCCAGGCCCATGCTCAGCAGCCAGTCGGCCATCGCCTGCGGGATGTTCTCGTGCGTCATCAGGAAGGAGAACAGCACCGCGTTGGTGATGATATAGAGCAGCATCGCGCTCATCGCGGCCGAGCCGACCAGCACCTTGGGCACCTGCTTCAGCGGCATGTCGCGGTAGATGAACACCGCCACGATGAAGGCGTAGACCGCGCTCATCGCCGCCGCCTCGGTCGGGGTGAAGATGCCCGAGTAGATGCCGCCCATCACCACCACGATCAGCAGGATGCCCCACACCGCGCGGCGGAAGGCGCGCCAGCGCTGCGCCCAGCTTGCCTTGGGCAAGCGCGGGTAGCCGAACTTGCGGGCGCGCCACCAGGCGACGAAGCCGAGCACGAAGGCCAGCATCAGGCCCGGGATCACGCCGGCCATGAACAGCGCGCCGACCGAGGTGTTGGTCGCCACCGAGTACATCACCATCACGATCGACGGCGGGATCAGGATGCCCAGCGCGCCCGAGGTGGTGATCACGCCGGCGCCGAACTGCTTGGGGAAGCCCTGCTTGACCATCGCCGGCAGGATGATCGAGCCGATCGCCACCACGGTGGCCGGGCTCGAGCCCGACACTGCGGCGAACAGCGCGCAGGCCAACACGCCGGCCAGACCCAGCCCGCCGTGCCAATGGCCGACCATGGCGGTGGCGAAATCGATCATCCGCCGCGCCACGCCGCCGTGGGTCAGGAAGTTGCCGGCCAGGATGAAGAAGGGGATCGCCATGATCTCGAACTTCTCGATGCCGGTGAACAGCTTGAGCGCCACCGATTCGATCGGCACCTGGGTCATGGTGAACAGGAAGGTCAGCACCGTGAGGCCGAGCGCGATCGAGATCGGCATGCCGGTCAACATCAGGCCGAGCAGCAGGCAGAAGATCATCGCCTTGCCGCCGCCGACCACCGACGCCGCCACCAGCATCGCCAGGATGCCGAGCGGCCATTTGATCGAAACCGGCCTGGCCGGGCTTGCAACGAGATCAGCGCTCATACCGGGGTCCCTTCGATTTCTTCTTCGAGGCCTTCGACGTGGCCGTGGTCGTGATGCGGCAATTCGCCGGTGCGCAGGTAGTTCCAGCCGACCTGCAGGAAGCGGAAGCACATCAGGTAGGAGCCGGCCGGCACCGCCAGGTAGACGATCCACATCGGGATCTCGAGGTCGGCCGAGGTCTGGTCGGTGTGGGCGATCTCCCACACGAAGGTGGCGCCGAGCGTGCCGACGATGCCGGTGAACAAGGCGCCGGCGCCGAGCGCGATCAGCACGAACAGCTTGCGGTGCTTCTCCTCCAGCCGGTTGACCAGCACGTCGACGCCGACGTGGATGCCGGTGCGCACGCCGTAGGCGGCGCCGAACTTGGCCATCCAGACGAACAGGTAGATGCACAGCTCCTGCGCCCAGCTCAGGTTCTGCCGCAGCAGCCAGTCCTGCACGCCGGGGATGGCGTAGCCCGAGGCGTAGCGGTGCAGCACCGCCACGAAGATGACGAGGGTGGCCACTGCCATCAGCGTGGCGATGAACCACTCCTCGAGGTGATCGAAGAATTTCATGTTGTCTGTCTCCCTGGAAAGGCGCGCCGGCTCATCGCGGCGGCGGGCCGCGAAGGATGGCCGCGGCGGCCGGGTTCCCGGCCCGGCCGCCACGCGCCCACGCCCGGGCGGCCCGCCTTAGCGGCCGGCCGCCCGGGCGGGTCCTGCTCAGTTGGCCGGATTGAAGCCGGTTTCCTTGTAGATCGACTGGATCAGGTCGTTGCCGATCCGGTCGGCCATCTGCGCATGCACCGGCACCAGCGCCTTCTTCAGCGCCGCGCGCTCGGCCGGGCTCAGGGTGACGATCTGGGTCTTGCCCGATTTCTTCACGTTCTCGATGTCGCCCTCGTTCTCGCTCTTGGCGATCCGGTTGGCGAACTGAGTGGCCTCCTTCAGCGAGAACTCCAGCTGCTGGCGCAGATCGGGCGGCAGGCCGTCCCAGAAGCGCTTGTTGACGATCACGGCGTAGCCCAGGTAGCCGTGGTCCGACAGCGTCAGGTACTTCTGCACCTCGTGCATCTTCTGGGTGTAGAAGTTCGACGGCGGGTTCTCGGCGCCGTCCACCACGCCGGTCTGCAGGCCCTGGTAGACCTCGGAGAAGGCCATCTGCTGCGGCAGCGAGCCGAGCGCGCGCATCTGCGCGTCGAGCACCTTGGACGACTGGATGCGCATCTTCAGGCCGCGGAAATCGGCCGGCGTCTTCAAGGGCTTGTTGGCGCTGAACTGCTTGAAGCCGTTGTCCCAGTATGCGAGGCCGAGGATGCCCTTGCTGTCGAGCTTCTTGAGCAGCGCGGCGCCGATCGGGCCCTGGGTGACCTTATGCAGCTCGTCGTAGTTGTCGAAGATGAAGGGCAGGTCGAACACCTCGAACTCCTTCACCCCGAGCGGGCCGAACTTAGCCAGCGACGGCGCCAGCATCTGCACCGCGCCGAGCTGCAGCGCCTCCAGCTCTTCCTTGTCCTTGTAGAGCTGGCTGTTCGGATAGACCTCGATCTTGACCAGGCCCTTGGTGCGCTCCTCGGCCAGCTTCTTGAAGAACATCGCGGCCTTGCCCTTGGGCGTGTCGTTGGCCACCACGTGGCTGAACTTGATGACGATGGGGTCGGCAGGGGTGGGGCGGCGGCGAGGGCAGCGGTGGCGGACAGCGCGAGCGCCAGCGCGGCGCCAAGCAGGGAGCGGCGTTGCATGGGGGATGTCTCCTGGATGTTGTTGGGACCAGCGCGATCGATCTTGTCCGGCCGGCCGGGCCGCCGCAATTGTGGTCGGACCCGATGGCGGGCCGCCGGCGCCGGGTGCCACCGGTATAGACCGCGGCCGGACGGGACGCAGTTGTGGCTGACCACGATGCCGCGCTCGTGGCCCTCGACTAGGATGCAGTCCATGCATCCGCCTCCCCTCCCCGCCCTGTCGGCGCGCCAGCTGTGGCTGTGGCCGCGCGTCGCACTGGTCCTGTTCGCTGCCGCCGTGATCGGCCTGATGGCCTACCTGCGCCAGAGCGAGCGCGAAGAAGCGCGGCTGGTGCTGATCAGCGACGTGCTGTGGATCGAGCAGAACCTGCGCTTCCAGTTCGACCAGACCGAGGAGCGGCTGCGCGCGCTGCTCGACGCCGCCCGCAAGAACGAAGTCGACGAGGCCGGCTTCGCCGCGCGCGCCCGGCTGCTGGCCGAGACCAACCCGGCCATCGTCGGCGTCCGGCTCAGCGCCGGCGGCCGGCGCTGGCGCCACGGCGTCGACGCCGAGGCGGCCGCGCTCGACGGCGCGCTGCGCTTCGCCCGCGGCA
Organism: Chitinimonas koreensis; assembly: GCF_014353015.1. Lineage (NCBI taxonomy): Bacteria > Pseudomonadati > Pseudomonadota > Betaproteobacteria > Neisseriales > Chitinibacteraceae > Chitinimonas > Chitinimonas koreensis. The sequence goes on from NZ_CP060704.1 coordinate 2,905,667, forward strand.
CCGGCCGGCCCGGCTACAGCGACGTGCTCGGCCCGGCCGGCTATACCGCGGTGGCGCTGGTGGACGGCGAGCGCGAGGCGGTGGCGCTGATCTCGCTGCCCAAGCTCTTGGCCCAGCAGGTGCCGTGGTGGTTCGCCACCAAGTACCGGCTGGCGGTGCTCGACGGCCAGGGCCGCGAGGTCGCCAGCAAGTCCGCCATCACCACCGAGCGCGAGGCGCTGAGCTACCAGCTCACTTTCGACCCGCCCGGCCACGGCCTGGCCCTGCAGGTGACCGCCTACCGCGCGCCGACCGGCACGGTGCAGAAGGCGCTGGTGGCCGCCGTGCTGGTGCTGGCCGTGCTGGTGCTGCTGAGCGGCTGGCGGCTGCAGCGGCAGATCCGTGGCCGGCTCAGCGCCGAGGCCGCGCTGCGCGAGGAACACGCCTTCCGCACCGCGATGGGCAATTCGCTGGCGATCGGCATGCGCGCGCGCGACCTGGCCGGCCGCATCATCTACGTCAACCCGGCCTTCTGCCGCATGGTCGGCTTCGAGGCCGACGAGCTGATCGGCACGCTGCCGCCCTACCCCTACTGGAACCCGGCCGACCTCGACAGCCACCAGGCCCAGAACGAGGCGGTGCTGGCCGGCCGCGCGCCGCAGGACGGCTTCGAATCGACCATCCGCCACCGCGACGGCCGGCTGGTCGCCACCCGCGTCTACGCCACCCCGCTGATCGACGCCGGTGGCCGCCAGCGTGGCTGGCTCAGCTCGGTGGTCGACATCACTGCGCAGAAAGCGGCCGAGGCGCGCGAACGCGAGCAGGAAGAGAAACTGCGCCAGACCGGCCGGCTGATCGCCATGGGCGAGATGGCCTCGACGCTGGCGCACGAGCTGAACCAGCCGCTGATGGCGATGAGCACCTACGCCAGCGCCGCCCGCAAGCTGGCCGGCCAGGACGAGCGCGAGCTGCTCGATTCGACCCTGGTCAAGATCGGCGGCCAGGCCCAGCGCGCCGCCGAGGTGGTGCGCCGGATCCGCGAGTTCGTGCGCAAGCGCGCGCCGCACCGCGAGCCGGGCACGCTCGACGCCATCGTGGCCGACGCGCTGGAGCTGATCGAACCCGACGCGCGCGCGCGCAGCGTGCGGCTGACGGTGGAGCTGGCGGCCGGCGAGGCCGAAATCGAGGCCGACCGGGTGCTGATCGGCCAGGTGGTGATCAACCTCCTGCGCAACGCCATCGACGCCTGCGCGCCGCTCGACGCCGAACGGCGCGAGGTGCGGCTGGCCAGCCGGGCCGACGCCGAGGCGGTGCACCTGACGGTCTGCGACCGCGGCCCCGGCATCGCGCCGGAGATCGCCGAGCAGCTGTTCGAAGCCTTCTTCACCACCAAGCCGCTGGGCATGGGCATCGGCCTGTCGATCTGCCGTTCCATCGTCGAGCAGCACCATGGCAAACTCTGGTTCGAACCGGCGCCCGCCGGGGGTGCCTGCTTCCACGTGAGCCTGCCGCGATGAATGCAACCAAGCCGGTCTACCTGGTCGACGACGACGCCGCCGTGCGCGATGCGCTCGGCCTCCTGCTGCTGTCGCACGGCTACACGGTGCGCGCCTTCGACAGCGGCGAGGCCTTCCTGGCCGCCATCGACGCGCGCAGCGAGGGCGTGGCGGTGCTGGACGTGCGGATGACCGGGCTCAGCGGGCTCGACGTGTTCGACCGGCTGCGCGCCGACGACAGCGAGCTGATCGTGCTGTTCCTGTCGGGCCACGGCGATATCCCGATGGCGGTGCAGGCGGTCAAGCAGGGTGCCTTCGACTTCCTCGAGAAGCCCTGCGGCGACCAGCAGCTGCTGGACAAGATCGACGACGCGCTGGCGATCGCGCAGGCGCGCAGCCAGTCGCGCGGCGGCCAGCAGGCGGTGCAGTCGCGGCTGGCCACGCTGTCGCCGCGCGAGCGCGAGGTGATGCAGCTAGTGCTGGCCGGCAAGCTCAACAAGCAGGTCGCCGACGAGCTCAACATCGCCATCCGCACGGTCGAGGTGCACCGCGCCAACGTGTTCGCCAAGATGGGCGTGCGCTCGGCGCTGGATCTGGCGCAGTTGCTGGCGGGGCGCTAGCTCGGGCACGAATTCGCACTGGCCGTCGAAGCCCCTCTCCCTCGGTGAGAGGAGTCGGGGTGAGGGAGCGCCGGTTCAGCCGCCCGCTGACGGCACCAGGCCACGCATCCACGGTCAGCGATCACTCGACCGGCGTCCTTCACCCGGCCCTCCCCGGAGGGAGAGGGTTCAAGCCTCGCTCATCCGGCCATTCACTTCACGCCAGCCGCGCCACCGCCTCCGCCGCCCGCACCATCTGCTCGTCGGTATTGAGCAGATCCGGGCACAGCCGCAGCCCCGCCGCACGCGCGTCGCCGTTCACGCCGGCCGCCTTGAGCCGCGCCGCCAGCCCCATCGGATCGTCGTGCGGCACGGTCAGGAAGGCGCCGTAGTCCTCGCCCTCGCCGAAGCTGCTCACCCGCGCGCGCGCAGCGCCTCGGCCAGCGTGCGCTTCTGCTGCAGCGACCAGGCGCGCAGCCGCTCGACGCCGGCCGCGGCCACGAAGGCCAGGCCGGCTCGCGCCTGGTAGAAGCCGAGCGGGTTCATGGTCGACTCGAGCCAGCCGTCGCCGCCGGCGGCGAATTCGGGCGGCGTCGGCCGGCGGTAGGCGAACGGATCCTTCTTGGCGAACCAGCCGGTGTCGAGCGTGGTCAGCCCCTCGGCCAGCACCTCGGGCGAGACGTAGAGCCAGCACACGCCCGGGCCGCCGCGCAGGTACTTGTAGCTGCCGGCGATGGCGAAATCGACGCCGAGCGCGGCCAGGTCGAGCGGCAGCACGCCGTAGCCGTGGTAGACGTCGAGCAGCACCCGCGCCCCGGCGGCGTGCGCCGCCTCCACCAGCCGCGGCAATCCGGCCAGCACCTGGCCCGAGGCGAAGAACACCTGCGACACCACCACCAGCTCGATGCCGTCGAGCCGCTCGATCAGGTCGTCGACGTGGAAGCGGCCGTCCTCGCGCGGCGCGGTCCATTCGACCACGGCGCGGCCGCGGTCGGCGTACTGCTTGAGGATATGGTCGAGCGAATCGAATTCGCCGAGCGTGGTCAGCACCCGCGGCGCGGTGACGAAGCTGTTGAGCACCGCGCGCAGGCCCTGGCCGGCGCTGGTCTTGGGCACGATGCAGTCGGCCCGCGGCGCGCCGGTCAGCCGCGCGGTGGCGGCGCGCCAGGCCTGCATCTCGTCCCACCACGGGTTCCAGGCGTCGTCCATGCGGGAGAACCAGGCGCCGGCGCCTTCGGCCAGGTCGTCGGCAGTCGCGTCGAGCGGGCGGCCGAGCGAATGGTTGGCGAGGTAGATCTCTTCGCCGTCGCGCGCCAGCACGCGCGAGAACAACGGGAAGACGTGGCGGGCAAGGCCGGCGGCGTCGAACGGGGATGGGCCGAGCGGCGCGAAGGCGGCCTGGATGGCACGGGTCATTGAGGGGCTCCGGTCGAGGATCAAGACCGCGGCGCGTCCCGGCGGTAACCGGGGCACGCCGCAAAGCGCCCATGCTATACGGACTGCGCGGCGCCGGGCAGCCGGACCGGGCCGGGTGGGAACGGCAGGCGACAGTGGCGGGCGGCGCCCGGCTACATCGAGAAGTCCATCTCGCGTTCGCGCCACTGGTGATGCTCGAGGCTGAAATCGCTGGCCTCGCGGCCCCAGATCGACTCCATCTCGATCGGCACGCCGACGTCGGCGGTGCTCAGCGCGTCGACGATGCGGTACTGCGGCTCGCGCGTGTCGTACACCGTGGCGACCGCCAGCGGCATGCCCTCGACGCCGAGCAGGCCGTGCACGCGCGGCGTGTCGACGCGGTCGGTATGGCCGCTGACCACCCCGACCACGCCGTTCTTCAACTGCACCAGCGTACCGATCGGGTAGACCCCGAGCGCCTTGATGAAATAAGCCGCCAGCATCGCGTCGAAATGGTGGCCACGCTCGATCAGCACGTCGCGCAGCACGATCTTGGTACTGTCGGCGCGCCGGTAGCCGCGCTCGCTGACGCGCGCGCAAAAGAGATCGGCCAGGCCCAGCAACTGCGCCGCCGGCGAGATGCGCGGCCCGCGCAGGTGCTGCGGGTAGCCGCTGCCGTCGATCGCCTCGTGGTGCTCGGCCACCGCGCGCAGCCAGATCTCGTCGTTGACGCCGAGCTTGACCAGCCGGTCCATGCCTTCGAGCGGATGGGCGTGCACGCGCGCCTGCTGCGACAGCGTCAGCGGCTCGGCCTGGCGGGCCAGCGTGTCGTGCAGCTCGATCATGCCGATGTTCATGGTCAGCGCGGCGGCCAGCACCGAACCGTGGTTGGGCGCGTTGTTGCCCATCGCGTGCAGCACGTTGACCGCCACGCAGGCGGCGTTGACGGCGTGGCGGATCGAATAGCGGCCGCCGCGGCGCAGCACCACGGTGGCCATCACCACGCCGGGATCGCGCGCGTAGGCAGCCTGGATCAGCGCGACGATCTCGGCCACCGCGGCCTTGAAGTCGGGGGCGAGCTCGGGCTGGCGCAGCAGCACCGCGAGCTGGTAACAGGCATGGAGGATGTTCTGGAGCGCGGAATCGGGCGGCTGGTGCCAGCTCAGCGTCGATTCGATGTAGATGCCCTTGTCGAGCAGGCGATCGAGCTGGGCCTCGGTCTGGATGCTGGCGCCTTCGGCCAGCAGCAGGATGCCCTTGTCGTTGTAGACGTTCCACGGCAGCGGCTGCCCCACCACCACGTCGCCCAGGCTGATGCGTCGACGGTTCATACGACCTCTCCTCGAGACATGACGCCCGGCCGCGCTCCCGAACGGAGCCGGCCTCTTTCCCGCGCCGAATGCCGGAGATGTCGGGTCGGCGGCCTCGAACCGCTTCCCATTCCGGACGTGATTATTGTCGTTGCATCTTAGGCGCCTTTCCGGGCCGCTACATTACCGAAAGATAATATTTCTTACGGACGGCACGCTCGGAAGAAGACCACTTGCATGCGCAAGGAGATCGCCGGACTCGAGGTGCCCTGCATCACCTGGCATAGCCTGAGCATGAACGACGAGCGCCCGGCTGAACCGGGCGCCCGTACCGTCGGCGGATCCATCGAGGGTCCGCCCGCGACGCAGCTACAGGATGGAGCGCACCTGGAACAGCTCGGGGAAGAAGGTCAGCTCGAGCGCCCGCTTGAGGAAGGCCACGCCGCTCGATCCGCCGGTGCCCTGCTTGAAGCCGATGATCCGCTCGACCGTCTTCATGTGGCGGAAGCGCCAGAGCTGGAAGGCCTCCTCGACGTCGACCAGCTTCTCGGCCATCTCGTAGGCGTCCCAATGCGCGCGCGGCGCCTGGTAGATGGTCTTCAGCACCGCCACCACGCCTTCGCTCGCCACGTAGGGCTGGCTGAAGTCGCGCTCGAGCCGGTCGGCCGGGATGGCGAAGCCGCGCCGCGCCAGATGGGCCAGGAATTCGTCCCACAGGCTCGGCGCCTCGAGGTCGGCGCGGATGCGCGCATACAGCGCCGGGTCGTAGCGGAACACCTCGGCCTGGCCCTTGTGCTTGTTGCCGAGCAGGAATTCGAGTGTGCGGTACTGGTGCGACTGGAAGCCCGAGGACTGGCCCAGCACCGGCCGGAATTCGGCGTATTCGGACGGCGTCATGGTCTCCAGCACCGCCCACATATTGAACAGCTGCTGCTGGATCAGCTTTACCCGCGCCAGGATCTTGAAGCACGGCTCGAGCTCGTCGCGGCGGACGAAGCCGATGGCGGCGCGCAGCTCGTGGATCAGCTGCTTGAGCCACAGCTCGGACACCTGGTGCTGGATGATGAACAGCGTCTCGTCGTGCTGCGGCGGATCGGACAGCGGCTGCTGGGTGGCCAGCAGGCGGTCGAGCTGCAGATAGCCGCCGTAGCTGAGCCGGTCGGAAAAGTCGGTCTGGATGCCGGCTTCGAGGTCGCGCTGATTTGCTTGCATGGGTGTCTCCGGTAGCGAGGGCGCGATGATGCGCCCGCCCGGATGGCGACTCAAGCTGCGCTGCGGCACGGCGTGCGAGATGCGAGGTGCGGCGGACCGGTTTGCCATCATAGGCCTTGGCTATTTATTTATTGAATACATTCAATTTCAATAATTCATAGCCATTACCAATAATGATCTCAGTTCCGATCGCCCCCCGAGGAGAGAAACCATGACCGCTCACACGCTTTCCGGCCTGCTATACGAACTCTTGGCCGACTACGGCCGCAGCCGCTGATCCCCGTCCCGACCGCTCCAGGAGACCGCACATGATCCGCCTGACCACCTCCAACGGCGCTCCCGTCGCCGACAACCAGAATTCGCTGACCGCCGGCGCCCATGGCCCGGTGCTGCTGCAGGACTTCCACCTGATCGAAAAGCTGGCCCAGTTCAACCGCGAGCGCATCCCCGAGCGCGTGGTGCATGCCAAGGGCTCGGGCGCCTACGGCACCTTCACCGTCAACGCCGACATCACCCGCTATACCCGCGCCAAACTGTTCGACACGATCGGCAAGCAGACGCCGGTATTCCTGCGCTTCTCCACCGTCGGCGGCGAGAAGGGCTCGGCCGACACCGAGCGCGATCCGCGCGGCTTCGCGGTCAAGTTCTACACCGAGGAAGGCAACTGGGACCTGGCCGGCAACAACACTCCGGTGTTCTTCATCCGCGACCCGAGCAAGTTTCCCGATTTCGTCCACACCCAGAAGCGCGATCCGCAGACCAACCTGAAGAGCCCGACCGCGATGTGGGACTTCTGGTCGCTCAACCCGGCCTCGCTGCACATGGTCACCATCCTGTTCTCGGACCGCGGCACGCCGGACGGTTACCGCTTCATGCACGGCTTCGGCAGCCATACCTTCAGCATGATCAACGCCGCCGGCGAGCGCTTCTGGGTCAAGTGGCACTTCAAGTCCAAGCAGGGCATCCGCAACCTGACGCCGGCGCGGGCGACCGAGCTGGCCGGCAGCGATCCGGACTATGCCCAGCGCGATCTGTTCCAGGCGATCGAGCGCGGCGAATTCCCGCAGTGGCGCGTCTGCATCCAGGTGATGCCGGAGGCCGAAGCCGCCCGCTACTACGTCGATCCGTTCGACCTGACCAAGGTGTGGAACCACCGCGACTATCCGCTGATCGAGGTCGGCACGCTGGAACTGAACCGCAACCCGGTCAACTACTTCGGCGAGGTCGAGCAGGCCGCCTTCTCGCCGTCCAACGTGGTGCCGGGCCTGGGCTTCTCGCCCGACAAGGTGCTGCAAGGCCGGCTGTTCGCCTACCCGGATGCCCACCGCTACCGCGTCGGCACCAATTTCGCCCAGTTGCCGGTCAATGCGCCGAAGTGCCCGTTCCACACCTATCACCGCGACGGCGCGATGGCGCTCGGCGACAACGGCGGCAGCGGCCCGAACTACGAGCCGAACAGCTTCGGCACGCCGGCGGCCGACCCCACGGTGGCCGAACCGCCGCTGCGGCTCGACGGCGCAGCCGGCCGCTACGACCATCGCCAGGGCAACGACGACTACACCCAGGCCGGCGACCTGTTCCGGCTGATGAGCGGCGAGCAGCGGCAACTGCTGATCGACAATATCGTCGGCGCCATGCGGGGCGTGCCGGTCGAGATCCAGCGCCGCCAGATCGAGCACTTCCGCCGCGCCGATCCGGCCTATGGTGCGGGCGTCGCGCAGGGCCTGAAGCTCGATTGAGTCTGTGATCGAAGGTAGTGAACGGAAGGGCCGCCATGCGAATGACGGCCCTTCCCGCTTCGGCACCTGGAAAAAAAGAAGGCATGCCCGTAAGGACATGCCGTCGAAAAACTCCCGGAGAGGAGCGAAGACAAACGAGATGAGCATGGCGAGGGGCCGTCCGGCCCGCCTGCTGCGACCGGGATCGGCTCCATCCGACAGGAGCGATCGTCGATCGGCGTTCCGGCCTTTCCCTTGCGATGCAGAGTTAACGATAACATAATTCGAGCAGCAGTCCAGCCCCTCGACGTAACGGCCGGCCCAATGCTGCAAGAGTGCGTCGCAATACGGAACATCGGCCGCATCGGCAGCCGTCCGATCGGTCATCCACCAGGAAGGGATGGGAGACATGCACCGGAGTGCCGCGATGAAGATCCTGATCTGGGCCTGTACGCTGGCCCTGCTGCTGCCGGCCCAGGCCGCCAAGCTGACGCTGTGCGGAGTCGAATGGGGGCCGTTCAGCGTGCCCGAGGGCGACCAGCTGGTGCGCGGCATCTCGGTCGAGATCCAGCGCGAGGCGTTCCGGCGCCTCGGCATCATCGATCTCGAGTTCCGCAAGGCGCCCTGGCTGCGCTGCAAGACCGGCGTGCAGCATGGCAGCTACGACGCGGTGCTCGACGCCATTCCGGACCGCGACATGGTGGCCGGCGCGGTGCCGAGCGCCTATTTCCCGGTGGCGGTCTATGTGCGGCAGGACTGCCCGCACGACACCTTCTCGTGGAACGCGATGCGCGGCAAGACCGTCGGCGTGGTGCACGGCTACCACTATCCGGGCAACATCGACCGCTTCGACGGCTGGAGCCGCGACGAATCGGTCGATGACGAGCAAGCGATGGTGAAGCTCAAGGCCGGCCGCTACCACCACCTGCTGAGCGACATCTTCACCGCCCCGGCCATGTCGGAAAAAGTCGGCGTGCCGATCAAGATGCTCAAGCCGATGCTCGGCGCGCACGGCCTGTTCCTGGTGTTCGGCAAGCGCAATCAGGCGCTGGCCGATCGCCACGCGGCCGTGCTGGCCGACATGATCGAGGACGGCAGCATGGACCGGATCTACCGGCGTTACCTGCCCTACGGCTACACCGACCTGCAACGCCAGCTGGCAGGCCTGCGCTGATTACCGCGCGGCAGCGAGCGCCGGACCGGTCGAATCGCGCAGCACCAGCTCGCTGGGCAGCTCGATCGTCTGGGCTTCCTGGTCCGGATGCTCGATGCGCTGGATCAGCAGCCGCACCGCCTGCTCGCTGATGTCGGCGAACGGCTGGCGCACGGTGCTCAGCCGAGGGAAGACATAGCTCGCCTGCTGCACGTCGTCGAAGCCCAGCACCGAGATGTCCTCGGGCACCCGGAGCCCGCTGGCCTTGATCGCATCCATCGCGCCGAAGGCCATGAAATCGTTGGCGGCGAAGATCGCTGTCGGCGGCTGCGGCTGGGCCAAGAGGCGCCGGGCGGCCTCGTAGCCGGTGCACTGCTGGAAATCGCCGTCGACCACCTGCGCCGACGCGGCGAGGCCGGCCTCGGCCAGCACGTCGCGATAGCCCTGCTCGCGCGCCTGGCTCTGGCCGGTGAAGGGCGTGCCGGCCAGGAAGGCGATGCGGCGGTGGCCGAGTTCGAGCAGATGGGCGGTGGCGGCCCGGGCGCCCTGGTAGTTGTCGGCCCGCACCACCGGCAGCGCGGTCTCGCTGCGGCAGTAGCCGACCAACACCACCGGCACCTGCTCGGGACTCTGTTCGAAGAAGGCCAGCTGGCTGTCCGGCGAGCCCGGCAGCACCAGCAGCAGGCCATCGCACACGCCGCGCAGCAGCCGGCCGACGTCGGGCCGCGACGGCATGTCGGGCAGCGAGGCCGCGTTGTAGATCAAGAGGTCGCGCCCGCTGCGCTTCACCACGTTGCTGACCTTGCCGATGATGTCGGCGATCAGCGGCGACTCGAGGCTGCTCACCATCAGGCCCAGCACGTTGGTGCGGCTGCCCTTGAGCACCTTGGCCGACAGATTGGGTGCGTAACCGAGCTCGGCGGCCACCGCCAGCACCTTCTCGCGCGTCTTCTCGGCCACGTAGCCGCGGCCGCTCAGCGCGCGCGAAACGGTCATCACCGACACGCCGGCCTTCTTGGCCACATCGATCACCGTGACGGGAACCTCGGACATGCGCACTCCCTGCTTTATAAATTAATTGGTCTGTCATGCGGCGCCGCGGCCGAAGGCCGCTAGTTTCCGCCAAGCGCGGCCCGGCACCAAGCGGTAGATGTACCGCCAGGCCCGCATTGTGGCGCAAGCGGCGCGATCATGCGTACGGACTATCGCCATCGCAGGAACATTCAATTTCCCTCGCGGTCGTTCCGCTTGCACGATGAAGACCTCAACCCACGCAAGGAGGATTGCTCATGGACATCCATCTCGGCATCGACGAAACGAAGCGCCAGGCCATCGCCGAAGGCCTGTCGCGGCTGCTGGCCGACACCTACACGCTCTACCTGCAGACCCACAACTTCCACTGGAACGTCACCGGCCCGATGTTCAACACGCTGCACCTGATGTTCGAGCAGCAGTACACCGAGCTGGCGCTGGCGGTCGACCTGGTGGCCGAGCGCATCCGTGCGCTCGGCTTCCCGGCGCCGGGCACCTATGCCGCGTTCGACCGGCTGTCGACGGTGAAGGAGGTCGACGGCGTGCCGCCGGCCAAGGAGATGATCGCGATCCTGCTCAAGGGCCAGGAAGCGGTGGTGCGCACCGCGCGCGGCCTGCTGCCGCTGGTCGGCGAAGTCGGCGACGAAGCGAGCGCCGACCTCCTGACCCAGCGCTTGCAAGTCCACGAGAAGACCGCCTGGATGCTGCGCTCGCTGCTCGAATAGTGCAGACAGCAACAGTGGGCAATGCAGCGCACGGCCCGGCCGCGCGGCGCTAGCCTTCGCGCCGCGGCGGCCACAGGCCGATGGCCAGCGCCGTGCCGGCCAGGATCACCGCGCCGCCGGCGATCATCGCCGGCGTCAGCGCCTCGGCCAGGAACAGCCCGCCCCAGGCGATGGCGAACAGCGGGATCAGGAAGGTGACGGCGACCGCCTTGCTCGGCCCGACATGGGCGATCAGGCGGAAGTAGAGGAAATAGGCCAGTGCGGTGCAAGCCGCCGCCAGTGCGATCGCGGCCTGCCAGGCCTGGGCCGGCGGCGATTGCGGCGGCCATAGCCAGGCCGCCAGCGGCAGCAGCATCAGCGCCGCGGCGCCCTGGCTGCCGGTCGCCACCACCAGCGGCGCGACGCCGGCGAGCTTCTGCTTGGTGTAGTTGGCGGCGATGCCGTAGGACAGCGTGGCCGCCAGCGCCGCGACGATGGCGAAGCCGTCGCCGCCCGGCTTGAAGCTCACCTTGCCCCAGACCAGCACCACCACGCCGACGAAGCCGATGGCGAGACCGGCCACCCGTGTGGCCGGCAAGGGCGAGCGCAGCCACAGGTAGGCGACCAGCGCGCTCCACAGCGGAGTGGTCGCATTGAGCACGGCGGTGAAACCGGCCGACAGCGACAGCGTGGCCCAGGCGAACAGGCAGAACGGCAGCGCCGAATTGAGCAGGCCGACCACCGCCAGCGGCAACGCGTGGCGCCGGATCGCGCCGGCCTCGCGGCGCCACAGCAGCACCGGCAACAGGCACAAGGTGGCGAGCGCGACGCGGACGAAGATCAGCGCGACCGGGCCGAAGGCCGGCGCGGCGACGCGCATGAACAGGAAGGATGCGCCCCACAGGGCGGCGAGCAGGATGAGTTCGGCGAGGTCGCTGGGTTTCATGGCCGACCTGCCTTCATCGTCTCGAGCGTAGATGCGCCGCTGCGGCCGGGCGGCGCCTTCTTCCCGGCGCGCCCCGGATCAGATCCCTCGCACCGGGCCGGCCCCGTCCCGCCGCGTCGCGGCGGCATCAATAAAAACGGCGCCCGCAGCGCCGTTTCCATCGCAGGTCTCAGGCCACCGAGTCCTTCAGTGCCTTCACGGCGGTGAACGCGGGCACGCGCTTGGCCGGGATCTTGATCTCTTCGCCGGTCTTGGGATTGCGGCCGACCTTGGCAGCCTTGTCCTTGACCTTCAGCTTGCCGATGCCGGGCAGCGTCACTTCCTCGCCGGCCTTCAGCTGTTCTTGCACCACGCCGGTCAGGGCGACCAGCACGCGCGTCACATCGGCCTTGGTGACCGACTGGCCATCTTGGGCGGCCTGGGCGGCAACGGCTTCGATGAGTTGGGCTTGATTCATGTTTTGTTTTCCTCGGCAGGATGGATGAATTTCGTACACGACCGGCGACCGTGTCTGCGCTGGCTGCGCAAGCGCGCAATATTGCCAGTTTGCGCGCGCCGGTCAAACCGGAATTGCACCGAAAGGCCCGATTCTGCGTGATTTTCATTCAATTGACCGCCTCCGACGGACGGTGGCGGCCGAGTTCCAGCCCGAGCAGCGCCTGCTTGCGCACTTCGCCCCAGCGGTAGCCGCCGAGGCCGCCATCATGCCGGATCACCCGGTGGCAGGGAATCAGCAGGCCGATCGGATTGGCGCCGACCGCGCTGCCGACCGCGCGCGCGGCACCGGGCTGGCCGACGCGTGCCGCCAGCTCGCCATAGGTGGTCAGCCGGCCTTCGGGCAGCGCCAGCAGCGCCTCCCAGACCTTGAGCTGGAACCGGGTTCCCTTGACGAACAAGTGCACCGGCTCGGGCCGGCTGTAGCCGGCGAACAGGCGCTGCGCCAGCTTCGCCGCGGCGGCGTCGTCGCGCTCGAGCGCGGCGGCCGGCCAGTCGTGCCGAAGCTCGGCCAGCCGGATCGACTCATCGCCGTCGACGAAGGCCAGCTTGCACAGGCCGCGCGCGGTCTCGGCCAGCAGCGCCTTGCCCAGCGGGGTAGCCGCCACGCCCCAGACGATGGCCAGTCCGGCGCCGCCGCTGCGCACCTCGCCGGGGCTGGCCGCCTCGCAGCTGACCAGCAGATCGTGCAGCCGGCCGGGGCCGGACAGGCCGGCCTCGAGGCTGGCGCCGAGCACGTCGTCGCCGGCCCGCAGCGCGGCGCGCGCGCGCTCCTTGGCCAGGTGCTGCAGGAAGCGCTTGGGGCTGACGCCGGCCCAGCGCGCGAACAGCTTCTGCAGGTGGAATTCGGACAGGCCGACATGCCCGGCCAGTTCGGCCAGCGAGGGCTGCCGTTCGGCGTGGCTGCGCAGCCAGCCGAGCGCAGCAGCCACGGTGTCGTAGGCGCGGGCGCGTTCGTCGAGGTCTTCGGAGGAGGGGATGGCGGTTTCCATGAAGCCGATCTTAGTCAGCGCGGCCGGGGACGCACACCCGATTCTTGCGCCGCCGGCACGGCTCAGGCGGAGCCGTCGGCCTCGCGGTAGCGGTAGGCCGGCCGGCGGCCGAACAGCTCGCCGTGCGGCTCGAACCGATGCTGCGGCAGCGCATCGCGGAACGGGCCGGTGGCCAGGATCTCGCCGCCGTGGGCGATCTCTTCGCCGAGCTTGGACGCGGCATTGAGCTCGGCGCCCCACAGCTCGCCGTCGTCGATGCACAGCATGGTGCCGTAGCCCAGGCCGATGCAGACCTCGATGCGCGTCTCCGGCTGCCGCGTCGGATTGACGGCCACGGTGGCCGCCACCATGGCGCGCGCGCAGGCCAGCGCGTCGGCCGGCTCGGCGAACACCAGCAGCAGCGAATCGCCCTCGCGCTTGACGCAGCGGCCGCCATGCTGGGCGGCCAGCGGCAGGAACAGCGCCTCGGCTTCGTCGATCAGCTGCAGGAAGTGGACGATGCCGAAGGCCTCGACCGCGCGCGAGAAGCCGACCAGGTCGGTGAACATCACCGCCAGCGTGCGGCCGAAGCGCGCGGTGATGGCGGCGTCGATCGCCGCCAGGTCGGCGCCGTCGGCGCGCCGCCGGGCCAGCAGCGCGGCCAGTTCCGCGGCGTCGCTCATCGAGGCGGCTCGTCATTGGTCGCGGAAGCCGCCGCGGCATCGGCCGCCCCGGCCGCGGCGATCACCTCGCGCGCGGCGCGGAACGCATCGACGCACATCGGCACGCCGGCATAGACCGCCGAATGCATCAGCACCTCGCGGATCTCGTCGACGCTGGCGCCGTTGTTGAGCGCGCCGCGCACGTGGCCCTTGAGCTCCTGGGCGCGGCCCAGCGCCGCCAGCATGGCCAGCGTGATCAGGCTGCGGGTCTTGCGGTCCAGCCCGTCGCGGTTCCATACCGTGCCCCAGGCCTGCTCGGTGATGAAGTGCTGCAGCGGACGGGTGAAATCGTCGGCCTCGGCGAAGGCCTTGTCGACGAAGGCGTCGCCCATCACCTCGCGGCGCACCTTGAGGCCGCGTTCGAATTGTTCGCTCATTTCGTCTCCCTATTCCGTTTCGTGTTTTCCGCTTCCCATAATAGCGGCCTCGCGCCACCGCCTCGAACGCCCATGCCCCGCTACCCGCTGCTGTCCGCCCTGCTCCCGCTCCCCGCCCTGGCCGCCGGACCGGCCGTCCTGCCCGATACGCTGCTGCATGCGCTGGGCTACGCCGCGATCACCATCGCGCTGGCGCTGGCGGCAACCTGGCTGCTGGCGCGGCTGTCGCGCCGGCTGCTCGCCGCCGTGGTGCGGCCGCTGCGGCGGCCGGCGCGCCGGCTCGAGCAGCGCAGCCACCACCTGGTGCGCGCCCGCGCGCTGCTGCAGCTGCTCACCGGCCTGTTGCGGCTGGGCCGGCTGCTGCTGCTGGCGCTGATCGTCTACGTGACGATCGAGCGCTGCTTCAGCTATTTCCCGGCCACCCAGGCGCTGTCGGGCAAGCTGGCCGGCTGGCTGCTCGATCCGCTCAAGAACGGCGCGCTGCTGTTCGCGCGGGCGCTGCCGGACCTGCTGTTCCTCGCCGTGCTGGCCATCTGCACCCGCTACCTGCTGCGCGCCACGCGCTACCTGTTCCGCGAGATCGAGCGCGGCAAGCTGCGCATCGACGGCTTCTATCCAGACTGGGCCGGGCCGACGCAGAAGATCGCCAGCTTCCTCTTGATCGTGTTCGCGCTGATGGTGGCCTATCCCTACATCCCCGGCTCGGGCTCGGATGCGTTCAAGGGCGTGTCGCTGTTCATCGGCGTGCTGTTCTCGCTCGGCTCGACCGGCGCGGTGTCGAACATCGTGGCCGGCGTGATCCTGACCTATATGCGTGCCTACCGTGCCGGCGACCTGGTGCGCATCGGCGAGGTGCAGGGTGTAGTGATCAGCCATTCGCTGCTGGTGACCAAGCTGCACACCATCCGCAATCAGGAGATCACCATCCCAAACTCGGTGGTGCTGCAGGGCCACGTCACCAACCTGTCGTCCAGCGGCGCCCGCCGCGGCGCGCTGGTCAGCACCGCGGTCACCATCGGCTACGACACGCCGTGGCGCCAGGTGCATGCGCTGCTGCTGGAGGCGGCCGGCGCGACCGCGGAGGTGATGGCCTCGCCGCAACCGTTCGTGCTGCAGACCGAGCTGCAGGATTTCTACGTGCGCTACGAGCTGAACGCCTATACCGACCGGCCCGAGCGGCTGCCCTTCGTGCTGTCGGCGCTCAACGCCAATGTGCAGGACACCTTCAACCGCCACGGCGTGCAGATCATGTCGCCGCACTACTACGACCGCGCCCGTGCGCCGGTGCTGTCGCCGCCGCCGCACGACTGACCCGGCGGCGACGGCGGCCAGGCACTATAGATAAGCGACCGGCCCGCCAGCGGCCGGCACGACTAGGAGGATGCGATGTTTCCCTGGCTCTGGCTGTACACGCCGCAATTCCACTTCCCGTTCAGCGGCGGGGTGTCGCAGGACATCCGGCCGACCACCGACTGGTTCTTCGGCGCCATTCCACCGCAGGCCGGCGACGGCGATACCGAGCAGCGCGTGTTCGAGCGCGTCTCCTACGGCCGCCAGCTCAATGCGCTGCACGACGCGGTGGTCGCGCTGGCGGCGGCCACGCCGCCGCAGGACGAGGCCGGCCGCGCGGCCATGGCCCGGCTCGCCGCGGTACAGGCCGAGATCGCCGCCGCCAAGCGCGCGCAGCAGGACGACGAGGTCCAGGCGGCGCGCAAGGCGCTGGCGGCGCTCGATCCGGCGGCCCTGGCCGCGCTGCTGCGCGAATTCCAGCCGGGCTGATCGCTTCCGCGGCGGACGCCGGAACGGAACCGCGGCCGGCGCGGTCACTCAAGCATGCCCACCCGCGGCACGGCTGCCTTCCGCGGCCGGCCGCCCCCAACATGGAAAGGGATCGCATGCCTGCCACCGACAAGCTCCAGCTGTTTCTGCTGCCCGGCCTGCTCAACGACGCCCGGCTGTGGCAGCACCAGGTCGAAGGCCTGGCCGACCTCGCCGACGTGACGGTCGGCGACCTCACCGCCACCGACACCATTCCGCTGCTGGCCGCCGCCGCGCTGGCCCAGGCGCCGGCCGGCCACTACGCGCTGGCCGGGCTGTCGATGGGCGGCTACGTGGCGCTCGAGATGATGCGCCAGGCGCCCAACCGCATCCTCGGCCTGGCCCTGCTCGATACCAGCGCCAAGCCCGACACGGCCGAGGCCAGCGCCAACCGGCGCAAGCTGATCGAGCAGTCCGGGCACGACTTCGGCGGCGTGATCGCCTCGCTGCTGCCCAAGATGTTCACGCCGGAGGGCGCCGAGCCCGGCAGCGAGAACGCCCAGCTGTTCACCGAGATGGCGCACAAGGTCGGCCGCGACGGTTTCGTGCGCCAGCAGCAGGCGATCATGGGCCGGCCCGACAGCCGCGAGGACCTGCCGCGCATCGCCTGCCCGACCCTGGTGCTGTGCGGCCGGCAGGACACGCTGACGCCGCCCGAGCTGCATGCCGAGATGGCGTCGATGATCCCCGACGCGACGCTGGAGATGGTCGACGGCGCCGGCCACCTGTCGCCGCTCGAGCAGCCGGACGCGGTCACCACCGCCTTGCGCGCCTGGCTGCGGCGGCTGCAACCGGCGATCTATCCGCTCGATGGGGTGCAGGGGGTGCATGGCGATTCGCCGGCGCGGGATTTGCCATGACGGCTTAGCAGCGGTACAGAAGCCGAGACTGTCCTCAACGTGGCATGGCTGCGGTGTCTGGCCATCGCTCAACCAGCGATGCATCCTGCTACGGAGAGCCCCAACCCCGTCAGAGCCGCCGAGCACCGCTGGGCTCCGCGGGGGCAGTCGGCGAGCACTGTCTGAGGCCCGAAGGGCCGAGTTGCGCAGCCGCCCGCGGAGACCGAGGAGCGCAGGGAACCCCCGCGCAGCGGGGGCGGCTCTGTCGGGTCGCCTTTTCTTTGGTTACTTTCTTTTGGCGAAGCAAAAGAAAGTAACCCGGCCGCGGGACGGGCCCCGCCCCAATCCGCACGCAGTGCGGAATCCGCGGCGAAGCCGCTTAAAAGCGGATGGCCTTATAACGACGAACCCATCAAGCCGCCGCCACCGGCAACACCAAAGTCTCCTTCACCTCCTCCATCACCACATAGCTGCGCGATTCCACCGCCCCCGGCAGGTTGAGCAGGATGTCGCCCAGCAGCGTGCGGTACTGCGACATGTCGGAGATGCGCGCCTTCACCAGGTAGTCGAAATCGCCCGATACCAGGTGGCACTCGACGATATTGGGCAGCTTCATCACCTCGCGGCGGAACTGGTCGAAGATCTCGGCCGACTTGGCCGCCAGCCGCAGTTCGACGAACACCAGCTGGGCGCAGGCCACCGCGCGCGGATTGACGCGCGCGTAGTAGCCCTCGATCACGCCGTCGCGCTCGAGCCGCTTGACCCGCTCCGAGGTCGGCGTGGTCGACAGGCCGATCCGCTCGGCCAGCTCGGTCAGCGCCATGCGGCCATCCTGCTGCAAAAGGGTCAGGATCTTGCGGTCGGTACGGTCCAATTCGCGCATGTCGGCCAAGCCTCAGGTATGAACAGGAGAATTTCTCGCCATGATAGCAATGGACAGGAATAAATCGCGTAATAGCCGCGTAACTTGGCAGCACTTTTTGCAAAGCTATCCATAAACTGCGCGAAATTCCTGAACCTGTTCTCGAGGCAGAAAACCCATGCAAGTGATCGTGCTCGGCGGTGGCGTGATTGGCGTATCGACGGCGTATTACCTGGCGCGCGCAGGCGCCGACGTGACGGTGCTGGAGCGCCAGGACGGCGTCGCGCTGGAAACCAGCTTCGCCAACGCCGGCCAGATCTCGCCCGGCTACTCGACGCCGTGGGCCGCGCCCGGCATCCCGCTGAAGGCGATGAAGTGGCTGTTCCAGCGCCACGCCCCGCTGGCGATCCGGCCGGACGGCAGCCTGTTCCAGTGGCAGTGGATGGCGCAGATGCTGGCCAACTGCAACGACCGCGCCTACGCGATCAACAAGGAACGCATGATGCGGCTGTCCGAATACAGCCGCGACTGCCTGCGCGCGCTGCGGCAGGAAACCGGCATCGGCTACGAGGAACGCACCGGCGGCACGCTGCAATTGTTCCGCAGCCAGCAGCAGCTCGACGGCGCCGCCCGCGACATCCCGGTGCTCGAAGCCTGCGGCGTGCCGTTCGAACTGCTCGACGAAGCCGGCTGCGCCCGCGCCGAACCGGCGCTGGCCAAGGTGCCGGGCCGGGTGGTCGGCGGCCTGCGCCTGCCCAACGACGAGACCGGCGACTGCCAGCGCTTCACCACCGAGCTGGCGCGCCGCGCCCAGGCGATCGGCGTCAAGTTCCGCTTCGGCTGCGAGATCGACCAGCTGCTGGTCGAGCGCGGCCGCATCGCCGGCGTCGCGCTCAAGGGCGGCGAGCGGCTGCAGGCCGACCAGTACGTGGTGGCGATGGGCAGCTTCAGCCGCCAGCTGGTGCGCGGTCTCGGCCTCAACCTGCCGGTCTACCCGACCAAGGGCTACTCGCTGACCGTGCCGATCGTCGATCCGGCCGGCGCACCGGTCTCCACCGTGCTGGACGAGACCTACAAGATCGCCATCACCCGCTTCGACGACCGCATCCGCGTCGGCGGCATGGCCGAGCTCGGCGGCTACGACCTGAGCCTCAACCCGCGCCGCCGCGAGACGCTGGAGATGGTGGTCGGCGACCTGTTCCCCAGCGGCGGCGACATCGCGGCCGCCAGCTTCTGGACCGGCCTGCGCCCGATGACGCCGGACGGCACGCCGATCGTCGGCCGCACGCCCTACGCCAACCTGTCGCTCAACACCGGCCACGGCACGCTGGGCTGGACCATGGCCTGCGGCTCGGGCAAGTTGCTGGCCGACATCGTCACCGGCCAGCGGCCCGAGATCAGCACCGACGGCCTGGCCATCGACCGCTACGGCCGCCGCGCGATCGACGCCCGGCTCGGCTCGCTGAACCCGGCCGCCGCCTGATCCGCTCTTTCGCGGCCCCGAAGTATCGGGCGGCGCCGTGCCGGCTGCCCGATAATCGGATCGAATCGAATTGAATCGAACGGGAAGGCGTTCCGCCGCTGCCTGTAGGTCGCGCGCCTGAGTCGGCCACGGCCGGCGGCGGGGCGGAACCCGCCATCCGGTCGGCCCGTCCATGGCCGGTCGGCCGCAGTGCACACCGCCTTCCCGACTCCCGAACGTCCGCGGGTCCGCCCGCCCTCTCCTGCCCAAGCCTTGCCATGAGCCGTCCGCTGACCGCCACCATCGATCTCTCCGCCCTGCGCCACAACTACGCCCTGGCGCGCCGCCTGCACGGCGGCAAGGTGCTCGCCATCCTCAAGGCCAACGGCTACGGCCACGGCGCGGTGCGCTGCGCCGAGGCGCTGGCCGGCATCGCCGACGGCTTCGGCGTGGCCGCGATCGAGGAAGCGATCCAGTTGCGCGAGGCCGGCGTCCAGGGACCGATCCTGCTGCTCGAAGGCTGGTTCGAGCCGGCCGAGCTGGCGCTGATCGAGCGCTACGAGCTGTGGACCGCGCTGCACAGCCTCGAACAGATCGACGACATCGAAGCGGCCGAACTGACCCGCCCGTTGACGGTGTGGGTCAAGATCGACAGCGGCATGCACCGGCTGGGCCTCGCGCCGGCCGACTTCCGCCAGGCCCATGCGCGCCTGCTCGCCAGCGGCAAGGTCGGCCGCATCGTCGCCATGACCCATTTCTCCCGCGCCGACGAGCTCGATTGCGCGACCACGCCGCAGCAGCACGCCTGCTTCGTCGAGACGCTGGCCGACCTGCCGGTCGAGACCAGCCTGTGCAATTCGGGCGGCATCCTCGGCTGGCCGGCGCTGCACGGCGACTGGGGCCGCGCCGGCGTGATGCTGTACGGCGGCACCGCGGCCGACCGGCTGCTGCCCGACTGGCCGCGGCCGGTGATGAATTTCGACAGCCGCATCATCGCGGTGCGCGAGCTGGCGGCCGGCGAGCCGATCGGCTACGGCGGCGGCTTCGTCACCGAGCGGCCGACCCGGGTCGGCGTGGTGGCCTGCGGCTATGCCGACGGTTACCCGCGCGTGGCGCCGGCCGGCACGCCGGTGCTGATCGACGGCCAGCGCGGCCGGCTGATCGGCCGGGTGTCGATGGACATGCTGACGGTGGACCTGAACGATCACCCTGCCGCCGGCGTCGGTACGCCGGTGCGGCTGTGGGGCGAAGACCTGCCGGCCTGCGAAGTCGCCGCGGCGGCGGGTACCATCGACTACGAGCTGTTCTGCAACGTGAAGCGGGCCGCCTTCGTCTACCACGACTGAAGACCGGGCGCACCGCGGGCGGAAAGGACAACGGGGCCGGCTGGATAAGCCGGCCCCGTTCCGTTTCGATCCGCCGGTGTGCGGGGGATGACGCCACCGACGCCGGAATTATCGCGGCCCGGCGCCCTTTCGGACCACCTGTCATATCCTCCAGTTGAAGGATGCCGCTCGCAGCCGCCCCCTCATGAAAAATGCCCGGCCAGGCCGGGCATCCTCCTTCTGCCCATGCCGCTCAATGGCCGTGGCCATTGCCCTCCAGCGTCTCCATCAGCGCGATCTGCAGCTTGGCGTGGATCGCCACCAGCGCCCGCCGCAGCACCAGCAGCAGGCCAACCGCTATCGCCAGCACCGCCCACAAGAGCTCCCACGGCGGCAGGATGGCCGAGCTCAGCGCGGCGATGCCGAGGCCGATGCCGATCAGCGCGGCCAGCGGGATCAGCCGCGACACCAGCCGGCGCACCCTGGGCGTGTGGCTGCCGGCCAGCCGCTCGTCGATGCCGATCTCGGCCAGCAGCATCGCCAGCGCCACCAGCTTGCGGTAGATCGCCACCAGGAAAGGCAGCGACACCAAGAGCGCGGTGCCCCACAGCATGGCCTTGTGCCAGCCGGCGATGGCGGCCAGGTGACGGCCCAGCCAGGCGCCGCCGAGGAAGATCGCCGCCACCAGCAGCATGTTCACCACCACGTGCAGCAGGATGCGGCGGATCATGCCGGCCACCGCGGCCTTGTCGCCCTCGAGCTGCAGGCTCGACAGCCAGTCGGTATAGAGCCCGGCCAGCTGCGCCAGCGGCCGCGGCACGATGCGGCCCAGGCTGCTGGCGGTGCCGTCGGCGGCCCGGATCAGGTAGGGCGTGGTCAACGTGGTCAGCGCCGACACCGCCACCGCGATCGGGTAGAGGAAGTCGCTGGTCACCTTCAGGCTGGCGCCGAGCGCGGCGATGATGAAGCTGAACTCGCCGATCTGGGCCAGCCCCATGCCGACCTTGAGCGAGGTGCGCGGACTCTGCCCCGCCGCGAAGGCGCCGAAGCCGCAGGTCAGCACCTTGCCCAGCACCACCGCCACGGTGATCAGCGCGATCGGGCCGGCGTACTGCACCAGCACCGACGGGTCGAGCATCAGGCCGATGGCGACGAAGAAGATCGCGCTGAACAGGTCGCGGATCGGCTCGATCAGGTCTTCGATGGTCTCGAGGTGCTCCGATTCGGCCATCACCGCGCCGATCATGAAGGCGCCCAGCGCCACGCTGTAGCCGAGCTTGATGGCCAAGAGGCAGAAGCCGAAGCACAGGCCCAGCACGCTGACCAGCAGCATCTCGCGGCTGCCGCTCCTGGCCACGTAGGCCAGGAGGCGCGGCACCAGCAGGAGGCCGGCCAGCAGCGCCACGGTGATGAAGATGGCGAGCTTGCCCAGCGTGACGCCGACCTCGCCGGCCTGCACCGAGCCGGTCATGGCGATGCCCGACAAGAGCGCGATCATGGCGATGGCCAGCACGTCCTCGACGATCAGCACGCCGAAGATCAGCCGGGCGAAGCCTTCCTGCTTGAGTTTCAGCTCGTCCAGCGCCTTGACGATGATGGTGGTCGACGAGATCGACAGCATGGCGCCGAGGAATAGCGAATCCATGGTCTGCCAGCCGAAGTAGCGGCCGATCTCGTAGCCGATCCACACCATCAGCACGATCTCGGCCAGCGCCGCCACCAGCGCCGCGGCGCCGACGCGCGACAGCTTCTTCAGGCTGAATTCGAGGCCGAGCGAGAACATCAGGAACACCACGCCGAGCTCGGCCAGCGTCTGGATGGTGTCCTGGTCGGTGATCAGCGCGTAGGGCGGCGTGTGCGGGCCGATGATCAGGCCGGCGATCAGGTAGCCGAGCACCACCGGCTGCCTGAGCTTGTGGAACAGCACCGTGACCACGCCGGCGACCAGCATGATGACCGCGAGATCCTGGATGAAATGGATGCCGTGCATCGCTTCTCCCTGTTGTTATGGGTATCGGATTGGATCGGGGCCCTGCCGGGCGCCCCAGAACGCAGACCGGCCCCAACCGGTGGAATTCCCCGATGCTCGTCGATTCGCCGGGAAAAGGTGCGAACGGCCGGGCAACACCGTCCGCGCAGCGCCGAGCCGCGCGCTCAGGCCGACGGCAGGGGGCGGCAGGCAGCCTCGATCATGGCGCGCGCGACCGCCGGCATCGCCGGCATCAGCCGGTGGCCCGGCGCATAGGTCTGGCTGGCGGCGTAGGCCCCTCGATCAGCAGCGCCAGGCCGTCGGCCAGCGCCTGCGGGTCGGCCGCGCCGGCCTCGGCCGCGATCGCCTCCAGCCGCGCCATCAGGTCCGCCTTGGCCTGCGCCACCCGCTGCCGCGCCGGGTGGGCCGGATCGGGGATCTCGGCCGCGACGTTGACGAAGGGGCAGCCGCGAAAGCCCGGCCGCACCGCCCGCCCGGCCAGGTCGGCGAAGAACTGCACCAGCTGCTCGCGCGGCGCGCCAGGATGGCGGGCCACCGCAGCGTCGAAATAGGCCCAGAAGGTGTCGTCGCTGCGCTCCAGGTAATGCAGCAGCAGCGCCTCCTTGGACTTGAACTGGCGGTAGACCGCCATCTTGTTGAGGCCGGCGCGCTTGACCACCGCGTCGACGCTGACCGCCCGCACGCCGTCGCGATAGAACAGCTCGTCCACTGCCGCCAGGATCTGCGCCTGCGCCTGCGGCCCTTCCGTCACCTTGCGCGGCGCCTTGGCCACCGGCTGCGCGTCGTCTTCCATCGGTTCGCCCTTTCTCGCGGCGTTTGACACGTTACTCAGCAGTAACATAGCATCCGCAGCGAAGTTACTACACAGTCACATCGAACCGAATGCCCGCCACCGGCCGCCCGCCGCGGCCATCCAACCGAGGAGAACCCGCCATGCAAACCGCAGCGAACCCGACTGCCGCAGCGCCCGCCGCGCCGGCCGGCACCGACAAGTGCGTGATCGTGATCGACCAGGATCTGCCGCTCGGCGTGATCGCCAATACCGCGGCGGTGCTGTCGCTCTCGCTGGGCAAGGCGTTGCCGGACCTGGTCGGCCACGACCTGGCCGACCAGGGCGGCCACCGCCACCGCGGCATCACCACCGCGCCGATCCCGATCCTGAAGAGCGACCGGGCGGCGCTGCAGGCGCTGCGCGAGGCGCTGAAGCCGCACGAGGACGCGCTGACCGTGGTCGACCTGATCGAGGCGACGCGCACCACCCGCAGCTACGGCGAATACGCCGACCGGCTGGCCGGCACGCCGGTGGCCGAACTGGTCTACCAGGGCATCGCCGTGCACGGCAGCAGCAAGCTGGTGAACCGCTATACCGGCAGCCTCGGCCTGCTGCGCTGAAACCGGGAGCCCGCCATGCTGCTCGCCTTCATCGTCGCCACCACCGTCATCAGCCTGGTCCCCGGCCCCTCGATGGCCATCATCGTCATGAACACCGCCCGGCGCGGCCTGCCGCAGGGCATCCGGACCATCGCCGGCGCCGTGCTGGCCGACGCCGTGCTGCTGCTGGTCGCACTGTCGGGCGTCGGCGCCCTGCTCCATGCCTCGGCCCGGGCCTTCGCCGTGCTCAAGTGGCTGGGCGTGGCCTACCTGCTCTACCTGGGCATCCAGCAGCTGCGCAGCCGGCCGGCCGCCACGGCGGCGGCGCCGGCCCGGCAGGAGGGCAGCGCCTTCCTGCAGGGGCTCGGCACCACCCTGCTCAATCCGAAGATCATCGGCTTCCTGATCGTCTACTTCCCGCAGTTCCTCGATCCGCAGCGCAGCGCCTTCGACCAGTTGCTGCTGCTGGGGCCGCTGTTCCTGCTGGTGGTCTTCCTGGTGTTCCTGCTGTGCGCGCTGGCCGCCCGCGGCATCGCCGGCCTGCTGGCGACGCCGCGCGGCCAGGCCGGGCTGCAGCGCATCTCGGGGCTGTCGCTGATCGGCTGCGGCGCCTACGCGGCGGCGACCTGAGGCCGGCTAGACGTAACGGCCCGGATCGCGGCCGAACGCTTCGGCCAGGTAGTCGACCAGCACCCGCACCGCCGGCATCAGCCCGCGCCGGTGCGGGTAGACCAGCTGCATGAAGCCGCCCGGCAACTGCCAGTCGGGCAGCAGCCGCACCAGCGTGCCGGCCGCCAGTTCCTCGCTGCAGTAGGGCTCGGGCAACATGGTGACGCCGAGGCCATGCAGCGCCGCGGCCTTGCGCAGGCCGAAATCCTCGACCGCCAGCCGCGGCTCCAGCGCGATCTCCTCGACCTGGCCGTCCGCCGCGGTGAAGCGCCAGTGCACGCGGCGGTCGGCCTCGATCGCGCCGAGCGCCGGCAACTGCGCCAGGTCGGCCGGCTGGCGGATGCGCACGCCGGCCAGCAGGCTCGGCGCCATCACCAGCGCCGCGCGCGCCGGCCGCAGCCGGCGGGTGACCAGCGACGGATCCTCGTCGCCGGGAATCCGCACCCGCAGCGCGACGTCGATGCCCTCCTCCAAGAGGTCGACCCGCCGGTTGGTCATCACCAGCTCGAGCCGCACCTGCGGATAGGCCGCCAGGAAGCCCGGCAGCATCTGGGTCAGCTCGCTCTCCACCAGCGCCACCGGGCAGGACACCCGCACCCGGCCGCGCGGCGCGGCGCTCATCTGCGCCACCGTCTCCTCGGCCGCGTCGGCCTCGAGCAGCATGGCCTGGCAATGGCGGTAGTAGCGCTCGCCGACCTCGGTCAGCACCAGCTTGCGGGTGGTGCGCTGCAATAGCCGCGCGCCGAGCCGCGCTTCCAGCACGGCCACCCGGCGCGACAGCCGCGACTTGGGGATGCCCAGCAGCCGCCCGGCCGCGGCGAAGCCGCCGGATTCGACCACCCGGGCGAAATACATCAGCTCGTTCAGATCCTGCATGACCACCTCATCGTCCCATCAATGGAACGAACTATCGCATTTTTGCCGTCTAGTTCGCCATTGGGCGGATCAATAGGATGACGTTCAAGACGACCGCCACCGTGGCGGCCCCGCACAGGAGAACGATCATGAAGCTGCTGCACCTCGATTCCAGCATCCTCGGCGACGCCTCGGCCTCGCGCCAACTGACCCGCGACGTGGTGAACGCCTGGCGCGCCGCCGACCCGGCCGTGCAGGTGAGCTACCGCGACCTGGCCGCCGATTCGCTGCCGCCGCTGTCGGGTGGCAGCCTGGCCGCCAACGGCACCCCGGCCGAGCTGCGCGACGCCGCGCAACGCCACGAGGCCGGCCTGTCGGACGCGATCATGGGCGAATTCCTGGCCGCCGACGCCGTCGTGATCGGCGCGCCGATGTACAACTTCTCGGTGCCGAGCCAGCTCAAGGCCTGGATCGACCGCATCGCGGTGGCCGGCAAGACCTTCCGCTACGGCGCCAACGGTCCCGAGGGCCTGGTCGGCGGCAAGCAGGTGGTGATCGTGTCGACCGCCGGCGGCAAGCACGCCGGCCAACCCTCGGGCCAGGCGCACGAGGACTACCTGAAGTTCGTGCTCGGCTTCCTCGGCATCACCGACATCAAAGTGATCCGCGCCGAAGGCCTGGCGATGGGCCCGGAAGCGCGCGAAGCCGCCTTCGCCGCCGCGCGCGGGCAGATCGCCGATGCGTTCGATACCGCGGCGGCCTGATCGGCGGGCCCGCTCTTCCGCCTCCCTGGACCAGACGGCGCTGACGCTGGCAAGCCCCTCTCCATGACAGGAGAGGGGTCAGGATGAGGGCGGGTTCTACGAAGTACAGTCCATCGTCCAGCCCCTGCGCTCCGCAAACGAGAGAAGTGGAGCGGCAACCGGAGGTCAGGCGCTAGTCCCCAGAGCCCCGCGATAAGCGGGGCTTTTTGTCGTCTGGCAGCGCTGACAGGTCGTCTTTACGCATTCTTTACACCCCCTCCCGCTATCTGGACACCGTCTTTACGCCCCTTCCCTAGCATCCGGCTTGTTCTCATTCCTCGCTCAAATCGGAGTGCCGTCATGGAAATGCTCATCCTGCTGTTGATCCCGGTATTCGGTGCGGCGCTGCTCGCGCTGATCACCGGTTGCCGCCGCCTCGAGGGGTCGACCAAGTGAACCTCGACCTCGAATGGATCTACTGGCTGTCCGGTGGCCTCGCCACCGGGCTGTTCGTCTACTTGTGCTATGCGCTGTTCAACGCCGAGGAGGTCGCATGAACGCTTCGCCCATCCTCCAGCTCGGCCTGTTCCTGGTCGTGCTGTTCGCGCTGGCATGGCCGCTGGGGCGCTACCTGACGGCCGTGCTCGACGGCCGGCTGTCGACCCGCTTCGCCTGGCTCGGCGCGATCGAGCGCGGCGTCTGCCGCCTGATCGGCGCCGACCCGGCCGAAGACATGCCGTGGTGGCGCTACGCGATCGCCATCGTGCTGTTCAACCTGTGCGGCGTGCTCGCCGTCTATGCGCTGCAGCGCCTGCAGGCCGGCCTGCCGCTCAATCCGGCCGGCATGGCCAACGTCGAGGCCGGCTCGGCCTTCAACACCGCGGTCTCTTTCGTCACCAACACCAACTGGCAGGGCTACGGGGCGAGGCGACCATGAGCTACCTCACCCAGATGGCGGCGCTGGCGGTGCAGAACTTCCTGTCCGCAGCCACCGGCGTGGCCGTCGCCGCAGCCCTGATCCGCAGCTTCGCGCGCCGCTCCGCCGCCGGCATCGGCAATGCCTGGCTCGACCTGGGCCGCATCACCGCCTATGTGCTGCTGCCCCTGTCCTTCCTGCTCGCGCTGTTCCTGGTCGGTCAAGGCGTGATCCAGAACTTCGACGCTTACAAGGAAGTGAAGCTGATCGAGCCGGTCGCCTACCAGGTGGCCAAGACCGGCGCCGACGGCCAGCCGGTGCTGGACGCCGCGGGCAAGCCGGTGATGGAAGACGTGAAGAGCGAAACCCAAACCCTGGCCATGGGCCCGGTCGCCTCGCAGGAAGCCATCAAGATGCTGGGCACCAACGGCGGCGGCTTCTTCAACGCCAACTCGGCTCACCCCTACGAGAACCCGACCGGCGCCAGCAACTTCGCCCAGATGCTGGCCATCTTCCTGATTCCGGCCGCGCTGTGCTTCGTGTTCGGCGCCCAGGTCGGCGACCTGCGCCAGGGCCTGGCAGTGCTGGCGGCGATGACGACGATCTTCGCCGCGCTGTACGGCGTGGTGGTCTGGTCCGAATCGCACGCCAACCCGGTGCTGACTTCGCTGGGCATGGATGCGCGGGCCGGCGACAGCCCGGCCGGCAATCTCGAGGGCAAGGAAACGCGCTTCGGCGTGGTGGCGTCCAGCCTGTTCGCCACCATCACGACGGCAGCCAGCTGCGGTGCGGTCAACACCATGCACGACAGCCTGATGCCGCTGGGCGGCGGCGCCGTGATGTGGCTGATGCAGCTCGGCGAAGTGGTGTTCGGCGGAGTCGGCTCCGGTCTCTACGGCATGCTGGTGTTCGCCATCCTGGCGGTGTTCCTGGCCGGCCTGATGATCGGCCGCACGCCGAGTACCTGGGCAAGAAGATCGAGAGCTTCGAGATGAAGATGGTGTCGCTGGCCATCCTGATCACCCCGCTGCTGGTGCTCGGCGGCACGGCGGTCGCGGTGCTGACGCCGGCCGCGCTGTCCAGCCTGTGGAACCCCGGCGCGCACGGCTTCAGCGAGACGCTGTACGCCTTCAGCTCGGCCGCCAACAACAACGGTTCGGCCTTCGCCGGGCTGTCGGCCAACACGCCGTTCTACAACATCGCGCTCGGCATCGCCGTCTGGTTCGGCCGCTTCGTTCCCATCGTCGCGGTGCTCGCCATCGCCGGCAGCCTGGCGCGCAAGCCCCGGCTGGCGGTATCGGCCGGCACCATGCCGACGCACGGCCCGCTGTTCGTGGTCCTGCTGATCGGCTCGGTGATGATCGTCGGTGCGCTGACCTACATTCCGGCCCTGGCCCTGGGTCCGGTCGTCGAACACCTGCAACTGTTCGGTCGCTGAGGAGAGGGCCATGAACGATATGAACAAACAACTGCATTCCCAAGCCGAGACGCACGCCGCGCACACCGCTGCACGGACCTTGCCGCTGTTCGACCCCGCGCTGGTCCGTCCGGCCATCGCCGAATCGTTCCGCAAGCTGTCGCCGCGCGCCCAGTTCCGCAACCCGGTGATGTTCGTGGTCTGGATCGGCAGCGCGCTCACCACCGTACTGGGCATCCATGCCCTGGGCGGCCACGGCGAGGCGCCGGCCGGCTTCATCTTCGCGGTCGCCGCCTGGCTGTGGTTCACCGTGCTGTTCGCCAACTTCGCCGAGGCGCTGGCCGAGGGCCGCGGCAAGGCCCAGGCCGCCGCGCTGCGCGGCAGCCGCAAGAACGTGGTGGCCAAGAAGCTGGCCGAACCGCGCCGCGATGCCAAGGTCACCGTGCTCGATTCCGCCAGCCTGCGCCGCGGCGATCTGGTGCTGGTCGAGGCCGGCGATACCGTGCCGGCCGACGCCGAGGTGCTCGAAGGCGTGGCCTCGGTCGACGAATCGGCCATCACCGGCGAATCGGCCCCGGTGATCCGCGAATCGGGCGGCGACTTCTCGGCCATCACCGGCGGCACCCGGGTGCTCAGCGACTGGCTGGTGGCACGCGTCAGCGCCAACCCCGGCGAGGCCTTCCTCGACCGCATGATCGCCATGGTGGAAGGCGCCAAGCGCAAGAAGACGCCGAACGAGATCGCGCTGACCATCCTCCTGGTGGCGCTGACGCTGGTGTTCCTGCTGGCTACCGTCACCCTGCTGCCGTTCTCGTTCTACAGCGTGCAGGCGGCCGGCGCCGGCAGCCCGGTGAGCATCACCGTGCTGGTGGCGCTGCTGGTCTGCCTGATCCCGACCACCATCGGCGGCCTGTTGAGCGCCATCGGCGTGGCCGGCATGAGCCGGATGATGCAGGCCAACGTGATCGCCACCAGCGGCCGCGCGGTCGAGGCGGCCGGCGACGTCGACGTGCTGCTGCTGGACAAGACCGGCACCATCACGCTCGGCAACCGCCAGGCCAGCGCCTTCCTGCCGGCGCCCAACCTGTCGGACCGCGAACTGGCCGACGCGGCCCAGCTCGCCTCGCTGGCCGACGAGACGCCGGAAGGCCGCTCCATCGTGGTGCTGGCCAAGGAGAAGTTCGGCCTGCGCGGCCGCGAGCTGCACGATGCGCATTTCCTGCCTTCAGCGCCCAGACCCGCATGTCCGGCGTCGACATCCGCGACTCGGCCGGTACGATGCGGTCCATCCGCAAGGGTGCGAGCGATGCGGTGCGCGACCATGTCGAGGCCCAG
Organism: Chitinimonas koreensis; assembly: GCF_014353015.1. NCBI lineage: Bacteria > Pseudomonadati > Pseudomonadota > Betaproteobacteria > Neisseriales > Chitinibacteraceae > Chitinimonas > Chitinimonas koreensis. The sequence continues at coordinate 2,935,378 of NZ_CP060704.1, forward strand.
GGCGGCCACTTCCCGCCGGCCGTGCGCGAGCTGGTCGACCAGGTGGCGCGCCGCGGCGGCACGCCGCTGGTGGTGGCCGACGGCAACCAAGTGCTCGGCGTGATCGAGCTCAAGGACATCGTCAAGGGCGGCATCAAGGAACGTTTCGCCGAACTGCGCCGGATGGGCATCAAGACCGTCATGATCACCGGCGACAACCGGCTGACCGCCGCCGCCATCGCCGCCGAGGCCGGCGTCGACGACTTCCTGGCCGAGGCCCGGCCCGAGGACAAGCTCAAGCTGATCCGCGACACCCAGGCCGAGGGCAAGCTGGTGGCGATGACCGGCGACGGCACCAACGACGCGCCGGCGCTGGCCCAGGCCGACGTGGCGGTGGCGATGAACAGCGGCACCCAGGCCGCCAAGGAAGCCGGCAACATGGTCGACCTCGACAGCAATCCGACCAAGCTGATCGAGATCGTCGAGACCGGCAAGCAGATGCTGATGACGCGCGGCGCGCTGACCACCTTCTCGGTGGCCAACGACGTGGCCAAGTACTTCGCCATCATCCCGGCCGCCTTCGCCACCACCTATCCGCAGCTCAAGGTGCTCGACGTGATGGCGCTGAACAGCCCGGCCTCGGCCATCCTGTCGGCGGTGATCTTCAACGCGCTGGTCATCGTCGCGCTGATCCCGCTGGCCCTGAAGGGCGTCAAGTACCGCGCGCTCGGCGCCGGCCTGCTGCTGCGGCGCAACCTGCTGGTCTACGGACTGGGCGGGCTGATCGTCCCCTTCGTCGGCATCAAGCTGATCGATGTGGTACTGGGCCTGCTCGGGGCCGCATGAGCGCTGGGACGGCCTGCTGCAGGCAGGCCGTCCGCGCGGCCCGATCCCCTCCATCCCGATGTGCAGGCTGCCGAGGCGCCGCCTGCAAGGAGCACCACCATGAAATCCCTGATCCGCCCCGCCCTGTCGCTGTTCCTGCTGCTCAGCGTCGTGACCGGCCTCGCCTACCCCGCCGCCGTGACCGGCGCGGCTCGCCTGCTGTTCCCCGCCGAGGCGGCCGGCAGCCTGGTCGAACGCAACGGCACGGTGGTCGGCAGCTCGCTGATCGGCCAATCGTTCAGCGGCCCGACCTACTTCTGGAGCCGGCCGTCGGCCACCGGGCCGATACCGGACAACGCGGCCGCCTCCAGCGGCTCCAACTACGGCCCGCTGCACCCGGCGCTGGCCGAGGCCGTCAAGGGCCGCGTCGAGCAGTTGCGCGCCGCGCATCCCGACCAGCACGGACCGGTGCCGGCCGACCTGGCGACGGCGTCGGCCTCGGGCCTGGACCCGCACATCTCGCCGGCCGCCGCCTACTACCAGATCGAACGGGTGGCCAAGGCCCGCGGCATGACGCCGCTGGCGGTGAAAACCCTGGTGGACCGCCATATCGAATACCCGAGCTGGCGCATCTTCGGCGACCGCACGGTCAACGTGCTCGAGCTGAACCTGGCACTGGACGAGCTGGCGATGAGCCGCCGCGGCGCATAATGCCGCGCAATGCCGGTTAGATCGGCCTCGGCCGCGAACGGTCGCCCGCGTACCGTTCGCGGCCGAGGCCGTTCCGACGCCGGCCGGCCCGCCTGGATGGGCATGGCTACGCTCGGCGCCGGGCGGCCCTGCCCTGCTTCCTACCCTACCCACTCGAATCCGATGCCGCCATGATCACCGACCGCCCCGATCCCGACCGCCTGCTGGAGACGCTGCACGCCGAGGAGGCCGCAGCCCGCCGCGGCAAGCTGAAAATCTTCTTCGGCGCCTGCGCCGGCGTGGGCAAGACCTACGCCATGCTGCAGGCCGCCGGACGGCAGCAGGCCGAAGGGGTCAAGGTCCTGGTCGGCGTGGTGGAAACCCACGGCCGGGCCGAAACCGCCGCCCTGCTCGACGGCCTGGTCCTGCTGCCTTCGCGCAAGGTCCAGTACCGCGACCGCCTGCTCGCCGAGTTCGACCTCGACGCCGCGCTCGCGCAGCGGCCGGAACTGATCGTGGTCGACGAGCTGGCGCACAGCAACGTCGAGGGCAGCCGCCACCAGAAGCGCTGGCTCGACGTGGAAGAGCTGCTCGAAGCCGGCATCGACGTCTACACCGCGCTCAACGTGCAGCACCTGGAAAGCCTCAACGACGTGGTCGGCTCGATCACCGGCGTGCGCGTGCGCGAAACGGTGCCCGACCACGTGTTCGAGCAGGCCGACGAGGTGGTGCTGGTCGACCTGCCGCCCGACGAGCTGCTGGTCCGGCTGTCTCAGGGCAAGGTCTACCTGGCCGACGCGGCCGAACGGGCTTCCAGGAATTTTTTCCGCAAGGGCAACCTGATCGCGTTGCGCGAACTGGCGCTGCGGCGCACCGCCGACCGGGTCGACGTGCAGATGCGCGCCTACCGCGCCGATCGCGCCATCGCCAACGTCTGGCAGACCAAGGAACGGCTGATGGTCTGCGTCGGCCCCGGCGCCAGCGGCGACAAGCTGGTGCGCGCCGCCGCCCGGCTGGCCGCCAAGCTGCAGGCCGACTGGATCGCGGTCTACGTCGAGACGCCGGCGCTGCAACACCTGCCCGACGAGCAGCGCCGGCGCGTGCTGGCCACGCTCAAGGCCGCCGAGCAACTGGGCGCCGAGACCGCCACGCTGGCCGGCACCGACCCGGTCGACACGCTGGCGGCCTACGCCAGGAGCCGCAACGTCAGCAAGCTGGTGATCGGCCATCGGCTGAAATCGGGCTGGCGCCGCAAGCTGCTGCCCGGCCTGGCCGACCGGCTGGCCGAGCGCGCCGCGGCGCTCGATCTCTACCTGGTCGGGCTGGAAACCTCCGATGCGCCGCCGGCCAGCCGCATCCGGCTGCCGCCGGGCCGGGCCGACTGGCGCGGCTGGGGCGCGTCCTGCCTGATCGTGGCCGTCACCACCGCGCTGGCCGGCGCGCTGCTGTCGATCTTCGACCTGGCCAACGTGGTGATGGTGTTCCTGCTGGCGGTGGTGCTGGTCGCGATCCGCTACGGCCGCGGGCCGGGCGCGCTGGCCGCCTGCCTCGCGGTGGCCAGCTTCGACTTCTTCTTCGTGCCGCCGCGACTCACCTTCACGGTCAACGACACGCAATACCTGTTCACCTTCGCGATGATGCTGACCGTGGCGCTGATCATCGGCCAGCTCACCGCCAAGCTGCGCTTCGAGGCCGACATCGCGCGCCGGCGCGAACGGCGTGCCGACGAGCTGTCGCGGCTGGCGCGCGAATTGTCGGCGGCGCTGACCACCGAGCAGGTCGTCGCCATCGCCATCGAGCAGGTAGGCAGCAATTTCCAGGCACGCAGCGCGGTGCTGCTGCCGGACAGCCAGGAGCGCATGCGCGAGGCCCATGCCGGCGACGCCGCCGCGACGCCCGCAGCCGAGGTCGACACCAGCGTGGCGCAGTGGGTCTACGACCATGCCGAAGCGGCCGGTTTCGGCACCGCCACCCTGCCGTCCAGCCCGGCCCGCTACCTGCCGCTGAAGGCACCGATGCGCACCCGCGGCGTGCTGGCGGTGCAGCCGACCGGCTTGTGGCTGTTCGACGAGCCCGAGGACCTGCGCCTGCTGGAGACCTGCGCGGCCCAGATCGCGCTGGCGCTGGAACGAGTGCACTTCGTCGAGGTCGCCCAGGACGCGCTGGTCAGCATGGAGGGCGAGCGGCTGCGCAATGGCCTGCTGGCCGCCGTGTCGCACGATCTGCGCACCCCGCTGACCGCCCTGGTCGGCCTGGCCGATACGCTGACGCACAGCCCGCTGGCCGAACCAGTGCGGCAGGAACTGGTCGCCGCCATCCGCGACAAGGCGCAGGGCATGGCCGAACTGGTCGGCAAGCTGCTCGACATGGCCCGCCTGCAATCCGGCGCGGTCGAGTTGCGGCGCGACTGGCAGTCGCTCGAGGAAGTGCTCGGCTCGGCCCGCCGCCAGCTCGATGCCGCGCTGGCCGAGCACAAGGTGACCAGCCGCCTGCCGGCCGACCTGCCGCTGTGCGAGTTCGACGCCGTGCTGATCGAGCGGGTGCTGGTCAACCTGCTCGACAATGCCGCCAAATACACCCCGCCGGGCAGCGAGATCGTCGTCTCCGCCGCGCATCGCGGCAACCTGATGCGCGTCACCGTCGACGACGACGGCCCCGGCTTGCCGCCGGGGCGCGAGGAAGCGCTGTTCGGCAAGTTCGAGCGCGGCGACAGCGAATCGGCGCTGCCCGGCGTAGGCCTTGGGCTGGCGATCAGCCGCGCCATCGTCGAAGCCCACGGCGGCAAGCTGCATGCCGAGAACCGCCCCGACGGCGGCGCCCGCTTCGTCTTCACCCTGCCCATGGGCACGCCGCCGACCCTGGCGGAGACCGAACAGCCCACCGAGCCGGAACCGACCCCATGAAACCGAACCGTATCCTGATCGTCGAGGACGATCCCCATATCCGTCGCTTCGTGCGCACCGCACTGGAAGCCGAGGACTTCACCGTATTCGAAGCCGACAACGTCGGCCGCGCGCTGATCGAGGCCGGCAGCCGGCAGCCCGAGCTGTTCATCGTCGACCTGGGCCTGCCCGACCGCGACGGCCGCGAGCTGGTGACCGAGCTGCGCGCCTGGTCGTCGGCGCCGGTGATCATCCTGTCGGCGCGCGACCGCGAGGAAGACAAGGTCGCCGCGCTCGACGCCGGCGCCGACGACTACCTGGTCAAGCCGTTCGGCGTGCCCGAGCTGCTGGCCCGGGTGCGGGCCCAATTGCGGCGCAGCGCCGTCAACGGCGGCCAGGATCCGAGCGCGCAGGTCCGCTTCGGCGAGGTCTGGGTCGATCTCGCCGCCCGCGAGGTGAAGCGCGGCGTCGAAGCGGTCCATCTGACGCCGATCGAATACCGCCTGCTGGCCGCACTGATCAAGGGCCACGGCCGGGTGATGACCCACCACCAGCTGCTGATGGCGGTCTGGGGCCGAACGCCGCCGGCCGCGACCACTACCTGCGCATCTACATGGGCAATCTGCGCCAGAAGCTCGAAGCCGACCCGGCCCAGCCGCAGCACCTGCTGACCGAGCTGGGGTGGGCTACCGGCTGGTCGGCCTGGCCTGAGGACCGGTTCACGGTCCTGCCCCCCGCCGTATCGAGCGAAACGCCGGGACGGGATGGCGCGCGACGAGACGACGCAACGGCCGGCCTACCGGCCGTTTCGCATGGCGGCCAGCGCACCGGCGGTCTTGACGGATTCTTGACGCGGCGCCGACGCCTCTTTGCACGGTCTTTACGTCGAGTTCCGTACGCTGTGTCCATGGCCGGTGCGGATACCGCCGATCCGGTGCCGCGGCCCGGCCCGCATGCGATGGCACGGGCGTGCCGATCGATGCGAACCATCCGAGGACTTCCTAGACATGCAGACCCTTGCCGAATGTGTCCGACCGAGGACATCCTGCTCGACATCGACATCCAGAACCGCGCCCAACTGTTCGACCGGACGGCGCAGCACATCAGGGCGCGCCACGGCCTGGATGGCCACGTCCCCGACCGCGTCGCCGAGCGGCTGACCGAACGCGAAAAACTCGGTTCCACCGCCCTCGGCCAGGGCGTCGCCATTCCCCACGCCCGCATTCCCGACCTGCAGCACCCCGTCGCAGTCTTCATCCGCACCGCGCAACCCATCCCCTTCGACGCCCCCGACGGCAAGCCCGTCGGCCTGTTATTCACTCTTCTGGTCCCCGAACACGCGACGCAGGAGCACCTGCAACTGCTGGCCGACGCCGCGCGCCTGTTCTGCGAGCGCAGCTGCCGCGAGCAATTGCGGGCGGCCCCCACGCCGCTGGATATCCGCCGCGTCCTGCTGGACGCCTGAACTACCCGCCCCATTCGACCGGAGAATCCCATGTCCATGCCTCAACCCGCCCAGCGCGCCCAATCGCTGACCGACTCCCTTCCTTACGTCCGCTCGCTGCACGGCCACACCGTGGTGATCGTCTGCGGCGGACGCAGCAGTTTCGACCCGCAGGCGCGGCAGGCGCTGGCGCAGGACGTCGCGATGCTGGCGCTGCTGGGGGCTCGGCCGGTGCTGGTGCATGGCGGCATGCCCGACATCAAGCTCATGCAGCCGGGCCGGCCGGGCGACGGGCAGGAGCCGCTGCGCCAGGTCACCCGCGCCGCCCTGACCGAAATCAACTTCGAACTGGTGCGCCTGCTCGACCAGCAGGGCGTCAAGGCGGTCGGCACTTCCGGCCGCGATGCGCACGCCGTGACGGCCGGCGCCGTACGCCAGATCGGCCGGATGGCCGAGGCCACCTCCCTGGACCCGAGCCTACTCGCCCTATTGCAGGCCAACGGCCTGGTGCCGGTGCTGATGCCGCTGGCGCCCGATGCCGACGGCTACGACCAGCCGCTGGCGCCGGAGCAGCTGGGCAGCCTGCTGGCGCAGCGGCTGTCCGCAGCCAAGCTGGTGCTGATCGGCGACGACCGGATCCGCCTGCAGCAGGAAGGGATCGAGGCCGGCATCACCGGCCGGCCGGCGCTGGAAGAATGGTTGCGGATGCATGAACGGAGCGAGGCGGCCGACATGGTCCGGGCCGCGCTCGGCGCGATCGACCACGGCGTGGCCGCGGTCCATCTGGTCGGCGCGATGCAGCCCGGCGAACTGCTGACCGAGCTGCTGACCGAAGAAGGCCACGGCACCGTGCTGTGCCGCCGCACCGGGCCGCAGGTGCTGGCCGACAGCGGCCGCTACTTCCAAGACTGCGACAGCGTGATCCGGCCCGACTTCACCGCCACCCGCAAATGCGTGGTGCGCTTCTGATCCGTTCCGCGCCGGGCCACCGGCGCTGCGGAACCTGGCCGATGCGGATCGGCCGCAGCGGGGCCGCGGAGCGGGCGGCTCCGGCTAGCCGCTAACGGCGTACGAGCTTGATCACGCGCGAAATCTGGCCCGTCGTGAAACCGCTGCCCTTGACGTAGGGCTGGCAGTCGGCGGGTGCGGTCAGCGAGTCCGCAGGCGCGTAATGGCCGACGTAGCGCCAGCGGTCGATTTCCCTGCGGATGAAGACCGGAATGGGATCGGTCTGCTTGGCGAGCACCCTGCCGGCGGCGCGGGCGGCACCGCCGCCATTGCAGAGCACCACGTCCGGCGCCTGCGGATTGAGATCCGGCCGCAGGCAGGCCGCGACCACCTTGCCCTTGTGCATGGGCAGGAAAGCCTGCTTGTTGCCGCCGCATTGAATATGGATATCTTCCCGCGTGTAATCCTTGCCGAGTTCGAACATAACATCTCCAGGTGAATGCGCAATGCGCGAATCGCAAAGCACCGGCGAGCATAATAAGCACGTCGTAAACACGGGATAAAATCCGGGCCGTTCCATATAGGAATGGCGTATAGATTATTGACGACCTCCGTCCTGCCTGGCCCGCAGGCATCCATCACTTCGCTGCAATTTATGCGATCCATATTTTTCGGGCCGCACTATTTACGCGATCTTTACGGCATCCGGCCTACGCTTCGATCGCGGCGAAAAACCGGTCCCATTCGACCGGTCGCCTCCCGACAAATGGGAGGACGCTCGCACCCATACCGAATCGACAGGGTTGAACGATGGATGCGCTGGCCCGAATCTGCCCGGCTGAAGATATTCTTCTACAAATCGAATTGCGCGATCGTCCGCAGCTGTTCGAATATGCGGCTCGGCACCTGCAGCGACGCTACGGCCTTTCGGCCGGCCATATCGCGCAGCGGCTGGCCGAGCGGGAAAGGCTCGGCTCCACCAGCCCGGGACAAGGCTTCGCGATTCCCCATGCGCGCCTGCCCGGCCTGTCGGTGCCCCTCGGCCTGTTCATCCGCCCCAACCATCCCATCGCCTTCGATGCCCCCGACGGCGAGCCGGCCGGAGAAATCCTGATCCTGCTGGTTCCCGAGCATGCTCACCGGGATCACCTGCGCCTGCTGGCCGATGCCGTCCGGCTGCTGTGCGACCGTACCTTCCGCAGCGCTCTGCGTGCCGCAGCCACGGCCGAGGAGATCCGCCTGCTACTGCTCGACGGCCCCGGCCGCGGCGCCGCATGAAGCCGGCGCCGTTGCAAGGACCGAGCATGCCGGCCGACCTCCCCCGCCGCCTGGAACGACTGCACGGCCTCGGCCTGCCGGCGGGCGCGCTGCCTTTCCTGCAGGTGCTGCAGCGCAAGGCGATCGTGATCGTCGACGCCGTGGCGCCGGGCGAGGCAGCCGGCGCCCGGCAGGCCTTCGCCCGGGACGTCGCGCTGCTCGCCCTGGCGGGTGCCCGGCCGGTGGTGGTCCATGGCGGCCCGCTGCCCTTCCCCGCCGACGCCCGCCTGCCCGGCTGCCTCGCCACGAACGACATGCGCGCCATGTTGGCCGGGATCAACCGGGAACTGGTGCAATTGATCGGCCGCTACGGTCCCAGGGCGATGAGCCTGAGCGGGCAGGAGGCGGACAAGCTCGCGCACGCGCCGCCTGCCGGCGAAGAACCGGACGGCCTGCTCGGCGCATGCCTGGATCGCGGCATGCTGCCCGTGCTGATGCCGCTGGCGACCGACACGGCGGGCAAGTGCCGGCTGGTGTCGCCCCTGCAGCTGGGCAGCCAGTTGGCGCGGCGTCTCCCGGCCGAAGCCATGGTCGTGATGGGCGATCCAGCCGCAGTGAGCGAACTGGCCAGGCTGACCGGAGCGGACGGCCGGGAAGCGCTGGAACGCTGGTTGGCCCACCATCCCCGCGCCGCGGCGGCAGGCCTGGCCCGGGCGCTGCTCGGCGCGCTGGGTCGCGGTGTGCAGACGGTATTGCTGATCGATGCGGCGAGGCCCGATGCGCTGATCGCCGAACTCCTGGCCGAGGAAAGCACCGGTGCTGTCTTCTGCCGTCGCAGCGCCGCCCAACTGCTGGCCGCCAGCGCCGCCTACCTGCTGGAAGGCGGCACGCCGCGGGACAGGCGAAAACCGGCCGCGCATCCCTGAAGTCCCGCCATGCAAACCGATCGAAGCGCGAAACCCATCTTCCTGTTGCACCCATGGCGGCCCGGCGATGCCGTGGAGGCGCTGACCGAGCTGCTGCACGACGCCTTCGCCCCTTTGCAGGACCTGGGCCTGGATTGCGCGAGCGGGCGGCAGACCGTCGCCGCCACCACGGCCCGGCTGCGGCGCGGACAAGGCTTCGCCGCGACGCTGGACGGCGAGCTGATCGGTTCGCTCACGGTCTATCGACCGCAGCACGACAGCGAGTGCCGGACCTATCGCAGGCCGGGCACGGCGAGCGTTCACCAGTTCGCCGTGCGTCCCGACTGGCAGGGCCACGGCGTGGGCCGGTCGTTGCTGAGCGTCGCCGAAGGCTGGGCGGCGGCGCAAGGCTATGACCAGCTGGCGCTCGACACGCCGGCCCCGGCCGGCCACCTGCTCGACTACTACCGGCGACTTGGCTTCACCTTGCAGGAAGAACTGCGGTTCAGCGGCCGCGCCTACCCCAGCGCCGTGCTCGGCAAGCCATTGAGCGGCCGGGATTGCGAACAGGGCCGCCGATGCGGCACGGCGGGAATGGAAGCGGTGGCCGGCCAGTTTACGCTCGCCCTGGCGACACGCCGCTAGCAGGACTTCAGCGCGAATCCGCGCCCGCGACATGCGCCTGCAGGCCTTCCACCAGCGCGTCGAAGGCCGCCTTGCAGCGCGGGCTGTTGCGCAGGTCCTCGTGCATGGTGACCCAGGTCTCCAGCCGGAGGGCGAACTGCCCGCCCAGCACGCGCACCAGCGGCGCCCCGGGCCGGCCGGCCAGCGCCGTCTGGCAGATGCCGATGCCGCAGCCGGCGCGGATCAGCGCCAGCTGGGCCAGGTCGCTGTCGCAACGCAACGCAAAGGATTCGCGGCCCCAGACCGGCAGCAGCTTGCGGGCAGCGCGCAGGAAAGGCGTCTCCTGGTCGAAGCCGATCAGCGCATGGCCAGCCAGTTCGTCCAGCGAGGCCGGCGTGCCGTACTGGCGCAGATAGTCGGCATGCGCATGCAGGCCCAGCTCCACTTCGCCGACCCGGCGGGCGATCAGTTGCGCCTGCCTGGGCGCGGTCATGCGCACCGCGATGTCGGCCTCGCGCTGCAGCAGGTCCTGCACCCGGTTGGTCGGCACCAGCTCGACCCGCAGCTGCGGATGCGCTTGCCGCAACTGCGCCAGCATCGGCGGCAGCACCTCGATGCCGATCACCTCGCTGGCCGAGATCCGCACGACGCCGCTGACGCCCTGGCCCCGGCTGGCGGCCGCGCGCGCCAGCGCCGCGGCGGTGCTGTGCATGGTCTGGGCGTAGCCGCGCAGCGCCAGCGCAGCCTCGGTCGGCAGCAGGCCGGTCTGCGAGCGGGTGAACAGCGGCTGGCCGAATGCCGCCTCGAGCGCGCCGACATGGCGCCCCACCGTGGGCTGGGTGATGCCGAGCGCACGCGCGGCGCCGGACAGCGACCCCTCGGTCAGCACCGCCAGGAAGGTGCGGTAGAGCTCCCAGCCGATTTCGTTTTCCATACGAAAATGTATAGCTGATCGATCATTCTCGGCAATTTCTTTACACCCGGCCCGTCGTCAGAATGCCTCCATCCCAACCGACGACGGAGCACGAACATGACCACCCAAACCACCCCGATCGGCAAGGCCCTGGTCCTCGGCGCCAGCGGCGGCATCGGCGGCGAAGTCGCCCGCCAGCTGCGCGATGCCGGCTGGCAGGTGCAGGCGCTGCAACGCGGCCTGGCCGAGCCCGCCATGCAGCGCGACGGCATCACCTGGCTGCGCGGCGATGCGATGGTGCGCGACGACGTGCAGCGGGCGGCGCGCGGCTGCAGCGTGATCGTCCATGCGGTCAACCCGCCCGGCTACCGCCGCTGGGCCGAGCTGGTGCTGCCGATGATCGACAACACCATCGCCGCCGCCCTCGCCGAGCGCGCCACCATCGTGCTGCCGGGCACGGTCTACAACTACGGCCCGACGCCTTCCCGCTGCTGCGCGAAGACGACCCGCAACGGCCGGTCACGCGCAAGGGCGCGATCCGGGTCGAGCTCGAACGCCGGCTGGAAGCCGCCGCCGGCCAGGGCGCGCGGGTGATCGTGGTGCGGGCCGGCGACTTCTTCGGCCCGCAGGTCGGCAACAGCTGGTTCGCCCAGGGCCTGGTCAAGCCGGGCCAGCCGGTGCGCACCGTGCGGATGCCCGGCGACCGCGGCGTCGGCCACCAGTGGTCCTACCTGCCCGACGTGGCCCGCACCATGGTCGCGCTGCTGGCCCGCCGCAGCACGCTCGCGCCGTTCGCCGCCTTCCACATGGCCGGCCACTGGGATGCAGACGGCAAGCGGATGGCGGAATCCATCCGCCGGGTGGTCGAGCGCCGCGGCGGCCGGGCCAGGCTCGCGGCCTTCCCGTGGTGGATGGTCCGGCTCGCCTCGCCCTTCGTCGCCACGCTGCGCGAGCTGCTGGAGATGCGCTACCTGTGGCGCCAGCCGGTGCGGATGGACGGCGGCAAGCTGGCCGCGGTGCTGGGCGAGGAACCGCACACGCCGCTCGATCAGGCGGTCGAAGCGACCCTGGCCGGCCTCGGTTGCCTGCCCGGACAGGCAGCCTGAAAGCCGGCCGTCCGGCACCGCCCGATTGACGCGAACGTCAGCGCCGGCGCGCCGCGGCGCCCTGCCCCGCCGGGCCGGCGCCGCGGCGCGCTGTGATAGACTCGTCGACCTTCATCCGATCGTCCGGCCCCGCGGCCGGCGTGTTCCAGGCGAGAGGTCGCACCATGTCGGGCAGTACGCTGGGTCTGTTGTTCACCGTCACCTCCTTCGGCGAAAGCCACGGCCCGGCCATCGGCTGCGTGGTCGACGGCTGCCCGCCCGGACTGGCGATCGGCGAGGCCGACATCCAGGCCGAGCTCGACCGCCGCAAGCCCGGCACCAGCCGCCACGTCACCCAGCGCAAGGAACCGGACACGGTCGAGATCCTGTCGGGCGTGTTCGAAGGCCGCACCACCGGCCACCCGATCGCCCTCCTGATCCGCAATACCGACCAGCGCAGCCAGGACTACGGCAAGATCGTCGAGACCTTCCGCCCGGGCCACGCCGACTACACCTACTGGCACAAGTACGGCATCCGCGACTACCGCGGCGGCGGCCGCAGCTCGGCGCGCGAGACCGCGGTCCGCGTCGCCGCCGGCGCCATCGCCAAGAAATGGCTGCGCGAGAAGTTCGGCATCGAGATCCGCGGCTACATGAGCCAGCTCGGCGAGATCGCCATCCCGTTCAAGGATTGGCGCCACGTCGGCGAGAACGCCTTCTTCGCCCCGAACGACGAGATCGTGCCGCAGCTCGAAGCCCACATGGACCAGATCCGCGCCGAGCGCGACTCGATCGGCGCGCGCATCGAGGTGGTGGCCGAGAACGTGCCGGTCGGCTGGGGCGAACCGGTCTACGACCGGCTCGACGCCGACATCGCCTACGCGATGATGAGCATCAACGCGGTCAAGGGCGTCGAGATCGGCGACGGCTTCGGCGTGGTCGCCCAGCGCGGCAGCGTGCACGGCGACGAACTCACGCCCGAAGGCTTCGCCAGCAACCACGCAGGCGGCGTGCTCGGCGGCATCTCGACCGGCCAGGACTTGCGCGTGAGCATTGCGATCAAGCCGACCTCGAGCATTCCGCAAGAGCGCAACTCGATCGACAAGCAGGGCAATCCGGTCCTGATGCAGACCACCGGCCGCCACGACCCCTGCGTCGGCATCCGCGCCACGCCGATCGCCGAGGCCATGCTGGCGCTGGTGCTGATCGACCACGCGCTGCGCCACCGCGCCCAGAACGCCGACGTGCGCGTCGATACGCCGCGCATCCCCGGACGCATCGGCGGATAAGCCCGGATATATATTTCGCTGCAGCGCATATAAGCCGCTATTGCACTGCGCCATCGCAATGGGAAAGGACGCCTGACGGCGTCCTTTCGCTTATTCGGCGCACGCGCATTAGCGGTCCGAATAAAACAAAAAGCCGACCCGAGGTCGGCTTTTCGCACTGCTCGAAGCGAATTACTGCTTCGGCTGTTCGGCCGGAGCGGCCGGGGCAGCAGCGGCGTCGGCCGGAGCAGCCGGAGCGGCAGCGGCGTCGGCGGGAGCGGCGGCCGGGGCAGCGGCGTCGGCCGGGGCAGCGGCAGGCGCTTCAGCCGGAGCGGCGGCAGGAGCTTCAGCAGCCGGAGCAGCGGCGGGCGCTTCAGCGGCCGGCTCTTCCTTCTTGCCGCAAGCGGCCAGACCCAGGGCCAGCAGGGCAGCGATGAGCAGGGACTTTTGCATGATTTACCTTTAGATGTGAGTTCACAGAGAAAACAAAGCAATCGACCGTTGATCGAGGGCTTTTAAAACCTTTGACGTATCAATGACGACCGACCGCAAAATTCTAGCAGCTTCCAAAGAAAAAACTAGGGGCAAATTGCGTCGCAACATGACGGCGGCCTAGGCCGCGCCGATACGCATTGCCGCGACAAACCCGATGTCAAACGAAAAGGACTCAGATGAATAGTCGGCGCCCGGCTCCCGCCGGCACCGCCTGCATCCATAGGTCGCCGAAACGCTGACGGCACGCCGCATGCGCACGGCCGGGGCCGGCGGCCTCGCCGCGCGGCGAATCGGCGTGGAAACGGCGCACCACCGCCCGTTCGGTCAGCAGGAAGGGCTCGCCCGCCTCGCGATCGGCCTCGCCGGTCAAACGCAATTCGAACAGGTGACCATAGACCTGCATCAGCGCCGCCAGCCGCGGGCAATGGCGCACGAACCAGGCCTCGTCGTGCAGCAGCAGGCGCAGGCGCAGCTGCTTGCCGGCCAATTGCGCATGCAGCGCCTCAGCGCAGGCCGGCGCCTCGGCACCGCTGCCGGCCAGGTCGGGATCGAACCAGTCGAGCGTGCGCTCGGCACCGGCCAGGGCAACGAGCACCTGGGCGCGGTATTGCTCGAGCGTGTCGAAAAGAAGTGGAGTCACGCGACTTGGTGCGCCGCCCAGCGCAGGAGTTCCGCCAGCGCCAGCGCTACCAGCAGGCCACCGGCCGCCAGCCGGATGCCGCGGCGGTCGCGCAAGCGGCGCAGCTGGCCTGCGGCGGCGCCCATGGCCAGCAGATTCGGCAGCGTGCCGAGGCCGAAGGCCAGCATCACCAGCGCGCCGCGCGCGGCCGAACCGCCGGCCAGCGCGCCGGTCGCGGCGGTGTAGACCAGGCCGCAGGGCAGCCAGCCCCACAGCCCGCCGGCGGCGAAGGCGGCCGGCAGGCTGCGCAGCGGCAGCAAGGCGGCGAAGCGCGGCTGCAGGCGGCGCCACAGCGTGCCGCCGATGCGCTCGAGCCGCGCCAGCAGCGGCGACCAGCCGGCGAGATACAGGCCGAGCAGGATGACCAGCAGCTGCGACAACAGGAACAGCAGCGTCTGCAGCCGCGCCGCGGCCGGCAGCCAGGCCACCGCGCCGGCCAGGCCGCCGAGCACGGTGCCGATCGCCACATAGGAAGCGAGCCGGCCGAGGTTGGCCGCCAGCAGCAGCGCCACGCGCCGGCCGGCCACGGCGTTGAGCCCCAGCGCGGCGGCCAGCCCGCCGCACATGCCGAGGCAATGCAGGCCGCCGAGGAAGCCGGCCAGCCACCAGCCGAGCAGGGTGAGCGCGAAGGAAGAATCGAAGGGATCGAACATCGCGCGAGCTTACGTGAACGGCATGTGAAACGTGAACAAGGCTGTGAAACGTGAAATGTGAAAGGTGAAACGTGAACCCCGCTCCTCATCCGCCAGAGCCGCCGGTGGGCGAAGAAGATACGGAAGCGCGGCAATCGCCGCGATTCGTCACGGCGCAGTCCTCGTACAAGGCTTGAAAGATCACTGCCGGCAGAGGAGCGGGGTTCACGTTTCACATTTCACATTTCACATTTCACAGCCTTTCACGTTTCACATGCCTTCAGATCACACGCGAATAGCGCGCCGCCATCCGCGTCTCGCGCAGGTAGCGGTCGAAGCACATCGCCACCACCCGCGCCAGCAGGCGGCCGCGCGCGGTCACGCGGATGCGGTCGGGCCCCAGCGCCACCAGGCCGTCCTGCGCCAGCGCTTCGAGCTGCGGCCACTCGGCGACGAAGTAGCTGCGGAAGTCGATCATCCAGCTGGTCTCGAACGGCTCGATCACCAGCTCGGACTGGCACAGCAGCGCCTGGATCACCGCGCGCCGCAGCAGGTCGTCGGCGCCGAGCGCCAGCCCGCGCGCGATCGGCAGCCGGCCCTGGCCGACCGCATCGTAGTAGTCGTCCAGCACGCGATGGTTCTGGGCATAGACGCCGCCGACCTTGCCGATGGCCGACACGCCGAGCCCGACCAGGTCGCACTCGGCCTGGGTCGAATAGCCCTGGAAGTTGCGGTGTAGCCGCCCCTGCCGCAGCGCGACCGCCAGCTCGTCGTCGGGCAGCGCGAAATGGTCCATGCCGATGTAGAGATAGCCGGCCGCCAACAGCGTCTCGACCGCCAGCCGCAGCATGGCGAGCTTGGTCTCGGCCGAGGGCATGGCCGTGGCGTCGATGCGGCGCTGCGGCTTGAAGCGCTCGGGCAGATGGGCGTAGCTGTACAGCGCGATGCGTGCCGGCCGCCAGGCTTTTACTTGTTCCAGCGTGACGGCGAGGCTGTCCGGCGTCTGCAACGGCAGGCCGTAGATCAGGTCGAGATTGATCGAGCGGTAGCCGAGCGCGCGGCCGGCATCGAGCACGGCGGCGGTCTGGCCGGCCGGCTGCACCCGGTTGATGGCGGCCTGCACGGCCGGGTCGAGATCCTGCACGCCGATGCTCATGCGCTTGAAACCGTGGCCGGCCAGCAGTGCCAGCGTGTGCTCGCCGAGCTGGCGCGGATCGATCTCGACCGAGCGCTCGGCATCGGGCGCGATCGAGAAGGCCACGGTCAGCATGCGCATCAGCCGCTCGAGCTGGGCGTCGGTGAGGAAGGTCGGCGTACCGCCGCCGAGGTGCAGCTGGGTCACCGGCGCCTCGCGGCCGAACAGCCTGGCCTGCATGACGATCTCCTGCTCGAGCGCGTCGAGGTAGGCGTCGGCCTGGCCGCGGTCCTCGGTGACGATCTTGTTGCAGGCGCAGTAATAGCAGGCGGTGCCGCAGAACGGCAGGTGGACGTAGAGCGACAGCGGCCGGCCGGCGCCGGCCATGCGCCGCGCGTCGACCGCACAGCGGTAGCGCGCTTCGTCGAATTCCTCGACGAAGCGGTCGGCGGTCGGATACGAGGTGTAGCGCGGTCCCGGCCCATCGTGGCGACGGACCAGTTCCGGGTCGAATTCGAGCGCGGTGGGGTCGTCGTTGAACGGGATCTGCATCGGTCAGGCTCGGGCTTGGCTTGTTCGCAGTCTAGGGAGGCGTCAAACTTGCGGCGTTGACCTGGGTCAAGCCATCCATCCGAACGCCATATGACCACCCTGTTCCCCGCCCACGAACTCAAGAACATCTGCGCCGGCTGCAGCCTGCGCGAGCTCTGCCTGCCGATCGGCCTCGAGCACGACGAGCTGTCGCAGCTCGACCAGATCATCAAGCAGCGCATCCCGGTCAAGCGCGGCGAGGCGCTGTTCCGCACCGACGATCCGTTCCGCTCGCTCTACGCGGTGCGCACCGGTTTCTTCAAGACCGTGGTGCTGTCGGAGGACGGCCGCGAGCAGGTCACCGGCTTCCACATGTCGGGCGAGCTGATCGGGCTCGACGCGCTCGGCGGCGAGCGCCATGCCTGCACCGCGATCGCGCTGGAGGACTGCGAGGTGTGCGAGCTGCCGTTCGAGCAGCTCGAATCGCTGTCCAAGGACATCCCGGCGCTGACGCGGCATTTCTACAAGCTGATGAGCCGCGAGATCGTGCGCGACCAGGGCGTGATGCTGCTGCTGGGCAATATGCGCGCCGAGGAACGGCTGGCCGCCTTCCTGCTCAACCTGTCGCAGCGGCTCGGCGCGCGCGGCTTCTCGTCCAGCGGCTTCCACCTGCGCATGACGCGCGAGGAGATCGGCAGCTTCCTCGGCATGAAGCTCGAAACCGTCAGCCGCACCTTCTCCAAGTTCCAGACCGACGGCCTGATCGCCGTGCAGGGCAAGCAGATCACCCTGCGCGACCTGCCGGCGCTCAAGCAGCTGCTGTCGGGCTGCGCCCGCAACTGAACTCCGCGCGGCCACGAAAAAGGCGACCCGAGGGTCGCCTTTTGTCCGCCTGCCGCACCTTCAATGCGCCAGCGTGCCTGGATCGTGATCTTGCTGCGGCTTGCTGAAATCGACCGGACAGTAACGGTTCAATTGCTCGCGATCGCGCTCGAAGAACAGCGTCAGCCCGCTCGACAGGCCGGCGAACAGCCAGCAGACGAAGAAACCGATCGAATAGGCCATGACGCGAGTTTCGAACAGCGGCTCGCCCTGGAAGGTCAGTTCGAGCGGATCGAACAAGGTGAAGAACAGGCTGTTGAGGATGCCGGCCACCAGGAAGGACGGCCACAGCACCAGGATCGACTTCAACTTCATGTGCAATGTCTCCATGTCTTTTTGCACTCTGCACCCCTGAATTGACTACCTGGGATCGGTCTGACGCCGACGTCGTGGGGCGATCCTAACGCCTGCCCGGGGCAGCGGCAAAGCCCTTTTCGATCAAGGCTCTACGCCCCGATTGGATGCTGCGATGCAGCACGAGTTCAATAAAATCGAAATACAGGTCGGCAAAGCTGCGCCGCTCGCCCATAATCGAGACGTAACATTCCTTGCCTGCCATGCAGTTGCCCGCTTCGGAATTCCTGACATGCGTCTATCCCTGGATGCGCTGGTCGTACTCGACGCCATCGATCGCAAGGGCAGCTTCGCCGCTGCGGCGGCCGAGCTGCACCGCGTGCCGTCCGCGATCACCTACACGATCCAGAAGCTCGAGCAGGACCTCGACGTGCTGATCTTCGACCGCAGCGGCCACCGTGCGCGGCTGACGCCGGCCGGCCAGGAACTGTTGCGCGAAGGCCGCCCGCTGCTCGACGCCGCCGCCGCGCTCGAGGCGCGCGTCAAGCGCGTCGCCACCGGCTGGGAGCCCGAGCTGCGCATCGCGGTCGGCGACCTGGTCGATTTCGGCGCCCTGCTCGGCTCGGTCGCGGCCTTCGACGGCATCGGCGGCGAGACCCGGCTGCGCTTCTCGCACGAGGCCTTCGGCGGCGCCTGGGATGCGCTCTACACCGGCCGTGCCGACCTCGCCATCGGCGCACCCGACGATGCGCCGCCCGGCGGCGGCTTCAAGAGCCAGCCGCTGGGCGAGGTCGAATTCGTGCTGGCCGCCGCGCCGCACCATCCGCTGGCGCGCGAGCCGCAGCCGGTGCCGATCCAGGCGGTCCGCACGCACCGCGCGGTCAGCGTGGCCGACAGCTCGCGCACGCTGCCGCCGCGCACCTCGGGCCTGCTGACCGGCCAGCCGACGCTGACGGTATCGACCCAGGCCGACAAGCTGGCCGCCCAGCTGGCCGGCCTCGGCGTGGGCTTCCTGCCGCGCCGCATCGCCCAGCCGCATATCGATGCCGGCCGCCTGGTCGCGCTGCAGTGCGAGGAAGCCAAGCAGGTCGCCAAGCTGCATGTCGCCTGGCCGACCAAGGCGCGCGGCAATGCGCTGCGCTGGTTCCTCGACCACCTGGCCCAGCCGGCCGTGAGCCGCCTGCTGTGCGAGGGCGGCGGACCGGCGTGCAGCTGATCGCCTGTGACCTGCCGGCCACGCTGGCGGCCCGGTTGGCGCGGCAGGGCAAGGCGGGCTGGTGTCTCGATGCGCAGATGCCGCCGGGCTGGTCCGCGCCGCCCGGGGGCGTCGCGCCGGCCGGGCCGCAGCTCTGGTTGCTCGGCGGCCCGCCGCCCTGCCCTCTCGCCGCCGGCGACTTGGTCGTCGAGCTCGGCGATGCATCCCCCTTGCCCGATCATCCGCAGCGCATCCGGATCGCCTGGCAGGACAGTCCGTTCGGCGTGGAGCACGGCTTCCTGCTCGCCGTCGGCGGCGAAGCCGGGCCGGTGGCGCAGGCCGGTGCGCTGCTCGACGCGCTGGCGCCGGCCGCCGGTGGCTGGCTGCATGCCGGCGATCTGGCCGCACCACGGCTGCTGGCCGACCTGGCGGCCATGCTCGGCGGCGGCATCGGCCAGTTGTCCGGCCTGATGATGGCGCCGCTGGGCCAGGCGCCCAGCGGCTGGTGGCAAGGCCAGCAGGACTTGCTGCGGGCGCTGGCCGAGCGCGCCGGGCGCTATCTGGACCACGAATCCGATCGCCGGCCCTACTGCGCGGCGCAACCCCTGCCGCCGCTGTTCATGCTGACGCCGCCCGGCGCCGCCGAAACCGATTCGCCGGCCTGCAAGCTGGCGCAACTGCTGCGCTGGCTGGGTCGGCAATCGGCCGGCAACGTACCGTCATCCGGCGCTCGAGGCACTCCGCCCGCATCCTGAAGCGCCCGGATGACGGACATGAAAAAACCCACGCCGAAGCGTGGGTTTTTTCGTTCGATCCGTCGCACCGCCGAGGCGGCGCGACCGGCGATCGATCAGACCGCGGCAGCGGGCGAAGCCTTGCGAGCCGAGGTCTTGGCAACGCCGGCAGCGGCCTTGGCCGAGGTTTCGGCGGCGGCGACGCTGGCTTCGGCGAAGTCGCTGGTGACCTTCTTGGCGGTCTTGGCGACCGTGTCGTAGGCCGAAGCGGCGGTGGCGACGGCGGTCTTGACGGCCGAGACGACGATCTCGGAGCCGGCCGGAGCCTGCTTCACGGCCTTGTCCAGCGTGGTGACCAAGCCCTTGTTGAATTCGATGACCTGTTCTTCGACGAAGGCGCCGAGTTCGGCCTGGGTGCTGCTGGCCGCTTCGTAGACGTTCTTGGCGACGGCCAGGGCCTTGTCGACCACCGGCTGCGACAGCTGCTGCTGCAGCGACAGCAGGCCTTGCACGTCCTTGACTTCGGTCAGGGCCTTGGCGGTGGCGGTGTTTTCGCTCAGCAGTTCGCGGGCGACGTCGAGCTGCAGGGTGACGAGGCGCTCGACACCGGACAGGGCGATATTGGACAGACGGATGGATTTTTCGAGTTGTGCTTGGCCGAGGGCGGCGAAATCGGAGGTTGCGAACATGGGTCTTCTCCTGGCTGATTGTCGGTGGAATGTGCCGTGCACATGGTCTCTTTTGCACCGCAGCATGAGACCATTATGGTCAGCGCCCGGTTCACCGTCAAGCTCTTTTTTGTGCGTTGCACAAAATCATCGATCCGTACTTTTATCCTTTGTTAACAACAGATTAAAAATTCGAGCAAAAAATCTAATGCGGCAGCGCAATCAGGCTCCGGCGACGGGCGGCGTCTTGTGGCGGATCGCCAGCACGGCCTGGTTGCGCAGCGCCTTGCACAGGCCCAGTTCCTTGGGACCGAGCCGCAGGCTGCCCGGCGCGTCCTGGTCGGCGTAGAACAGGCCGACCACCTTGCGGTCGATGACCACCGGCAGCAGGAGGAAGCTGCGGCCGGCGCCGAGCTGGCGGAACCAGGCCGGGATGCGCTCGCGCACCGCCGGGTGGTCGATGTCGTCGACCAGCTCGTCGCGATTGCGACTCAGCGCGGTGCGGAACAGGTCGCCGCTGTCGTCGAGCGGCAGCTGGAAGCGTTCGAGAAACGATTCGATGTCGTCGCCGAAGCCGAAGCGGCCGACCACCGCGTTGCGCTGCACGCTGCGCGTCGCCAGCAGCACCCGGCGCACGCCGAGGCTGCGGTAGAGCGTCTCCAGGATCATGCGCAGCAGGTCGTTGAGACGGAAATCGCCGACCAGGGTCTCGGTGACGTCCTGCACGCAGCTGGCCAGCACCTCGACAACTTCGGGCCGGTCGACCGCCGGCGCCGCCTCTTCCTCGGCCGGTGCCGGCTCCTCCAGCCCGGACTCGGCCGCCGCCATGCCGCCGCGCGGCAGCCCGCCGAGCTTGCGCAGCCGCGCCAGGGTGCCCTCGGACTGGGTTTCCAGGCCGAAGATGGCCGCCTCGCGCAGCGTCTCGCGTGCCGCCTCGTCGACCGCCAACCGCAGGTCGCGCTCGGTCAGCCGCATCGCCACGGCATGGCCGTCGCGCACGCGCAGGAAGCTGGCGAAGCGCTGGCCCTCGTCCTCGGCCAGCATCGCCCGCATCAGCGCGCTGCCGGCGTTGGCATAGAGCCGCAGCCAGTCGCCGTCGTGGCGCGGCGAGCGCGGCTTGGCGTCCTCCAGCGCCATGCTGCCGACCAGCTTGTCGGGCAGGTGCCAGCTGCGCGCGACCGCCATGCCGAGCTCCTCGTAACTGGCGCCGAGCTGGCTGCGGATAGCGCGCTCCTCGGTCTCGCCGGCCTCGATCAGGCGGGCGATCTCGCGGCTCTCGTCGTGGAAGTAGTACAGCGCCAGCAAGCGGCCGAGCCGGTGGAACATGCCGGCCACCCTCGCCTCCTCGAGGTCGCGGTAGCCGGTGCGCTCGGCCAGCTGGCGCGCGATCACGCTGGCGAAGAAGGCGCGCGCGACCTCGTCCTTGAGCTCGTCGGCGAGCGCGTGGTCGCTCAGCCGCTCGATCAGCACCAGGGTCAGCGTCAGCGCCTTGATGGTGTCGAAGCCGAGCACCATGACCGCGCGCGAGATGGTGCTGATGGTGCCGCCGAACTGGCCGTAGCTGGCCGAATTGGCCAGCCGGAGCACTTTGTTGGTGAGCGAGAAGTCGCGCAGGATCACCGTCGCCAGCGCCTGCAGCTTCTCGCTGTCGGCCGCAGCGACCCGGCTGATGGCTCCGACCGCGCGCGACAGCGCCGGGAAGTCGTCGGTCTTGCCCATGCGGCCCAGCAGCAAGCCGGCCGGGCTGTCATCCTGCTGCGCCGCGGTGCTCAGCGCCTCCATCTCGGCCAGGTAGTCGGCCAGCGCGGCGCGCAAATCGAGCGGATGGCCGTAGCGCGGAAAGCCGGCCTCGCCGAGCGCGCCGAGCACGATGCCTTCGAGCCGCGGATCGAGGCCGTCGGCGAAGGCGGACGGCAGCGCGACCTCGCCGCGCTCGTTGGCCAGCGGCAGCCGCGCCGTCAGCATCTGGTAGAGCAGCTCGCCGATGCCGCGCACCGGGTCCTCGCCCACCGCGTCGTCGGGCAACCGGGCAGCCAGCAGCGGTTGACCATCGGCGCCGAGCAGCACGCGCTCGGCCGCAATGAGGCCGATGCGCCAGCCGACCAGCCGCGCATGCGCCAGGCCGTCGAGCAGGCGCAGCGCCAGCCGCGCCGCCTGGAGCCGCGGCAGCGCGCCGGCCGCCAGCCGTTCGGCCAGCGAGGCGCCGGCACCCCAGCCGTAGGCGAGCCAGCGCTCGCCGTCGATCTCGGCGCGGCCTTCGAGCGGGGCGAGCACGGCGTGGCCGCCGGGATGGAGGGGGAAATCGTCGGGCAGGCCGGGATCGCGCAGCAGCAGGACCGGGTGGCCGTCCTCGGCATGCGCCAGCCAGCTGTCGCCGGCCTGCCGGACCAGGGTGTAGAGGGTCTCGTCCATCGCTTCGCCTTGCGAACTCCCAGGTACGGGCCGGCGGGCGAGCGTGGCGGAACACAGGCGTCGCGCCGGCACGCGATCGTTCGAATTATATTCTGCAAGCGTAGCAGAGAACCGGCCGAAAGCCAGTCAGTCCGCGGCTTCCGGCACCGTGAGGCCGCCCAGTTCGGCCAGCGGCGGCAATTCGCTGCGGCTCTTGAGGCCGAGGTCGTCGAGAAAGCCGCGGGTGGTGGCATAGAGACCGGGCCGACCCGGCGTCTCGCGGTGGCCGACCACCTCGATCCAGCCGCGCTCCTCCAGCGTCTTGACGATATTGCTCGACACCGCGACGCCGCGGATTTCCTCGATCTCGCCGCGCGTCAGCGGGCCCTTGTAGGCGATGATGGCCAGCGTCTCCATCACTGCGCGCGAGTAGCGCGGCGGCCGGGCCGGGTCGAGCCGGTCGAGGTAGGGCTGGTATTCGAGCCGGGCGCGGAAACGCCAGCCGCCGGCCAGCCGCACCAGCTCGACGCCGCGCCCGCTCCAGGCCTGCTGGATCGCCTCCAGCACCTCGTGCAGGAATTCGGCCTTGAGCTCTTCGGCGAACAGCTTCTTCAGGTCGTGCAGGCCCAGCGGCTGCTGGGCGACCAGCAGCGCGGTCTCGATGACGGTCTGGATGTGCTGGCGGTCGTGCAGCGCGGACGCCATGTTCAGGCTGCCTCCGCCGCTTCGAGCACGGCCGGCTCGAGGCCGGCCAGCCGCACGTAGATCGGCGCATAGGGCTCGGCCTGGCTCACTGCGATCAGGCCTTCCTTGGTCAGCTCGAGCACTGCGATGAAGCTGACCACCAGCATGGGGATGCCGCGCGCGGTGTCGAACAGCGCGGTGAATTCGAGGTAGCGGCCGCCGGCCAGCTGCTTGAGGATCTCGCCCATCTGCTCGCGCACGCTCAGCTCGTCCGGCTTCACCGTGTGGTGCTTGTTGTGGCGCGCGCGCGCCAGCAGCGCCAGCCAGGCGTGCTTCAGATCGACCGGGCTGACTTCGGGCAGCCGCTCGACCAGCTCGCGGTCGAAGGCGGCGGCGACCCAGGCGAAATCGCGGCCGGCCTGCGGCAGCTGGTCGAGCTCGAAGGCGGCCAGCTTCATCTGTTCGTATTCGAGCAGGCGGCGCACCAGCTCGGCGCGCGGATCGGCCTCGCCGCCCTCGACCGCGGCCGGCCGCGGCAGCAGCATGCGCGACTTGATCTCGATCAGCATGGCCGCCATGAGCAGGTATTCGGCCGCCAGCTCGAGCCGGCCGGTGCGCATCGCGTCGACGTAGTCCATGTACTGGGCGGTGACCACCGCCATCGGGATGTCGAGGATGTCGAGGTTCTGCTTGCGGATCAGGTAGAGCAACAGGTCGAGCGGCCCCTCGAAGCGCTCCAGCAGCACGCGCAGCGCCTCGGGCGGGATGTAGAGGTCGGCCGGCAGCTCGGTGACCGGCTGGCCGAACAGCAGCGCGATCGGCGCGGCCGGCCCGGGCTCCGCCGGCACGGCGGCCGCGTCGGGCAGCGGCGCGGTCAGCGGCTCGGCCAGCCCGCTCATCCGTCCTCGCCGTCGCTGTCGCCCTCGACCGCGGCATCGGGATCGAGCCGCGCCAGCACCTTGTCGATGCGCTTGCCGTCCATGTCGACCACCTCGAACAGCCAGCCGCCCCATTCGAGCGTGTCGGCGGTCTGCGGCAGCCGGCCCAGCAGCAGCATGATCATGCCGGCCAGCGTGTTGTAGCGGCCCTTGTCCTCTTCGGGCACCTGCTTGAGCTCGAGCCGGTCCTTCAGCTCGGGCACCGGGATCAGGCCGTCGAGCAGCCAGCTGCCGTCCTCGCGCTGCACCGCCCAGGCGTCTTCGATGTCCTGCGGCTTGAATTCGCCGGTGATCGCCTCGAGCAGGTCCTGCAGCGTGATCAGGCCCTGGATCTCGCCGTATTCGTCGATCACCAGCGCCATCTGCACGGCCGAGGAGCGGAAATTCTCCAGCAGCTCCATGCCGGTCAGCGTCTCCGGCACATAGGTCACCGGCTGCAGGTGGGCGGCGAAGTCCAGCGCCTCGCCGCGCAGCGTCTGGCCGAGGATCTGCTTGGCGGTGGCGATGCCGAGCACCTCGTCGAGCCCGCCCTTGCAGACCGGGTAGCGCGAGTGGTCGGTGTCGGCGATCTTGGCCAGGTTCTCGGCGCGGCCGTCCTCGACGTCGAGATAGGCGATTTCCGAGCGCGGCCGCATCAGCGAGCCGATCTGGCGGTCGTCGAGCCGGAACACGTTGCGCACCATCTCGTGCTCGTGCTGCTCGATGGCGCCCGATTCGGAGCCCTCGGCCAGCAGCGCGTGGATTTCTTCCTGGGTCACCTGGCTGGCGTTGTCGGCGTTCACGCCGAGCGTGCGCAGCACCAGGTCGGTCGAGGCCGACAGCAGCCGCACGAAGGGCTTGGTGACGGTGGCCAGCCATTGCATCGGCCGCGCGACCAGGCGGGCGATCAGCTCGGGGTTCATCTGGCCCAGCCGCTTGGGCACCAGTTCGCCGAGGATGATGGAGACGAAGGTGATGCACACCACCACCAGCACCAGCGCCAGGATCTCGGCGGTGCGCACCGGCATGCCGAAGCCCTGCAGCCAGATGCCGAACGGGCCGGCCAGCGCCGATTCGCCGACGATACCGTTGAGCACGCCGATCGAGGTGATGCCGATCTGGACGGTGGAGAGGAAGCGGGTGGGATTCTCGCCGAGCTGGATGGCGGCGCGGGCAGCGCTGTCGCCCGACTCGGCCAGCACTTGCAGGCGGGCGCGGCGGGCGGTGACGAGCGCGATCTCGGACATGGCGAAGACGCCGTTGATGAGGATGAGTCCGAGTAGAAGGGCGATCTCCATTGCGGGATGGGGGTGGTTGCGGACGGACTAGTGTACCAGCGGGGCCGCCAAACCGCCGCCGCGCCGGCGCGGCGCTGTTGCGGCGAGGCCCCGGCGCCCGCATTTTGGGCAGGCTAGCCGACCGCCTGGCCGGTCAAGCGCTTGGCCCATTCATCCACAGGCCGCCCACAGCCTTGTCCCTGCCCCGCTGTGGATGGTTCTAGGCCCCGTTGATCAAGCCGTGCAGCAATTCGGAGGCGCCGTTCCAGAAGATCTGCACGCCGATGCACAACAGGATGAAGGCCGACAGCCGCAGGAACACCGTGATGCCGGTCTCGCCCAGCCGCTTGAGCAGGCGGTCGGCGAAGCGGTAGCTGTAGTAGACGATGGCGCACAGCAGCAGCATGCCGATCACGCCGCCGGCGAGGTTCAGCGCGTCGATGCCGCCGCGCGAGCGCAGCGCGGCGCCGAGCGTGATCGCCACCGAGATCGAGCCCGGCCCGATGGTGAACGGGAAGGTCAGCGGGAAGAAGGCGCGCCGGATGATGGCGGCGCCGGCCGGCCGGCGCACGTTCTCGTCCTCGTGGTGATCCTCCGCGTCGAGCAGGCGCCAGCCGGCGGTGGCCACCACCAGGCCGCCGCCGACCTTGACCACCGCCAGCGAGATGCCGAAGAACTTGAGCAGCCAGGTGCCGACGAACATCGCGCCGAGCAGCAGGAACAGCCCGTTGATGGCGATGCGCTTGGCGATCACCTTGCGTTCCTGCTCGGTGGCGCCCTGGGTATAGGTGAGGAAGATCGGCGCGATGCCGGGCGGATTGATGATGGGCAGCAGCGCGGTGAGCACCAGCAGGATGCTCTTGATGAATTCGATCAGGTCGTCGGCCATGGCGGCGTGTTCCGGGGATGGTCTGGCCGCGATCATGGCAGCGCCGGCGCGGGCTGTGAATGACCGGATACCCGCGATGCGCAGCCGCCGTGGACTCGGGTGAGCGCACGGAGGAGCGGCTTCAGCCGCGAATGGTCGTTTCATCCGCCAGCATGGCCGGCTCCGCGATTCGCGGCTGAAGCCGCTCCTACAACACGGCCGCGGCATTGCCCAAAAATCGGGCAGCCCATTTAATCCATTTGAATTGAATGACTTAGACCGGTTTTCCACAGCCGATCCACACCCTTATGCCCGCCCGATGTGAATATGGTTATCAGACCGGGCGGCAATATGGAGCAATCGCTCAACGAACCGGCAACCATAAGGCGGCGCACAGGCCGCCGCTCTCGCGGCTGAAGGCCAGCCGACCGCCGTGCAAGGCCGCGACGCGGCGCACGATCGACAGGCCCAGCCCGCTGCCCGGCCGCGCACTCTCGCCGCGATAGAAGCGCTCGCCGAGCCGCTCGAGCACCGCGTCGGTCACGCCGCCGCCCTCGTCCTGCACCGTCAGCATCGCACCGCCATCCTCGCGCGCCAGCCGCACGGTGACCGTGCCGCCGGCCGGCGTATGCGCCACGGCGTTGTCGACCAGGTTGCGCAACGCCAGCCGCAGCAGGCCCGGCGCCGCATGCAGCACCAGCTCCTCGCCGTCGAGCGCCAGCTCGACGCCATGCGCCAGCGCCTGCGCCGCAGCGTCGGCCAGCACTTCGCGCGCCAGGCCCAGCAGGCCGCAGGCGCCGGCCTCGGGTACCGCCTCGAGGTGGTCGAGCCGCGCCAGCGTCAGCAGTTGGCCGGTCAGCCGCTGGGCGCGGTCGAGGCCACGCACCGCCTGGCGCAGCGCATGCCGGCGCGCCTCGTCGTCGGGCTCGGCGGCGGCCACCTCGACCTGGGCGCGGATGGCGGCCAGCGGCGTGCGCAGCTCGTGCGAGGCATCGGCGGTGAAGCGCCGCTCGTTGTCGAGCGCCACCTCGACCCGCCGCAGCAGCAGGTTGATCTCCTGCACCAGCGGCTCGACCTCACGCGGCGCGGCGGCGACAGCGACCGCCGACAGGTCGTCGTGGCGGCGGCCGGCGATCTGGCGCGACAGCTCCTTGAGCGGCGCCAGGCCGCCGCCGACCGCCAGCCAGAGCAGGCCGACCATCAACAGCAGCGACAGCAGCCAGGGCCCGAGCAGCCCGGCGGCGAGGCCGGCCGCCAGTTCGTCGCGCTCGTGCCAGGGCCGCGCCACGCCGAGCCAGCGGCCGCTGCCCGGCTCCTGCACGCGCAGCAGGCGCCAGCGCTCGCCGCGGGCCTCGACGGTCTGCAGCCGCGCCGGCTGCGCCTCGAAGCGCAGCGGCGGGGCGATCTCGCTGTGGAACAGCAAGCGGCCGTCGCTGCTCCAGATCCATGCGGCGAAGGCGTCGTCGTCGTCGAAGGCATTCAACCCCGGCGCGTCGACCGCCTCGTGCACCTTGCTGGTGTCGAGCGCGAGCAGGGTGGCGGCCACCTGCTCGAGCTGGTGGTCGAACAGTTCGTCGACCTCGTGCAGCATGAACCAGTAGGTCGCGCCGGCCAGCGCCAGCCAGACCGGCGCCAGCACGCCGAGCAGCAGCAGGATCAGGCGGCGCCGCAGCGAGCCCGCCGGCGCGCTCATGGCGAGCCTTCCGCCCGGGCCGGGTCGAGCAGGTAGCCCACCCCGCGCAGCGTCTTGATCCAGTCGGGGCCGAGCTTCTTGCGCAGGTGGTGGACGTGCACCTCGACCGCGTTGCTCTCGACTTCCTCGCCCCAGCCGTACAGCGCGTTCTCGATCTGCTCGCGCGACAGCGGCCGGCCCGGCTGGGCCAGCAGCAGCGCCAGCAGGTCGAACTCGCGCAGCGACAGCTCGAGCGGCGCATCGCCCAGCCGCGCGCTGCGCGCCGCCGGATCGAGCTGCAGCGCGCCGTGGCGCAGCAGCGGGTCGCTGCGGCCGGCGGCGCGGCGGGTCAGCGCGCGCAGGCGGGCGGCCAGCTCGGCGATCGCCACCGGCTTGACCAGGTAGTCGTCGGCGCCGGCGTCGAGCCCGGCGACGCGGTCGTCGAGCGCGTCGCGCGCGGTCAGCATCAGCACCGGCGTGGCGTCGCGGCGCTCGCGCAGCCGCTGCAGCAGGCTCAGGCCGTCGCGGCGCGGCAGGTTCCAGTCGAGCACCACGGCGGCGAAGCTTTCGGTCGTCAGCGCGAGGTCGGCGGCGACGCCGTCCGGCACCCAGTCGACCCGGAAGCCGGACTGGGCCAGGCCGGCACGCAGGCCGTCGCCGAGCAGGGAATCGTCTTCTACGAGCAGGATGCGCATGGGGCAAGTGTAGCGGGATCGAATGGAGGAAGTGGCGGGTCGCCCCGGCACGGCGGCGGCCCGGTCGGACCCGCTCGGACCCGGCCGGCCGCGGCGTGCCGCGCCACGGCCGGCCGGGCAGGGAGAGGAACCGCGGCGGCTAGTGCGCCTTCCAGGCCAGCCCGCCGTGGCCGTAGGCCCAGGCGGCGGCCTGGTACCAGGCGATCGCGTCGGCCGTCAGCTCGCGGTCGTCCGCCAGCCGTTCGGCCGTACCGGCCTCGAAATCCGGCCGCAGCGTGCGGGCGCCCTTGCGCGAATCGAGCTGGACCAGCTTGCCGTCGCGGATGAAGCCGAGATCCTGGTAGGTGCCGATGAAGGCGCGCTCGCGGCCCGGTTCGAGGTCGAACAGGTCGTAGCCGAGGAAGCGGCTGGTGTAGCTGAAGTTGAGCAGGCCCAGCAGCGTCGGCGCCAGGTCGGTCTGGCTGGCCAGGCGGCCGAACTCGGCCGGCTTGATGTGCTTGGGCGAGTAGAACAGCGCCGGAATGTGGTAGCGGTTGACCGGCAGATCGGTCTTGCCGGCGCTGGAGGCGCAGTGGTCGGCCACGATCAGGAACACCGTGTCGTCGAACCAGGGCCGGGTCGAGGCGCGGTCGATGAAGTCGCCGATGGCCCAGTCGGTGTACTTCACGCCGCCTTCGCGGCCCTGCTTGGAGGGGATGTCGATGCGGCCGTCCGGGTAGGTGAAGGGCCGGTGGTTGGAGGTGGTCATCACCTGCATGAACGAGGGCTTGCCGTCGGTCCAGGCCCGATCGGCCTCCTCGATCGCCTGGGTGAACAGGTCCTCGTCGGCCACGCCCCAGATGTTCTCGTGGTGGATGCGCTCGGCAGGGATGGCGGTGCGGTCGACCACCTGGTAGCCGTTGGCCGAGAAGAAGGCGTTCATATTGTCGAAGTAGCCGTAGCCGCCGTAGACGTAGCGCGCCTCGTAGCCCTTGGACTTGAACACCTCGCCGAGCGAGAACAGACCGGCGTTGCCGGGCCGCTTGACGATGGACTGGCCCGGCGTCGGCGGCACCGACAGCGCCAGCGCCTCCAGCCCGCGCACGGTGCGGGTGCCGTTGGCGTAGAGATTGGTCAGCAGCAGGCCCTGGGCGGCGAGCCGGTCCAGCCGCGGCGTGAGGCCCTGGTGGTTGCCGAAGCGGCTCATGAATTCGGCCGACAGGCTTTCGACCGAGATCAGCACCACGTTGAGCCGTTTTTCGGCGCCCGGGTAGGCGACGATGCGGGTCAGGTCGCGCGGCGCGGCGCTGGCCAGCCGCGCATGCGGCGTCGGCAGCTGGCGGCGCAGGCGGGCGAAGGCCTCGTCCAGCGGCAGGGCGCGGTAGAAGGTCGCGTAGTCGAGCTCGTTGTTATAGGCGGCGGCGAAGAACTCGTACACGCCGTTGCCGGCCAGTGCGTTGACGTAGCGGTTGTCCGAGCGGTCTTTCATGCGGGAATCGACGCCCTCGAAGGCCAGCAGCGGCAGCGCCAGCAGCAGCAATAGCCAGCCGAGCCGCTGGCCGTAGCGCGACGGCGCCTCGAGGCTGGCCCACAGCGCATGGCGCAGCCGCCAGGCGATCGCCAGCGCAGCCAGCGCCAGGCCGCCGAGGATGGTGCCGACCGGGTAGGACTCGCGGATGTTGCCGATCACCTCGTGGGTATAGAGCAGGTAGTCGACCGCGATGAAGTTGTAGCGCGAGCCGAATTCGTCCCAGAAGGTCCATTCGGCCGCCGCGTTGAACAGCATCAGGAACAGCCAGGCGACGGCACCGAGCAGCAGCGCCCAGCGCTGGACGCGGCTGCGGTAGAGCCGGTCGGGCAACGCGAACAGGTAGAGCGCGAGCGGGACGAAGAAATAGGCGGCCGCCACCAGATCGAACAGCAGGCCGATGCCGAAGACCTGCAGCAGGTGGCCGAAGCCGGGTTCGCCGGCGGCGCCGGCCTTGATCAGCAGCGCCAGCCGGGTCAGCTGCGAGATCGCCAGGAAAGCCAGCGCCAGCAGCCACAGCGGGCCGAAACGGTGGCGCAGGACGGCATCGCGGCGCAAGGCCGGGACGCGCACCGTGGACAGCGGCCAGGCGCGTTGCAGGGTCTTGTCCATGATCTAGACCCGTCCCTGGCGGCCAGCCGCGGTTTGCCGGCGGAGACGAGCGGTGGCGGCCGGATGGCCGGGATGGCGGGCGGGACGGAGGCGTTCATCGGCGGACGGACCTGGGCATTGGAACGGCCGCCATTGGAGCGCAGCAAGCTTAGGGGAAACTTAAGGAGCTTATTTCCCTGACCGAATATGCGTGCCCAGTGCGAATCAGCCCCTTTCCCGTGGCCGGGAGAGGCTCCCGCTTCCGCTACGCAGAAGCGGGGAAAGCGATGGGCAGTGGTTCGATGAACCGGCCCTCATCCGGCCCTCCGGCCCACCTCCCCCGCGCGCGGTGGAAGCGTGTGATCGCGCGCGCAGGGACCATGGTCAAAGGAGTAAGTCCCGAACTTAAGGAGCGTGCCCCATCAACGCCCGGGCCGAAGAGTAGTGGCCTCGGTCGTTCAATGCGCAGATCTCGGCGCCGAGCGGCATCGTCACCTTGCGCCGCTTCTCCGAGGGCCCCGAGGGCCGTCAGCCCTGGTTGCCGACGCGCCGGAAGCGCAGCGCCGAGCGCTCCTTCGCCTTCGCGGTCTCCTCCTCGCGCGTACGCGACCTGGCGCTGGTGACCAGCGAGCCGATCAGGGCCTCGGCCGAGGCCGCGATGTCCTGCACCGCGCGTTCGAACGCCGCCTCGTTCGCCTTCGACGGATGGGTGAAGCCGCTGAGCTTGCGCACGAATTGCAGCGATGCATCGTGGATTTCCTGCCGGGTGGCGGGCGGCTCGAAGTTGAACAGCGTCTTGATGTTGCGGCACATGGCGATTCCAGTGGGCGATCGGTTGCCGAATGATAGGCCCGCACCGCGGCGGAATGCCGGGCTCGGGGCCCGCGATGCCGGCCTGGCGCCGCCGCTGCCCAATTTTGCGGCAGGCCAGCCCGCGCGCCGGCCGCTCAAGTACTTGCCCGGCTTATCCACAGCCGGCCCACAAGCTTACTCACGGCTGACGTGGACAAGATCGGAACTGGAGAAGGCCGGCCCGACCGACTATGCTCGGCTCATCGGATCGTGGCGCCGGCCGGCCCCGCAGCGAGCGTCCGATCCAGCCCTCCAGAGAGACCCGCATGAGCCTGCCGCTCGACCTGATCGCCGACCTGCACCTGTCCGACCTCGCCGCCGAGCCGCTGTGGCCCTCGGCGCTGGTGGCCGGCGCCGCCCACTACGCCGACGCCGAGCCGCGCGAGATCTGCTCGCCGATCGACGGCCGCCCGCTCGGCCGCTATGCGCCCGCCACCGCCGGCCTGGTCAACCACGCGGTCGAGGCCGCCCACGGCGCCTTCCTCAAGTGGCGCAGCGTACCGGCGCCGCTGCGCGGCGAGCTGGTCCGCCGCATCGGCGACAAGGTGCGCCAGCGCAAGGTCGCGCTGGCCAGCCTGGTCACGCTCGAGGCCGGCAAGATCGCCAGCGAGGCCGAGGGCGAGGTGCAGGAATGGATCGACATCTGCGATTTCGCGGTCGGCCTGTCGCGCCAGTTGCACGGCCTCACCTTGGCCTGCGAGCGGCCGGCGCACCGGATGATGGAGCAGTGGCACCCGCTCGGCGCGGTCGGCGTGATCAGCGCGTTCAACTTCCCGGTCGCGGTATGGGCCTGGAACGCCATGCTGGCGCTGGTGTGCGGCGACGCGGTGGTGTGGAAGCCGAGCGAGAAGACGCCGCTGTGCGCGATCGCGGTGCAGCGGGTGATCGAGGAGGCGATCGACGAGATGGGCGAGGCGGTGCCGGCCCAGGTCTGCCAGCTGGTGCTCGGCGAGCGCGAGGCCGGCGAGCGCATCGCCGCCCACCCTTCCCTGCCGCTGGTATCGGCCACCGGCTCGACCCGCATGGGCCGCGCGGTGGCGCAGGCGGTGGCGGCGCGGCTGGGCCGCAGCCTGCTCGAACTGGGCGGCAACAACGCGATGGTGGTCAGCCCGAGCGCCGACCTGGAACTCGCGCTGCGCGCCATCGTGTTCTCGGCCGCCGGCACCGCCGGCCAGCGCTGCACCAGCCTGCGCCGGCTGATCGTGCACGAGAGCCTGATCGAGCCCCTGACCGCGCGGCTGGCGCAGGCCTTCGACAGCCTGCCGGTCGGCAATCCCGGCGACGAGGGCACGCTGGTCGGCCCGCTGATCGACGCCGAAGCCTACTGGGCCATGCAGCAGGCGCTGCAGGCGGCCGAACAGCAGGGCGGCCGGCTGGTCACCGGCGGCGAACGGCTGGCGGCCGGCGACGATCCGCGCCAGGCCTTCCTCGACCAGGGCTACTACGTGCGGCCGGCGCTGGTGCGGGTGCCCGGCAATATCGACGTGGTGCGCGAGGAGACCTTCGCGCCCATCCTCTACGTGATGCCCTACAGCGAGCTGCTCGACGCGATCGACCTCAACAACGGCGTGAGCCAGGGCCTGAGCAGCGCGATCTTCACCGACAGCCTGCGCGAGGCCGAGGCCTTCCTCGGCCCGGCCGGCTCGGACTGCGGCATCGCCAACGTCAACATCGGCACCAGCGGCGCCGAGATCGGCGGCGCCTTCGGTGGCGAGAAGGACACCGGCGGAGGCCGCGAATCGGGTTCGGACGCCTGGAAGAACTACATGCGGCGCGCCACCAACACCGTCAACTACGGCGATGCGCTGCCGCTGGCCCAGGGCGTGCGCTTCGAGGTCTGAACGGCCGTGAAACGTGACTCGCCGCTGCGCGGCGTCGGGTGAAACGTGAAACGTGTGCGGCGTTGCCGCACTCGAAATCACCGCCGCGCAGCGGCTGCTCCACGTTTCACGTTTCACCTTTCACGTTTCACCTTTCACTCCTTCTCAAACATGCCCTCCACCACCCCGCCCGCCCTCCACCCGCCGCCCGCCCGCCGATCTACGACGAAGACTGCGCCGAGCGCCGCATCGTCATGCTGCTCAACGCCAAGTGGGCCCCGCTGCTGCTGTGCGCGTTGCGCGCCGGCACCCTGCGCGCCAGCCAGCTGCAGCGCTGCCTGCCCGGCATCTCCAAGACCATGCTGACGCAGCGGCTGCGCGAGCTGGAGCGCGACGGCCTGCTGACCCGCGCCAGCGTGCCCGGCACGCCGCCGCAGGTCGAATGCACGCTGACGCCGCTGGGCCGGACCGTGGCCGAGCCGCTGGCCCAGCTGTGCGACTGGGCGGCGCGCCACGGCGACGAACTCGACGAGATCGAATGCAACCGGCTGACGGCCGGCGCGGCAGGAAAGCAATCTTGAACCTCGCCGAAGCCCTGCCCGATCGTCCCGCGCCCTCGCTCGCCGCCATGCCCGGCGCCGACTCAGCCGAGCGCGCCGCCGTGCTGGCGCTCATCGCCGGCTTCCTGGCCGGCATCGGCCTGCCGCTGCGCCGCACCGAGCTGACCGGTCCGACCTTCCTGCCCGGCGTCGACGTGATCGACGGCCGGCTGTGCTACGACCCGGCCCGGCTTGCCCACCCGGGCGACCTGCTGCACGAGGCCGGCCACCTGGCGGTGCTGGCGCCGGAGGTCCGCGCCGCGGCGCAGCACGACGTCGGCGCCGACGGCGGCTACGAGATGGCCGCCATCGCCTGGTCCTGGGCCGCGCTGGTCCACCTCGGCCTGGCGCCCGAATGGGTGTTCCACCGCGACGGCTACAAGGGCGAAGCGGACATGCTGCTGCAGGCCTTCCGCGACGGCGGCGGGGTCGGCGTGCCGATGCTGGCCTGGCTCGGCCTCACCGCCGATCCGGCCCGCCCGCACGACGACGGCCCGGTGTTCCCCGCCATGCGGCGCTGGCTGTGCGAAGCCGCGCCGGGCGGGTAGCGGCGACCCGCCACGCCCTCGCAGCCCGGAATTCATTCCGGCAGCGACGCCGATCGGGCGCGCCGCCGGAATGCCCGGCAAAGCGAGGCAGGCGCCGGATTGCGACCGCCGGAAACCGTTCCCGCCCGCTCGCCGCGACAGGTAGCGGCACGCTTTTGCCTACAGCGCAGGCCGGCCCTACCATGGCCTCCCGCCCAAGCACTGCCCGAAACCTGGATGGCCACCATGCAATACACCGAGATCGCGATGCAGCCCGGCAAGCGCCTGGCCCTGGTCGCCCACGACAACAAGAAGGCCGACCTGCTCGACTGGGCGCGCACCCACCGCGACCAATTGGCCGGCCACCGGCTGTGCGCCACCGGCACCACCGGCCGGCTGCTCGAGGCCGAGCTCGGCGTCGCGGTCGAGCGCTTCCAGAGCGGCCCGCTCGGCGGCGACCAGCAGATCGGCGCCCGCATCGTCGAGGGCGAGATCGACTTCCTGGTGTTCTTCTGGGACCCGCTCGAACCGCAGCCGCACGATCCCGACGTCAAGGCGCTGCTGCGCATGGCGGTGGTGTGGAACATCCCGATGGCCTGCAACCGCGCCACCGCCGACTTCCTGGTGTCCTCGCCGCTGATGGCGGCCGGCTACGTGCGGCGGGTGCCGGACTACGGCGGCCACCTGGCCCGGCCGATCGCGGGCTGAGCGGCACCGGCCGCCGCCGGTTGCGCGCCTGCAACGTGCGATAACGTCCACATCTCCGCCTTCGCGTCGATTGCAGCCAAATCGGCCGCCGCCGGCCGTCGCCGCCGGTCCTGCTTTGCTATAGTCGCAGCCCGCCCGGCCATCCCCGGGCCACTCGAACCAGGACCTCGCATGAACCGGCTGATCCGCCTTGTCGTGCTGGGCCTGCTGGCGCTACCCGCGCTGGCCGGCAGCGGCAAACCCGAACCGATGCGCCTGCCCGACGTGGCGACGCCGCTCGCCTACCGGCTCTCGCTCGAATTCGATCCGGCCAAGCCGCGCCATCGCGGCGATGTCGCCATCGACGTCGAGGTGCGCCAGCCTTCCGCCACGCTGCGGCTCAACGCCACCGACCTGGCGATCCGCTCGGCCCTGCTCGAGGCCGGCGGCCGCACGCTGCCGGCGCAGACCCGGCAGCTCGACGACGACCTGCTCGAACTGCGCTTCGCCGAGCCGCTGCCGACCGGCCGCGGCACGCTCAAGCTGCGCTTCGAGGGCAAGCTGCAGGACAAGGACGTCTACGGCCTGTTCCGCCAGAAGGAAGGCGGCGACTGGTACGCCTTCACCCAGTTCGAATCGACCGGCGCGCGGATGGCCTTCCCCGGCTTCGACGAACCGGGCTGGAAGGTGCCGTGGACCCTGTCGCTGACCGTGCCGGCCAAGCTGACCGCGGTCGCCAACACCCCGGTCGAGCACGAGACGCCGCAGGCCGGCGGCAAGAAGCGCGTCGACTTCAAGACCAGCCAGCCGATGCCGAGCTACCTGCTGGCCTTCGGCGTCGGCCCGTTCGACGTGCTCGACGGCGGCCGCGTCGGCAACACCGCGCTGCGCTACATCACCCCGCGCGGCCGCGCCGCCGAGGCGCAGTTCGCCGCCGGCATCACGCCCCGCATCGTCGAGCGGCTGGAAGCCTATTTCGGCATGCCCTATCCCTACGAGAAGCTCGACAGCCTGGTGCTGCCGGTGACGGTCAACTTCGGCGCGATGGAGAACGCCGGCCTGATCACCTATGCCTCCAACCTGATCATGGCCAAGCCCGGCGAGGAAACCGGCAAGTTCCGCCGCGACTACGTGGCGGTGGCCGCCCACGAGCTGTCGCACCAGTGGTTCGGCAACTACGTGACCATGGCCTGGTGGGATGACCTGTGGCTCAACGAAGCCTTCGCTTCCTGGATGGGCGACAAGATCACCGACCAGACGATGCCCGAATGGGGCTGGGACAGCAGCGTGCTGAACGCCCGCCGCGAGGCGATGTGGATCGACCGGCTGCAGTCGACCCGCCGCATCCACCAGCCGGTGCTGGTCAACCACGACCTCGGCGGCGCCTTCGACCACATCACTTACCAGAAGGGCCAGGCGGTGCTGGCGATGTTCGAGACCTGGCTCGGCCCCGAGCGCTTCCGTGCCGGCGTGCGCCGCTACATGGCGCGCCACGCCTGGGGCAACGCCACCGGCGACGACTTCCTGGCCGCGCTGGGCGCCGAGGAGCCGGCGCTGGCCGTCGCCTTCAGGACCTTCACCGAGCAGATCGGCATCCCGCGCGTGGCGGTCGAATTGTCGTGCGCCGGCAAGCCGACGCTCAAGCTGAGCCAGTCGCGCTTCCTGCCGCGCGGCTCGACCGCTCCCGCCGATGCGCGCTGGCAGGTCCCGCTCAGCGTGCGTACGCCGGCCGGCACCGCCCGCCTGCTGCTGACCGACAGGACCGGCGAGCTGGCCCTGCCCGATGCGAGCTGCCCGGCCTGGGTGCAGGCCAACGCCGGCGGCAGCGGCTATTACCGGCCGGTCTATGCGCCGGGCCAGTTGCAGCGGCTGATGCGCGACGGCAAGCCGACGGTGAACGAGATCCTGGCCGGCCTCGACGACGCCGCCGCGCTGACCGAATCGGGCGACCTGCCGCTGGCCGACGCGCTGGCGCTGGCCGAGCAGTACGCCGGCCATCCGCGCCGCGAGGTGGTCGAGGCGGCCGCCGAGATCCTGCTGCGGCTGCGCCCGCTGGTGACGCCCGAGCTGCGGCCCGGCTACGCCATGCTGTGGCAGCGCGCCTTCGGCCGCCAGGCCCATGCGCTGGGCTGGGCGGTGCAGCCCGGCGAGAGCGACGATGCGCGGCTGCTGCGCGTGCGCCTGCTCGAGCCGGTGGCCGAGCATGGCGGCGACATCCAGCTGCGCGAGGAAGCGCGGCGGCTGACCCGGACCTGGCTCAAGTCGCGCCGCACCATCGACGCTTCGGTGCGGCCGGTGATGCTGCGCGTGGCCGCGCTCGACGGCGACCGCAAGCTGTTCGAGGCCATGCGCGACGCGGCCCGGCGCAGCGACAACCGGCAGGAACGCACCGACCTGTACGGCGCGCTCGGCAACTTCCGCGCGCCCAAACTGGCCGAGGCCGCGCGCGGACTGCTGCTCGACCCTGCGCACGACATCCGCGAGGTGCGGCGGCCGTTCATGCGCAGCCAGAACGCCAACGAGGCGCTGCGGCAGGGCAGCCTGCGCTTCATCGAAACGCATTACGACGCGCTGGCCGGCCGGCTGGACCGCAACGGCCCCGGCGGCCTGCCGCGCGACCTGGACCGCGCCTGCAGCCGCGACGAGGCCGATGCATTCGAACGGGTGTTCGGCCCGCGCGCCGATCGCTATGAGGGCGGCCCGAAGACGCTGACGCAGACGCTGGAGACGGTGCGGCTGTGCGTGGCGTGGCGCGAGGCGCAGACGGCGGCGCTGGCGGAGTATCTAGGGGCGCGGCGCTGAGGCGGTCCTATCCACGCGGGTGGCCATCCTGAGTTGTCTGGGTTTGGCGGCAGTTCAGGTCGCCTCAGCCTGGTGGAAAGATGATCCGAAGGATCGGTGAGGGCTGCAGTTGAAACCACTGCACATCACTCACCCACAGCGCCTCTTTGCCCCCCACATCACGGCTGCGCGCCTGCCAGCAGTACATGATCGACACAAGCGCATGGCGGCAAGCTATTCCCCCGCCGCCACCGCCTCGAACTTCCCCACCAGGAAATCCAGCAGCCCGCGCACCCGCTGCGGCAGGTACTTGCTGCCGAGATAGACCGCATTGAGCGGCGCCGCCTCGCAGCGATAGCCAGCCAGCAGCGCCACCAGCCGGCCCTGCCGCAGATCGTCGGCCAGGTCGAGCGCCGACTTGCAGACGATGCCGGCGCCCTCGACCGCCCATTGCCGCACCAGCGCGCTGTCGTCGGCGCAGCGGTCGCCGCGGATCGGCACCGCGATCGCCTTCTTGCCCTCGTAGAACGTCCATGCCGTGCGCTGGCGGCCACCGCTGTAGAAGCTCAGGCAGTTGTGCCGCGCCAGCTCCTGCGGGGTCCGCGGCTCGCCGCGCGCCGCCAGGTAGGCCGGCGCGGCGCAGACCAGCTGGCGCGCCTGGTACAGCCGGCGCGCCACCAGCCGGGCGTCCTGCAGCGCGCCGTAGCGCAGCGCCAGGTCGACCTTGTCGCGCAGCAGATCGTGCAGGCCGTCGGACACGTGCAGCACCAGCCGCACCGCCGGATGCAGGCGCAGGAATTCGTCGAGCCAGGGCGACAGCACGGTGCGCGCCAGGTCGGACGGCGCGGCCAGGTGGACGTCGCCCGAGAGGCCGCGGCCGGCTGCGATGCGCGCCTCGCCGTCGGCCAGCGCGGCGAAGGCCTGCTCGCAGCTGTCGCGGAACTGCTCGCCTTCGGGCGTCAGCCGCAGCGCGCGCGTCGAGCGCTCGAACAGGCGCACCTGCAGCGCCGCCTCCAGCCGCTTGATCGCGGCGCTGGCGGCCGCCGGGGTGATCAGCAGCTGGCGCGCCGCGGTACTGAAGCTGCCGCTGTCGGCAGCGCGCAGGAACAGCTGGAGATCGGCCAGGCTGTAGCCTTTGGGAGTCATGGGCGGGTTCTCGCGGCTTTCAAATGGATATTGAAACTGAATGAATCCGGCGCACGATTATCAATCTGCCCCCGCAGCCGCACAATGCAGCCGTCTCCTCTGCCCGGCTTACCGCCCATGCCCACGCTCCACGCCGCCGCCGTCCCGGTGTTCCGCCGCTATCTCGCCCGGCTCGCCGCCCTGCTCGACCAGGCCGAAACCCATGCCGCGGCGCACGGCCTGCCGCCGGCCGAACTCTGGCAGGCGCGGCTGGCCGACGACATGCTGCCCTTCCATGCCCAGGTCCGGACCACCGCCGACTTCGCGCTGCGCAGCGCCGCCGCGCTAGCCGGCATCGCCAAGCCGGACTACGGCCCGCTCGCGGCCGACGGCCCGGCGCTGCGCGCGCGCATCGCCCAGGTCGACGCCTTCCTGGCCGCCCTGCCGCCCGAGCGCTTCGTCGCCGAGGACAGCATGATCGTCAGCCAGGCCGGCGAGGCCGCGCTCACGCTGCCGGCCGCGGTCTTCCTGCTGCATTACGCGCTGCCGAACTTCGTCTTCCACCTGACCGCCGCCTACGCGATCCTGCGCCGGCACGGCGTGCCGATCGGCAAGGCCGATTTCGACGGCTTCCATGCCTACCCGGCGCCCGCCGGGAGAACCGTCGCTGATTCACTGCCCCCGGAGCGCCCATGATCGACCTCTACACCGCCGCCACGCCCAACGGCTTCAAGATCAGCATTGCGCTGGAGGAGCTCGGCCTGCCCTACCGGCTGATCGCGCTCGACCTGGCCGCGCTCGAGCAGAAGCGGCCGGAATTCCTCGCCATCAATCCCAACGGCCGCATCCCGGCCATCGTCGACCACGACAACGACGGCTTCGCGGTGTTCGAATCGGGCGCCATCCTGCTCTACCTGGCCGAACGCAGCGGCCGGCTGCTGCCGAGCGACCCCAAGCTGCGCTCGCAGGCGATCCAGTGGCTGATGTTCCAGATGGGCGGGGTGGGACCGATGATGGGCCAGGCCAACGTGTTCTACCGCTACCTGCCGGAGAAGATCCCGCTGGCGATCGCGCGCTACCAGAAGGAAGGCCGCCGCCTGTTCGAGGTGCTGGACGGCCGGCTGGCGCAGCGCGACTACCTGGCCGACGAATACAGCATCGCCGACATCGCGACCTGGCCCTGGGTGCGCGGCCACGACTGGAGCGGCATTCCGATCGACGGGCTGGATCACCTGCAGGCCTGGATGGCGCGCATGGCGGCACGGCCGGCCTGCCAGCGCGGCATCATGCTGCCGCCGTCGCGGCCGGCGCCGGAGGGCGTGCTCAATATGGTGGTGCGCTAGGGGAAGCGGAGAGAGGAACGCGCTCAGGATCGCGGGCAGCTTTATGTAGGCCGGGCTTCATGCCCGACAGCGATCTCGATCGGCGGCGCTGTCGGGCGTAAAGCCCGACCTACGAGGTCGCAGCCGGACTGAAGTCCGACCTGCACGGGCCACGGCCACCTGGGTCGATGTAGGAGCGGCTTCAGCCGCGAATGGCTGCAGTGCGCTGCCGGCCATTCGCGGCTTCAGCTGCTCGTGCATGCTTGCAAACGGCCAGCGGCCGCCCTGCCTGAAATTTCCGGTTGCGGCAGCGCTGCTCACGGCGCCGCGAAAAAGCCGTCGATCAGTTCCGGCGAGACCTCGGCCAGCGTGGCCGGCGTCCAGCGCGGCGCGCCATCCTTGTCCACCAGCAGCGCGCGCACGCCCTCGGCGAAATCGGGGTGGCGGCAGCACTGGCGCGACAGCGTCAGCTCCATCTCGAACACCTCGCGCAGCGACAGCTGGCGCGCCCGCCGCTGCGCCTCGACGATCAGCCGCATCGAGGTCGGCGAGCCGGCCGCCAGCTTCTGCGCGCCGCTGCGCAGCCAGTCGTCGCTGCCTTCGTAATGGCTGATGGCGGCGACCATCTCGTCGAGGCTGTCGTAATCGGTCAGCGACTGGATCGCGTCGAAGTGCGCGCGTACCGGCGAAGGCGCCAGTTCCGGCACCGTGGCGCGCGACAGCTCGCGCAGATGGCTCGACAGCAGGCGCTTGTCGGCCTCGCCCTCGCCGTGCCAGGCCAGGCCCGCCAGGCCCTCGAGCAGGCCGCCGCGCAAGGCGGACGGCAGCACGAAGTCGGCCAGGCCCAGGTAGCGCGCATCGGCCGCGTTGAGGCTGGCGCCGGTCAGGCCCAGGTAGATGCCGAGCCGGCCCGGCAACCGGTTGAGGAACCACGAGCCACCGACGTCCGGATACAGGCCGATGGTGATCTCGGGCATGGCGATGCGGGTGCGCTCGGTCGCCACCCGGTGGCTGGCGCCCGCCATCAGGCCGAGCCCGCCGCCCATCACGATGCCTTGGCCCCAGGCCAGGATCGGCTTGGGATAGGTATGGATCGCGTAGTCGAGCGCGTATTCCTCGGCGAAGAAGGCGTCGGTGACGGCGTAGTCGCGGTCGCGGATGGCGTGGTACAGCGTCACCACGTCGCCGCCGGCGCAGAACGCCTTCTCGCCGGCGCCGCACAGCAGCACGCAGGCGACAGCCGGGTCGTCGCGCCAGGCCGCCAGCTGCGGCGCCAACAGCCGGATCATGTCGAGCGACAGCGCGTTGAGCGACTTCTCGGCATTGAGCGTGGCGACCGCGACCTGGCGGCCGCCGGCGGCCGGGTGCAGCGCGAACAGGACGGATTGGGTCATGGCGTTCCTCGCGATGGCGCCGCGGTGCGGATCAACGGTTCTTCCAGCTCGGCGCGCGCTTCTCGAGGAAGGCGGCGACGCCCTCGCGCTGGTCTTCGGTATCGAACAGATCGACGAACTTCTCGCGTTCAAGCGGCAGCGCCGACCACATCGGCTGGCTGCGCGCCGCCTGGATCAGCTGCTTGCAGGCCGCCACCGACGACGGGCTCTGCTTGGCCACCTTCTCGGCCAGCGCCAGCGCCTTGTCGCGGGCGGTGCCGGCCGGCACCACTTCCTCGACCAGGCCGATGCGCAGCGCGGTCGGCGCATCGATGCGCTCGCCGCACAGGATCATGCGCTTGGCCCAGCCCTCGCCGATCAGCCAGGGCAGGTGCTGGGTGCCGAGGCCGCCGGGCAACAGGCCGACGCTGGCCTCGGGCAGCGCCATCACCGCGTGCTCCTCGGCGATGCGGATGTCGCAGGCCATCGCGGCCTCGAGCCCGCCGCCCATGGCGTAGCCGTTGATCGCGGCGATGCTGACGCCGCGGAAGCGCGCCAGCGTCTCGAAGGCCTGGCCGAAGTAAGTGATCATGCGGCGCGCGCGCGCCTTGTCGCCGTCGGCGAACACGTTGAGGTCGGCGCCGGCGCTGAAGAACTTGGGGCCCTGGCCGGTCAACACCAGCGCATAGATCTCGCGGTCGGCGTCGAGCGACTCGACCAGCGCCTTCAGCGCCGGCAGGCTGTCCTCGGTCCAGGTATTGGCGGGGGATTCTGGATGGTGACGAGCGCGGTATGCCCGATGCGCTCGTAGTGGAGTTGCTCGCTCACGTCGTCTCCTGGGGGATTCTTGGCCGGCCGACACTATAGCGCCAAGCCACCGGCGCGCGCAGCGATTGACGCTGGCGAGCGTTTGTCGCCACACTCGCGGGCGGCGACATTTCGTTGTCAAACTACAAATAGAGAGACCACACCCATGCGTACCCTCGTCCTTCTCGCCGCCCTGCTCAGCGCAGGCGCCCTCGCTGCCGAACCGGCCAAGCACGGCTGCACCCAGCCGCCCATGCTGAAGGAAGGCGCCAAAAAGGCCGAGGCCGATGCCTTCAACGCCAGCTACAAGGCTTATGGCGACTGCATCAACGACTTCATCGCCGCCCAGAACGCCATCATCGACGCCCAGAGCGCCATCGCCGAACAGGCCAAGGCCACGGCCAGGGCGGCCATCGCCACCGGCAAGGCGGCGATCGAAGTCGGCGGCGCCGCCAAGGCCGAGCTCGACGCTTACAACGCCCAGTTCGAAGCGCTGCACAAGAAGAAATAAGCAGTAGTAATACTACTCACCCACAGTAGCGGCGCGGCGGGCAATTGACGCATACGTCAACATATCGCCACACTCGCGGCCTCTTCACCCGAAAGGACGCACCATGGCACGCATCGCCCTCCTCGCCGCCGCCCTGCTGCTGGCCGGCACCGCCGCAGCCGCCGAACCGGCCAAGCACGGCTGCACCGCCCCGAGCATCCGGGCCGGATGGCCAGCGACAACCAGCAGAAGGTCTTCAACAAGAAGAACAAGGAATACGGCGACTGCATGAAGAAGTACATCGCCGACCAGCAGGCCGTGATCCAGGCCGCGACCGACGCCGCCAACGCCGCGATCAACGAATTCAACGAATACGCCAAGAAGATCAACGCGCTGGCCGAGGAATAAGCGCCGGCCCCGAACGGACGACGGACGGGCCGTGGCTCAGGCAAGCTGATCGCGGCCCGCCTCCGGCGCGGCGGCGTCGCCGCGCAATGCATGCGCCAGGCCCTGGCTCGCCGCCAGCGCGCCCTCCGACCAGCCGCGCAGGCCGCGTTCCGCCGCGGCGCCCAGTTCTCCACCATCTCGCAAGCGAAGCTCGCCGCATCGGGCGCCGCCGGCGCCAGCCGAGCGATGCCCTGGCCGTCGCCGACGCCGAGCTTCATGCCGAGCGCGCGCGCCAGTTCGATCAATTCCGTGTTGTAGGGCAGGAAGTACATCACCACCTCGGCCACGCCGAGGTTGCGCGCATGCAGCACGGCACGCGCCAGCATGCGGCCGGCCACGCCCTGG
Source organism: Chitinimonas koreensis (assembly GCF_014353015.1). Classification (NCBI taxonomy): domain Bacteria; kingdom Pseudomonadati; phylum Pseudomonadota; class Betaproteobacteria; order Neisseriales; family Chitinibacteraceae; genus Chitinimonas; species Chitinimonas koreensis. Next base: position 2,979,220 of record NZ_CP060704.1, read on the forward strand.
CGGCGGCGGTCGGCGTCGACGCTGACGCCGATCTCGGCGATGCGGCCGCCGGGCTCGACCGCCAGCTGGGTCAGGCCGATCAGGCGGCGTTCGCCGTCGACCGTGGCGTGGACGCCGTAGAAGGCGTCGCGGCCGAAATCGAGCCGCTCGAGGTAGCGCTCGATCACCGCGTCCTCGGCCGGCTGGGCGAAGCGCTGGACACGGTCGGCGGCGTCGAGCCGCAGCAGGTGGGCCCGCATGGCGGGCAGGTCGGCTCGGCTCAGCAGGCCGACGAAGGGGGGCAGATCGGTATGGGCGGACATGGCGACTCCTTGGCGAGCATCGGGCCGTGTCGTCTCCTCGCCCGGTTCTGGCCGGGCGTTTGCGCGTGCGCTTGTAGTGTCTTGATCGATGGTGCGGCGCAATAGTTGCCGAGTATCCGGATCGCGCGAGCGCTAGCAAGACTGCGGCAAACCCCGATGTTGCGGCGCCACAACCGGCTCGCCGGGCCGGTTCGAGCAAACAGGCCGCCTTGCGACCGGACATGTCGTCGGCATACCACAGTCGCCGTTCGTCGGCTGCCGGCGTTCAGGGTCGATCGAACGCCGACTTGGCAGCCATATCCGTAGGAGCGGCTTCAGCTGCGAATGGCGCCGGTCGTCATCCGCCATTCGCGGCTGAAGCCGCTCCTACAAGCTCGCCCATCCTGCGTCCCACAGGATGAATGGCCGCACCGTGCAGGCTTCGGATACCTCAGGCGGTCCCGCCCACCGTCAGCCCGCCGTCGATCCGCACCGTCGGCTGGCCGACGCCGACCGGCACGCTCTGGCCTTCCTTGCCGCAGGTGCCGACGCCCGGGTCGAGCTTCAGGTCGTTGCCGATCAGGCCGACCCGCGTCAGCACGTCGGGGCCGTTGCCGATCAGCGTGGCGCCGCGCACCGGGTACTGGATCTTGCCGTCCTCGACCCAGTAGGCCTCGCTGGCCGAGAACACGAACTTGCCGCTGGTGATGTCGACCTGGCCGCCGCCGAAGTTGACCGCGTACAGCCCGCGCTTGATCGAGGCGATGATCTCCTCGGGCTCGGCCGTGCCGCCCATCATCACGGTATTGGTCATGCGCGGCATCGGGATATGGGCATAGCTCTCGCGGCGGCCGTTGCCGGTCGGCGCCACCTTCATCAGCCGCGCGTTGAGGCTGTCCTGCAGATAGCCTTGCAGCACGCCGTCCTCGATCAGCACGGTGCGCTGGGTCGGATTGCCCTCGTCGTCGACATTGAGCGAGCCGCGCCGGTCGGGGATGGTGCCGTCGTCGACCACCGTGACCCCCTTGGCGGCCACCCGCTGGCCGACCAGGCCGGCGAAGGCCGAGCTGCCCTTGCGGTTGAAATCGCCTTCGAGGCCGTGACCGATCGCCTCGTGCAGCAGGATGCCGGGCCAGCCGCTGCCGAGCACCACCGGCATCTCGCCGGCCGGCGCCGGCCGCGCCTCGAGGTTGACCAGCGCCTGCCGCACCGCCTCGCGCGCGTACTCCTGCAGCCGCTCGACGGTGAAATACGCATAATCGAAGCGGCCGCCGCCGCCGACATGGGCCGACTCGCGCCGGCCGTTCTGCTCGACGATCACCTGCACGCCGACCCGCACCAGCGGCCGCACGTCGGCGGCGCGATGGCCGTCGTGGCGCGCCACCAGCATCACGTCGTACTCGCCGGCCAGGCTGGCCATCACCTGGATCACCCGCGGGTCGAGCGTGCGCGCATAGCGCTCGACGCCCTCGAGCAGCGCCACCTTGTCGGCCTCCGCCAGGCTGGCCAGCGGGTCGATGCCCGGATACAGGCTGTGCGCCACGGTGCTGCGCACCGCCTGCACCCGGCCCGAGCCGCCCTGGCGGCCGATCGCGCGGGTGGCCTGGGCGGCCGAGCGCAGCGCGGCCAGGCTGATGTCGTCCGAGTAGGCGAAGGCGGTCTTCTCGCCGCTGACCACCCGCACGCCGACGCCCTGGTCGATGTTGAAGCTACCCGACTTGACGATGCCCTCCTCCAGGCTCCAGCCCTCGGTGCGGCTGTACTGGAAGTAGAGGTCGGCGTAGTCGACGTCGCGGGCGAGGATGTCGGCGAACACCTGGTCGAGCGCGGCATCGTCGAGCCCGTAGGGGGCCAGCAGGTACTGGTCGGCCGCGGCGAGCGCCGAGGGAAGCGGAGCGTTCATGATGGGTCCGTAGCTGCGCCGCCCGGTCGGGGCGGTGCGGATGAGTGGGGGATGAGGGTTCGAGCGGCGCGGCCGGGCGAGGTTCAGCGGCCGCGCCCCGGCGTCAGGCCAGCACGCGGTGGTCGAGCGCCGGCAGGCTCTGCCGCAGGCGCGCCTTGTAGTCGTTGTCGATGTCGGCCACCACCACGCCCGAGCCGCGCGGCAGGCGGTCGAGCACGATGCCCCAGGGGTCGACGATCATGCTGTCGCCGTGGGTCTCGCGGCCGTTGCGGTGGAAGCCGCCCTGGGCGCTGGCCACCACGTAGGCGAGGTTCTCGATCGCGCGGGCGCGCACCAGGGTCTCCCAGTGGGCGCGGCCGGTGGTCTCGGTGAAGGCGGCCGGCACCACGATCAGGTCGACCGGCTGCATGCGCCGAAACATCTCGGGGAAGCGCAGGTCGTAGCAGATCGCCAGGCCGACCCGGCCGAACGGCGAATCGAACACCACGATGTCGCGGCCGGCCTCGATGGTGTTCTCCTCGCGGTACTTCTCGCCGTTCATCTCGAAGCCGAACAGGTGGATCTTGTCGTAGCGCGCCGCCAGCCGGCCCTGGTCGTCGAACACCAGCGTGCTGTTCTTGACCTTGGCCGGATCGTCGCACCACAGCGGCACCGAGCCGCCGATGATCCAGATGCCGAGCTTGGCGGCCAGGCGCGACAGGAAGGTCTGGATCGGGCCCTCGCCCTCGCGCTCGCGCACGGCGACCTTGTCGACGTCCTTCAGGCCCATGATGGCGAAGTATTCGGGCAGCGCGACCAGGCGGGCGCCCTGCTTGGCGGCCATCTTGATCAGCACCTCGGCCTCGGCCAGGTTGGCTGCCACCGAGGGCCCGGACGCCATCTGCACGGCGGCGATGCGCAGGCCGCCCGAAGTGGCGGCACGCACGGCGGCCTGCTGGCTGGTATGGGCGCGGGTGGACATGGCGGGACTCCTTGGAATTCGATGCGCCGCGGCAGCGGCGATCGCGTTGCGGAAACTAGCGCGGCTTGGCCTGGACCTGGGCCTGCGGCTGCGCCGGCCGGGCGCCGACGCGGGCGACCTGCGGGTCGGCCCAGCCGCCGGTGACGTCGTACTCGTAGGCGATCAGGCGGCCCAGCGGATCCTTCAGCACGCGCTGCAGCAGGAAGGCTCCCACGCCGACCACCGGATTGGCCAGCGCCACGCCGGCGCCGAGCGCCACGCCGTCGCCGACCACCGGCACGATGCGGACGCGGATCTTCTGCGTCTCGCGGCCGATGTCGGCCTCGCCGCGGAACAGCACCTGCGCCGCCGGGCCGGCCACCGTCAGGTTGTCGGTCGAGATCACGCCACGCACGATTTTACTATCGCCCTCGATACGGTCGAAGGCAAAACCCTCGCTGAAGACGTCGCGGAAATCCAACGTCATCCGCCGCGGCAGCGCCTGCAGGCTCAGCACGCCGAGCAGCCGGCCGACGCCGGGCTCGACCTTGGCGAACTGGCCGTTCTGCGCACTCACCGTCAGCGCGCCGCTCAGGCTCGGGTAGTCGGGGCTCAGCGGCGAGCCCTGCCAGCTCAGGTCGCCGCGCAGGCTGCCGCTGCCGCGCCGCACCGTCTCGGCATAGCCGAAGCGGCCGAGCAGCTTGCCGATGTCGCTCGAATCGACCTGCACCTTGAACTGCGAGCTGCCGCCCTCGCCGCCGGGCCGCCAGCTGCCGCTCATGGCGAGCTGGCCGTCGGGGTTGGCGATCGCCAGGCTGTCGATCTGCCAGCCCTCGCGCTGCGGCTGGGCCTTGAGCTCGAGCTTGCCCAGCGCGTGGTCGCGGAAGCGGAAGTCGTCAGCCACCAGGTCGACCGCCGGCAGCCTCTGCTCGCCGCCCGCCGCCGAGGTGGCGCCGGCCGATGCGGCGGCGCCCGGCGCCTCGGGCAGCGGCAGCACCAGCCGGTCGAGCCGCGCATAGAAGCGGCCACGGCCCTGCGGCGCCCAGTTGCCGCGGCCCTCGACCTGGCGGCTGCTGGCGGTGAGCTGCCAGGCGCCCTGCGGCTGCGGCACCGCGCGCAGCGCGACGTCGTCGAGCTGCTTGCCGGCGGCCAGCAGGCGGCCGGTACGCAGTTCGATGCCGTCGAGCGGGTTCGCCGGGGCGGCGGAACCGCCGGCCGCATCGGTGACGGCCCCGTCGTCGAACACCGCCAGCCAGGGATCGAGCGCCAGTTCGGGCAGCGTGGCGGTCAGCCACAGGCCGCGGTTGGCGGCATTGGGCTGGCCGGCGCCGAGGTGGATCTCGCCGCGCTCGAGCCGCCAGTCCTTGCCGGCCGCGGCGCGGCGCAGGTCGGCGCCGAGGCTGGCGGCGCCGCCGGCGCCGACCGATACCCGCCAGCGCTCGCTCGCCTCGTCCGCCTCCAGCGCCAGCTGCAGCGGCCGCACTTCGCCCGCCGGCTTGCCCAGCGGCGCCGGCAGGTCGATGCGCACCTCGCGCAGCGGCGCCTCGACCGCCAGCTTCCAGCCCTTGGCCGGGACGTCGACGCGGGCGCGGTAGTCGGTCTGGCCGGTGACGCGCTCGGCCAGCGGCAGGCCGTAGCGCCGCATGGCCAGACCGGCGTCGGCGCGGCCGCTGGCGTCGATGCGCAGCGCGTGGTCGGCGCCGGTGGCGATGTCGACGTGCAGCGGGCCGCCGAGCATCTGGCCGGCGATGCCGCTGGCGTCGGCGCCGCGTTCGGTGAAATGCAGTTCGCCGCGCAGCGCCTCCAGGTCGGGCATCGCCTCGCCGATGCGCAACCGGTTGGCGGCGAAGCGGTAGCGGCCGTCGACGCGGGTCGCCTCGGCGTCCTCGAACGGGATGTCGAGCCGCAGCGCCAGCTTGCCGTCGCCGGCGGCGTGCGCGTCGCGGCCCAGCCCGCCGAGCGTGGCGTCGAGCGGGCTGTGGGCGATGAAGCGGAAGAATTCGGCGCTGGGGCCGGCGACGGCGCCGTCGATGCGGATCTCGCGGCTGTGGGCCAGGTCCTCGATCAGCGCCTCGGCGCGCTCGATGCGGGTGCCGAGCACCTGGCCGGTGCCGCCGATCTCGAGCCGGTTGCCGCGGATGCGGACCTCGCCGTCGAGCCGTTCGACCGCCGGCCAGCCGTCGGCATAGGCCAGCGTCACGCCGCGCGCGCGGGTGTCGACCCGCCAGCTGCCCTGGCGGCCGTCGGCGAACGGGAAGGCCGCCAGCGGGCCGTCGAGCACGAAGCGCGCGTCGCGCGCCTCGCCGGCGACCAGGCTGCGGCGCAGCCAGGCGCGGGTGTCCTGGCCCAGCACCACCGGCAGGTAGTCGGCCACCTTGGCGGCGGTCAGCCGCGCCACCTCGGCGCGCAGCGACAGCGTGCCGAGGCCCTCGCCCGGCCAGTCCCATTTCGCCTGGGCGCCGGCCTGCAGGTCGGCGTTGCGGACGAAGAAGTCGCGCAGGCTCACGCTCCAGCCGGCGCCGGCACGGCGCCAGTCGGCGGCCAGCCGCAGCTGGTCGAAACCGAGCGGCGCCTCGAACAGCTCGGCCGCCGCCAGTTGCACGCGCTGGCCGCGCAGCGCGACCCGGCCGCCCTGGCCGTCGAAATCGAGCGTACCGTCGAGCGGCCCGACGCCGGGCCAGGGCGCATGCGCGGCCAGCCCCAGGCCGGTGAAGGCGGCGCGGCCGCTCGGTGCGGCCGGATCGCGCCAGTCGCCCTGCCAGCGCAGCGAGGCGCGGTCGATGCGGCCGGCCGGCACCAGGCCCTGCAAGATGGACCGCCAGCGCGGCGGCAGGGGCAGGGCCGGCGGCAGGCCGGCCAGTGCCGGCAAGGTCAGGCCGGCCAGTTCGAGTTCGCCGCCGCCGCGCTGGTGCAGGCTCACGCTGGCCTGGCCGCCGTCGAGCAGCTTGCCGCCCTCGGCGCTCAGGCGCAGGCCGTTCAGCGTCAGCTCGCGCTCGCCGTCGCGGTCGGACCAGCGGCCCTGGCCGCTCAGCGTGTCGACGTCGAGCCAGGCCAGCTCGGGCGCCAGCCGCAGGCTGGCCTGGCGCAGGTCGAAGCGGCTGTCGACCGCGGACGGGCGCAGGCCGTCGAAGGCCAGCTCGAAGGACAGCCTGCCGCGGCCGCGCCGCACCTCGACCGGGTAAGGCAGCCAGCGGCCCCAGGCGGCCAGGTCGACCTCGGCCAATTGCGCTTCGAGCGTGCCGCGCCAGCCGTCGAAGCGCGCCAGGTCGTCGCCGCGCCAGCCGGCCTCGAGCACGAAGGGCGCCGCCAGCGCCGCCGGCGGCGTGGCCGCCAGCCGCAGCGTGTGGTAGCCGAACAGGTGGTTTTCCAGCTTCAGGTCGACCCGGTCGAGCACCAGCGGCGGCGCGCCGCGCAGGTCGTCGCGCCAACTCAGCCGGCCGCCGACGATGGCGATGTCGTGCTGGCGCAGGATCCAGTCGCCGAACGAGCCCTGGCCGCCGCCCTGGTTGAGCGGCAGGCCGGCCAGCCGGATCACCCCGGCCGGATCGCGGGTCAGTTCGAGGTCGGGGTCGAGCGCGGTCAGCGCGTCGAAGCGCAGCTCGCCCAGCAGCAGCGGCCACCAGGACAGCGTGGCCTCGGCGCGCGCCAGCGTCAGCGCCGGCCGGCCGTCGTCGCCGTAGAGGCTGAGCCCGCCCATCGACAGGTAGGGCCGGGTGCCGCGCCAGCCGCCCTCGATCCGCTCCAGGCCGACCGGCCGGCCGGCGCGCTCGCTGAGCTCGGCCACCAGCCGCGGCCGGTAGGCCTCGAGATGCGGGAACAGCCACCACTGCAGCCAGGCCGCGCCGCCGGCCCACAGCAGCATCGCCAGCGCCGCCAGCCAGACCAGCGCGCGGCCATGCCAGTGCAGGATGCGCAGGCAGCGGCGGCGCAGCCAGACCAGGCGGACACGCAGCGAATGGGAATGGGCAGGCGACATCGGGGTGACGGCGAAAGTCCGCGCGCGGCGGACGGCGAGGCGTGAAAGGGCGAGCATTCTAGCCGCCCGCGTCGGCGAGCGTCTCGGCGACCTCGGTTCGGGGCGCATTTGCGACGCTCGGGTGGCTGGGACCGGTGAGGCGTACGGTGGTTCTTGCCTTGGACGGGTGCCTGGGTGGTGCCTGGCAGGTGGGAACGCATGCCGGTCGAAGATGCAGGAGCCACCGCAGGAAGGACGCCATGACCGACAGCAATTGCTCGACCGGCGCTCCCTCACCCTGCCCTCTCCCGAAGGGAGAGGGTGGGCCGCGTCTATTTATCGCGCGAGGTGGGGTTCATCCGCCTCACGCCTCACGCCTCACACCTCACACCTCACACCTCACACCTCGCACCTCGCACCTCGCACCTCGCACCTCGCACCTCGCACCTCGCACCTCGCACCTCGCACCTCGCACCTCGCACCTCGCACCTCGCACCTCGCACCTCGCACCTCGCACCTCGCACCTCGCACCTCGCACCTCACACCTCACACCTCACACCTCACACCTCACACCTCACACCTCACACCTCACACCTCACACCTCACACCTCACACCTCACACCTCACACCTCACACCTCACACCTCACACCTCACACCTCACACCCATCATTTATTCCATTTAATGATTTAGAACATTGTTTTTATAATTTGTAAGCATTTGTTGCATTGCAATATCGTGCCTCCCGACCCTGATCCAAGCCGGTGCTCAGCGGCCCTTACCCGAGGCCGCAAGGCCGGCATCACAACCGGCCGGCCGACCACGAATCGCGCCCGGCCTCTACCGGGAGACCCAAATGAACCGCACGCATCGCCACCCCCACCACGCGCTGGCCCTCGCCATCGCCGCGCTCGCCCTGCCCGCCTATGCCGCCGAATCCGCCCCGCCCGGCGGCGAACAACTGGTGGTCACCGGCTCGCGCATCGCCCGCGCCAGCCAGGAAGGGCCGACCAGCGTCACCGTCATCACCGGCGCCGACCTCGAAAAGCAGGGCTACAAGAACGTGTTCGACGCGCTCGAAGGCCAGACCCAGAACACCGGCTTCGTCCAGGGCGCCGACTTCGGCAACACCTTCACCCCGGCCGCCAACGCGCTGAGCCTGCGCGGCCTCGGCCCAACCACACGCTCACTCTGGTCAACGGCCGCCGCGTGGCCGACTACCCGATCGCCTACGAGGGCTCGATCAACTTCGTCGACCTGGCCAACATCCCGTCGACGCTGATCGACCGCATCGAGATCCTCAACGGCGGCGCCTCGGCCATCTACGGCTCGGACGCGATCGCCGGGGTGGTCAACGTGATCCTTAAAAAGCGCGTCGACGGCGTCGACCTCAACTTCAGGCTCGGCACCACCGAGCGCGGTGGCGGCGACAACGCGCGGCTGCAGATCAGCGGCGGCCTCAACGGCGAACGACTCAGCGCGGTGTTCGGCGCCGAGTTCAGCCAGCGCGACCCGATCTGGGCCAAGGACCGCGACTTCATGGCCGACGCCACCCGCGACGGCGCGGCGCCGACCGCCGTGCTGTCGCGCCGCAACGTCGACAGCAACCGCTACGTCGACCTCAGCGCCGCCTGCGACCGGCTGGCCGGCACCTTCGACGGCAGCCTGCGGCGCTACAGCACCAGCCGCGGCGCCTATTGCGCCAGCGGCCAGTCCAGCTCCAGCTACTGGACCACCCAGACCGGCAACAGGAGCCAGAACCTGTACGGCGGCCTCGACTACGCGCTCGACGCCGCCACCACGCTGTTCGCCGAGTTGACGCTCGGCTTCAACCAGACCCGCAACAACACCCGCGGCCCGAGCTGGACCTCGGACGCGGCCGGCAACGGCTACTTCTTCAACCGCAACACCGGCGTCAACGAGGTCTGGACCAAGCGCTTCGCGCCCGAAGAGATCGGCGGCGCGGCGAGTTTCAACCGCAAATGGTCGGACCGCGCCGCCAACCTCGCCGCCGGCGTGCGCGGCGCAGCGGCCGGCTGGGACTACGAAGCCGCCTACAGCGCCTCGGTCTACACCAGCCGCAATACTGTGCGGCGCCTGCTGGCCGGCATCGATTCCTATTATCTCGGCCCGCGGCTCGGCACCGACGCCGACGGCGTGGCGATCTACGCGCCCGACCCTGCCCGCTTCATCCGGCCGTTCACCGCCGCCGAATTCGACCAGCTGACCGGCACCAGCGAGAGCGACGACAAGGCCTGGACCCAGACCGCCGGCCTCAGCGGCAGCCGCGAGCTGGCACAGTTGCCGGCCGGCCCGCTGCAGCTCGCCGGCGTGCTCGAATGGGGCAGCCAGGGCTTCCACAACCGACCCGACGACCAGCTCGGCCGGGGCGTGTTCTACAACGTCCGGCCGGCGCAGGACGTCAGCGGCACCCGTTCGCGCTACGCCGTCGGTGCCGAGTTCGGCATCCCGCTGCTCGCGCAGCTCGACGCCACGCTGGCCGCGCGCTACGACCACTACCGCTTCGCCGGCCGCGACGACGGCAAGCCGACCTATACCGCCGGGCTCGAATACCGGCCGAGCAAGGCACTGCTGCTGCGCAGCAACTACGCCACCAGCTTCCGCGCGCCGGACATGAACTACATCTATGCGGCGCAGACGCGCGGCTACTACGCATCGTCGACCGACTACTACCGCTGCAAGCAGTCGGGCCAGCCGCTATCGGACTGCGAATTCGCCGACGTCTCGCCGGGCTTCAACTACGTGCAGAACGGCAGCAAGGAGCTGCGGCCGGAGAACGGCAAGTCATTCGGCTACGGCCTGGTGTTCTCGCCGAGCAACCGCTTCGACATCTCGCTCGACTACTGGAACATCCAGATCGACGACCTGGTGACCAACCTGAGCGCCGACACGCTGCTGCGCGACGAGGCCGACTGCCGCACCGGCGTGAAGGACATCGGCTCGTCGCTGTGCGTCGACACGCTGCGGCGGGTGCGGCGCAATCCGGACGACGCGGTGCTCAACCCGGGCACGGTGCGCGAGATCGTGGTCAACCCGATCAACGCCTCGCACGAGCGCACCAGCGGCATCGACCTCGGCGGCAAGCTGCGCTGGGCCTACGAGGGATCGGCGGCTTCGTGCTGCGGATCAACTACACCAAGGTGCTGAGCCACCACTACCGCCAGTTCGCCGGCGACGCCGACAGCGACTACCTCGGCACGCTGGACAGCACCGACTGGCGCAGCAAGCTGATCGGCAGTCTCGACTGGACGCGCGGCGACTGGAACGCCACGGTGCACGCCACACGCTACGGCAGCATCCCGAACGGCGAGCAGAGCGGCCGGCTGTCGCCCTCGACCCTGACCAACGTCAACATCGGCTACCGCATCGGCAAATCGGCCAACGTCGCGCTGACCGTCAACAACGTCGCCGACAAGGTCTATCAGGACAAGACCGGTGGCTGGCCGTTCTACCCGGTCGGCAGCTATAGCCCGCACGGGCGGCGGGTCTGGCTGGAGTTCGGGTATCGGTTCGGTGCCTAGCAGCGCGCTCGCCCGCCGCGGCATGTTCCGCGCCGCGGCGGTGCGATGGCGGTCATATATGCGGGCCGCCTGATCGACCACCAGGCCGTGCAGGCCTGGGCCGACAGCCTGAGCACCGACGCACTGCTGCCGGCGCCACGCGGATGAAACTGAAGTGGACCGGCAAGGCGCTGTCCGACCTGACGCGCCTGTATCCAGGGCTCGACCGTCCACGTGCTGCGACTCTGGCGCACGCGGGAAGATCGCTGACCGCCGCCGCGCAACCGGGTTTCCGTAGGAGCGGCTTTAGCCGCGAAGTCCGCTGCGACGCTGACGCCATTCGCGGCTGAAGCCGCTCCTACAGCCTCCCCGCCGCTTTCGCCCGCGCACGGCTCCCGCACCAAGACTGGGCATGCCGCGCCGCGCCGCCCTATCATGGGAACCCGCATCCACGCTGCGCCCGCCGGGCCAACCCCGCCATGACCAGCCGCCTCGCCCCCGCCCTGCCCCACAGCCGCTACCTGCAGCGCCTGTTCAACGCCCAGCCCGCGCTGCAGGCCGCCACCGAAGCCGCGCTCGACCGGCCCTTCGCCCGCGCCGAGATGGAAGCCATGCTGCCGTTGGGCGCCGACGACGCCGCGCTCAAGCCCGCGCTGCGCAAGCTGCGCCAGGCGGTGATGGCGCGGCTGCTGTGCCGCGACCTGCTCGGCCTGGCCCGGCTCGACGAGGTGATCGCCACCGTCAGCGACCTGGCCGAGGTCGCCATCCTGGCCGCGCTCGAATGCACCACCCGGCCCGACGCCCGCCACGGCCGGCCGATCGGTGCCGAATCGGGCCAGGAGCAGAAGCTGATCGTGGTCGGCATGGGCAAGCTCGGCGGCCGCGAGCTCAACGTCTCCAGCGACATCGACCTGATCTTCGTCTACCCCGAGGACGGCGAGACCGACGGCCCGCGGCCGATCTCCAACCACGAATGGTTCGCCCGCGCCGGCCGCCGCCTGATCGCCCTCTTGCACGACGTGACCGAGGACGGCTTCGTGTTCCGCGTCGACATGCGGCTGCGGCCGTTCGGCGACTCCGGCCCGCTGGTGTCGAGCTTCCCGGCGCTGGAGAACTACCTGCTGACCCAGGGTCGCGAGTGGGAGCGCTACGCCTGGATCAAGGGCCGCGCGATCTGCGACGACAGCGGCCGCTACGCCGCGGCCGGCATACCCGGCCTCGGCGGCGACGCGGCCGGGCTGATGCAGCTGGTCACCCCCTTCGTCTACCGCAAATACCTCGACTACGGCGCCTACGCCTCGATGCGCGACCTGCACGGCCAGATCCAGCGCGAGGTGGTGCGGCGCGACATGGCCGACAACATCAAGCTCGGCCCCGGTGGCATCCGCGAGATCGAATTCATCGCCCAGGTGTTCCAGCTGATCCGCGGCGGCCGCCGGCCGGCGCTGCGCATCCGGCCGACCCGCACCGTGCTGCGCGAGCTGACCGCCATGGGGCAGCTCGAGGCGCTGGCGGTGGCCGAACTGAGTGCCGCCTACGTCTTCCTGCGCGACCTCGAGCACCGGCTGCAATACCTCGACGACGCCCAGACCCAGATGCTGCCGGCCGGCGAGGCCGACCGCGCGCTGATCGCCACCAGCATGGGCTTCGGCGACTGGGCGCGCTTCCTGGCCGCGCTCGATGGCCACCGCGCCAACGTGAGCCGCCATTTCGAGCAGGTGTTCGCGCTGCCGCAGGCCGAGGGCGACGCGGTGCATCCGCTGGCCGGCGTCTGGCTCGGCATCGCCGACGGCCAGGATAGCCACGGCCGGCTGGCCGCGCTGGGCTACGCCGACCCGGCCGAGATGGAACGGCTGCTGGCCGCGATCGCCCAGGGCAGCCGCTACCAGACGCTGGCCGACAAGAGCCGGCGCCGGCTCGACGCGCTGATCCCGCCGCTGGTCGAGGTCTGCGCCCGCCAGCCCAACCCAGACGCCACGCTGGCGCGCATCCTGCGTTTCCTCGACGCCATCGCCCGGCGCGAGTCCTACCTCGCCCTGCTGGCCGAGCACCCGCAGACGCTGAGCCGGCTGGCCGCGATGCACAGCGCCAGCCCCTGGGTGGCCGACTACCTGCGCCAGCACCCGATCCTGCTCGACGAGCTGCTCGACGCGCGGCTGCTCTATACCGCGCCGGACTGGCCGACGCTGGGCGAGCAGCTGCGGCGCGAACTGGCGCTGCACGAGGGCGACACCGAGGCCGAGATGGACGTGCTGCGCCACTTCCAGCACCAGCAGCTGTTCCGCCTGTGCGCGCAGGACCTGGCTGGCGAGTACGAACTGACCACGCTGTCGGACCACCTGTCGGCGCTGGCCGACCTGGTGCTGGCGGTGACGCTGGAACGCGCCTGGGCCGAGCTGCCGGGCCGCCACCGCGACACGGCCGCCTTCGCCGCGATCGGCTACGGCAAGCTCGGCGGCAAGGAGCTCGGCTACGGCTCGGACCTCGACGTGATCTTCGTCTACGACGACGAGCACCCGGACGCCGCCGAGAAATACGCCAAGCTGGCGCGCCGCATCACCACCTGGCTGTCGACCGTGACCGCGGCCGGCACGCTGTACGAGGTCGACCTGCGGCTGCGGCCGAACGGCTCGTCGGGCCTCTTGGTCTCCAGCGTGGCCGCCTTCGCCCAGTATCAGCGCGAGGACGCCTGGGTGTGGGAACACCAGGCGCTGACCCGCGCCCGCTACGCCGCCGGCGACGCCGCGATCGGCGCGGCCTTCGAGACGGTGCGGCGCGAGATCCTGGCCCAGCGCCGCGACCGCGAGCGGCTGGCCGAGGAAGTGGTCGGCATGCGCGACAAGATGCTGCAGACCCACCCGGCGCTGCCGGACGACGTCAAGCACCTGCGCGGCGGCCTGGTCGACGTCGAGTTCATCGTGCAGTACCTGGTGCTGGCGCATGCGGAACGGGTGCCGGCGCTGCTGGCCAACAGCGGCAATATCGCGCTCCTGGGCACCGCGGCCGAGGCAGGGTTGATTCCGCCGGCGCTGGCGGAGGACGCGCAGCAGGCTTACCGGCGGCTGCGCGAATTGCAGCACCGGCAGCGGCTGGACGAAACGCCGCCGCATGCAGAGGAGCTGGCGGCGGTGGAGCCGTATTGCGAGGCGGTGCGAAGTTTGTGGCGGTTGGTATTCGGCTGATGCGCATCGCCGCCCGCATGCACAGATCGACCTACGCCACGACGCCGCACCCGGTCCTGGCCATCGACGGCACGCCGCTCGACGTCTGGCTGCAGAGCCAGACGGGCGAGGCGGACATCCTCGGCCTCGTTCCGGCGCAGGGTTGGCTCGTCGACGAGACGGAACTCGCCCTGGCCTGGCGGCGCATCGAACCGGGCCAGGAGGGCTGCAGCACCATCGTGCCGCTGCTGATCTGCCCGGACGATGCGGATTTCAGCTGTACCACCGTGGTGGTGGAACAGGAGTTGCGCAGTGACGAGGTCGTCTGGCATCGCTTCGGTTACGCGGCCGATCTGCCGCGGGACCAGGTCGGCGCCACGGTCAGGTGGTTTCGCCACGATTCGGCGCTCCGGTTCCCGCGCGCCGAATTCACGACTGCATTGGCGGAGCTGAAAAGACTGACCCAGGAGGTATGGCTGTAATAGGCGCGGCAATACTCTGCCGCCAGGAGTTTCGGCCAAGGCCGACCTGATTCGCTGAATCAGGCCAAAGACGCGAACGCGGTACGGCTATTTCCCGGCAAGCCGACTATCTGCAAGCATGTTGCAGAACAGCGCCCCTTGCCCGATCGCGTCGTCGAGCGCGACGTGGGTATGCGGCAGTGCATCGAACCAGCGCTTGGGCATGTTCCGCTTGGTGCTTTCGCGGTAGTCCGTCTTCAGTACGGCCATCGCGAACGACTTGATGTCCAATGCCGAATGGCTGAACGGGCTCTTTCCAATGAAGCGGATCAAATACCAATACACGAACAGGAAATCGAACCCGGCGGGATAAGCGACGAAGACCGGCCGGCCCGGCAGGGACTTGATCCAGTCGACATAGCGCCGCATGGCATCGGCCGGCGCCTCCAGGTCGGTGCGGCATGCGACCCAGGCTTCGGGCTGGGTCGCCCACCAGGCTGCGGTCTCCGGATGCGGGGCCGCATCGGGCAGGGTTTCGAGATTGGCGCTGAAGGTCGACAGCAGTTGCTTGTCGGCGGTAAATGCAGCCGAGCCCAGGCTCAGCATCGAATGCGGGCCGGGAATTGGACCGTCGGTTTCGACGTCGGTACTGATATAGATTTCGGTCATCGTAGTCCTGATCAAGAATCATCCAATACCAATGGCAAATGGATGACCATGCCTTATGTGCACTGCGCAAAGACGCGCCCAATAAAATAACCAGCCTTCCGGCCAGCCGCCGAAATACCGCATGCACCAGGCCCAAGGTTCCCATAGCGGCTCCCCCACAGTCAGATGTTCGACCCAGCGGCATTCGGGCAATGTCCCCGCGACGACAGCGAGATCGATGATGGGCGATTGAAACAGATCGACGCCTTCTCTCACTTCGCTGGCCGTGACCCCTCAGTCCACCGGCACTGGGAACTGCAACTAATCCATTGTTCCTAAAAGAAATTCCTCCACAGTGCGCAGCAGCACCTATGGTGACAAAGTGCTCGCGGCAGCGAGTCTTATGCTCGCCTCGATGTGCCTACGAACGACGAATTGTCCCCATCGTCACAAGACCTTAAAGGAGGAACCCACCATGAGCCTCGCAGCAGAATGGCCCTTTACGCTCGCCGCGACCTACGCCAGCGCGACGAGCTTCACCGTAAGCGGCGACATCACCAGCGCCGGCAGCGGCGAGGCGTCGCTCGGGCGACGCGTCTGGGTGGATCAGACCGCCGCGCGCTACGGCACGGTCTCCGCAGCCAGCTACGCCGCCGGCGCGACCACGGTCACGTTGCAGGACATCACCGACGGCTCGGGCGCCGCAGCCAGCCTGGCCAATGCGGCGATGACCGCCAATTTCGGCATCAGCAATCCGGTCAATACCTCGGTCCCCTGGCCGTTCCGTGACGTTCGCTCGCAAAGCATCGCTGCCGACGGGAATGATCAGACCGCCGCACTCACCACGCTGTTCGGCGGTCTCAATGCCGCCGAACGGGCGCTCTACCTCACCCCGCCCGGCACGCGTTTCGTCACGGAAGACGTCATCGCGAGCCTGCCACCCGGTGTCGTCGTGCTCGATCTGTCCAGCATCAACAGCTTCAACTCCGCCGGGGAGACGACCAAGGAATACGGCCTGTTGTCGCGCGACAAATCCGTGTCCGACACCAACTTCGTGATGGCCTCGGGCCATCACCCGGTGATTCAGCTGAACAACTACGGCAATGCGGAAGACTCGCCCGGCACGCCGACCACCTCGGCGCTGGAGCGCAAGGCTTCGCTGCTGTGGGCGGCCGGCAAGTTCCGGACCGGGTCGACCGACAAGCACGGCTGGCGCGGCGCCGGCCTGCTGCAGTTCAGCAAGGACGCCAGCGGCGATTTCTGGAAGCTGGCGCTGCGCTCGCTGGCACCGTGGGCCGCCATCGAAGCCGAGTACGAGCGCTGGAGAACCGCGGCCGCCTATACCACGGGCGACTACGCCGCCAACGCCAACAACATCTACGTGGCCGCCAGCACCGGCACTTCGGGTGGCACGCCGCCCACCCACACCAGCGGCACCGTGTCCGACGGCGGCGTGTCCTGGACCTATGTCGATGCCGGCGACCGCACGTTATGGAGCGTGGATGAATACGGCCGCCTGAAGCTCAACGGCGGCAACGGCACCGACGACCTCCTCAGCTGCCGCCAGACCGCCATCGACACGGCGACCACCGCCACCGCACGCATCACCGCGCGCGGGACCAGCCGTGGCGCAGCACTGATCCTGGAACCCACCGATGGCTCGGCGAACGTCGCGGCCACGCCCTACCTGCGCGCGGATTCAGCCAATGGCCTGCGGATCATGAAATCCGACAGTTCGACCGACCTGGGCCTGTTCACCGACAGCGGCGGCTTCTACCACCGCGAGATCCGCAGCCGCCATGCGACCGCGACGGACATGGACGCCACCCCCTCGGTCACCGGCATCGGCACGCTCTACCTGGCCAATTCTGCGGCGACCAGCATCACGGCGCTCGATGACGGCGAAGATGGGCAGCGGGTGACGCTGATCGCGTTCAACGGCAATTCGACCATCGTCAGCAGTGCGACCCTGCTGCTGACCGGCTCGGCCAACCAAGCCCTGACCGCCTGGTCTTCGATCACCTTCGAGAAGGTGCCGACCTCGATCTCGAACCGCTGGATCGAGGTGGCGCGGAGCATCAAGTAGACACGCCGGTGGCGGCGTCCGCAGGCCGGTACGCCGCCCTCGCGGCGCGTCATGCCGTGCACACCGGCTTGCGATAATCCGGGGAGTTGATACCCAAGATGGGCAAGCTCGGGAGGACAACCCATGCAACAAACCAGGCAGCCGCTCTATCGCAAAGTCAACACGACGGCGCGGGGCGTTCACCATCATTTCGGCGGCGACTTTCAAGAGGCTCGGCAGCGGATCGGTGCCGAACAGAATTCGCCCAGGCGCCAGGGCATGAGATAGGGCAAACGCAGAGGCCTCGACTACACACCGCTCTTCCGCTTCCTGTTATCGCGCGTCGGATGCAAGTGGGACGAGGTGTATCGCGAGGCCGCGGCGCGGCTCGACCGGAAGGAGCCAATCTTCTGGCTGGTCGCCTTGCGCGACGAGGATGGGCGGCCTTATGTCCGCACAGGTGAGGCGAGCTACTTCAGCGGTCTCAGGGTCGACGCCGAAGGGGTATTACGAGTTGTCGATCCCGCTGTCGGCACCGGCAGTCTGGCGCCACTGTGTGCTTGCTGTACGCATACGTTCAACGGCGTGCCGTTTACTCGGCGCTACCTGAAGGAGCAGATTCCTCAGGTATCGGCAATTCGGAACGCTTGAGCACACACGTTCGCAAGGCAGGCGTTCTAGCGCAAAAAGTCTTGGCTGACCTGTACCAGCCCCCATTCGAGCCTCAGGAGTCAGAGTCGGCCATCGCTTGCACACGTACCTGCATATCGAGGTGTGCCGCCTCGATCAGCTTCGTCAGTGCCGAAGCATCGACCAGGCTGCTCGGCCTAAGCTTCACGTGCCGCATGAACCGACCGGTGCCTTCCAGCAATCGATCAGGATCGGCCATCTCGGCACCGAGAAAGAAACCGACATTGACGTGCGCCGTAAACGCGTTGACGTAGGCGAACGCCGCATCGCCCACGCAGGCGGTCGGATGGCCGTCGTGCAGCAGCTCGCGCACATCGTCGCCGCAGCCGCGCATGACTTCGAACCAGCGCTGCGCGATGGCACCCAGTTCGCCCGGATGATTCTGCATCCAGGCATCGACGGCCGGGTCATGTTCGA
This sequence comes from Chitinimonas koreensis, assembly GCF_014353015.1. Lineage (NCBI taxonomy): Bacteria > Pseudomonadati > Pseudomonadota > Betaproteobacteria > Neisseriales > Chitinibacteraceae > Chitinimonas > Chitinimonas koreensis. Next base: position 2,997,261 of record NZ_CP060704.1, read on the forward strand.
CCGCGGTGGGAAATCGCATCAGTCGGCTCATGGCGTTGTCAGCTCCGTGCAAGAGCGAGTGGATCGGGCGACGTCATCCTGCTTGCCTATTGCTCGTCTTCCGGCCGAAGCTCGGAAAAGACCCATTCGAATTCGTCGATCATTCGCTTGGCCTGCGCATCGTATTCGGCCCGGTAGTGATGCACATGCGGCGATGGGATCGAAGGCCGGCCTTCGCTGAAACCGAGCGTCTCGAGCGCTGCCGCGAACCGGGCGATCGGCCCGTAGCCGAACAGCACGCCATGGCGGTCCCATACGATCGTCGCCCGATCCTGCGGCGAATGGACCCAGATGTCGAAACGGGCATCGGCGGCCAGGTAATCTCCGAACTCCCCGATGAACGTTTCGAACCGATCGCCCGAGATCGCCGGACTTTGATATCGCCCCGGCTCGGCTTCTCCTCGCGGCGTGTGCAATACGTAGAGCAGGAAATAAGGCGGAGCAAGGAGCCGGACCAGATGCGCGAAAGGCTTCGATCCCTGGGCAGGCATGCCGGCTACCAGGCGTTCGTATTCCGGCGAATGATCCTCGCGCTCATAGACCGGCAGGTGTGAATGCTCAGTCCATTCACCAGCCACGAGAGACGACAATTTATGCATGTTCTTAACGCCCAAGCTCGAATGGATTCGGCAATCGATATGAATCGAGTCGAAATGCGTAGTGAATCTGCCCCGGTCTACGGCTAAACCCCCGCCCCCACCAACCCCGCATTCGCCTCCCTCACCCGCGCCGCCTCGTCGTCGTACAGGAAAGGCAGGTAGCAGTAGCGCCGCCTCGCGGTCATCGGCGTCGCCTCATTATGCCCGCCCGGACTCCCGAGACCGCTGCGGCAGGCCAGGATGGACCGCCCCCAAAGCATGAAATCGCGATCCCGATCGCCATCGTGCAACCGGGCATCCGCGCGCCGTGTTTTTACATTGCGCCAGGCCGCTCTAAGCTGAAGCTTCCCAACCCGGAGACGACCGATGCCCTTCACCCGGCTGCTGTCCCTCATCTGCTGCTTCCTGCTGCTCGCCCTGCCCGCCCGCGCCCAGGAGGATCGCCACGACGACCACGAAGCGCTGCGGCAGATCCTGCAGCGCGGCGCCACGGCGCTGAACACCCGCGATTTCGATGCGATCGCGCCGCTGCTGCATCCGCGCTTCACCATCGTGACCGTCGACAACCGCAAGTTCACCACGTTGGCCGAGTTCAAGGCCTACTGGAACGGCCTGTTCGAGGGCGAGGGCCGGGTGCTCGACCGCATCGAGGCCAAGCCGGTGGCCGATGCGCTGACCGAGTTCCTCGATGAACAGACCGGCGTCACCCACGGCACCTCGAGCGACGTCTACCACTTCCGCGACGGCGAGGTGCGCACCATGCAGACGCGCTGGACCGCGGTGGTGGCCAAGGACGGCGGTCAGTGGAAGCTGGTGAAGCTGCATTCCTCGGTCGGGCTGTTCGACAATCCGCTGGTGGCGGCCACGCGCGAGGCGGCGATCCGCGGCGCGGTGCTGGTGGGGGTGGCCTTGCTGGCGCTGGGCTTGCTGGTCGGCTATGCGCTGGGGCGGCGTGGACGGCGGGTAGGCGCGCACGCGTAGACGTGGACGGTCGCCGGTGCCGGTCTATTCCATGGCGGCCATATACGCGTAGGAGCGGCTTCAGCCGCGAATTCGTCGTCCTCGGCGCCGCCGGCCGATATATCGACGGCGCCTTCGCGGCTGAAGCCGCTCCTACAGACGCGATGCGACGCCGTAGGTCGGGCTTTACGCCCGACATCGCTGCCGCTCGAATCGAGCACGCGAATCAAACTTCGACCCGTCAGCGACTCCGATGACCGGAGCTGTCGGGCGTAAAGCCCGACCTACGACCGCCCTTGCTCATCGGAACGATCGCCAGGACGGCCTTCCCGCCTCGTTTAACCGATCCGCCGAATCCGCATCGCCCCGGTCACCCTCACCTGGCAGGCCAGCCGGGCCAGCGGCCGCTCGGGCGCGTAGATCTCCAACGCCTCGCGCTCGTCCGCGTCGGGCGGGGCGATGCTGCCGGTCACCTCGGCTTCCAGCTCGACCAGGCAGGTACCGCACAGTCCGGCGCGGCAGCCGAACAGCAGCGGCGAATCGAGCGCCGACACCGCCAGCACCAGTTGCGCACCATGCGCCAGCTCCAGCGGCGCGAAGCCGCTGCCGGGGAATTCGACGCGATGCGTGCTCATGCCGCCTGCTCCGCCGGCATCGCCACCGGTTGCGTGCGCAGCGCTTCGGCGCGGCCGCGGAAGCGGGCGAAGGCGGCGCGGTTGGTCGCCAGGTAGCGCGCCACGCCGTTGCGCGCCATGTGGCGCATCTCCTTGTTGGCGCCGTTCAGCCAGGGGATCGGCTCGACGAACAGCTTGTACGATTCGACCGCCTCGGCATGGGTGCGCGCGGCGGCCTGCACGCCGTCCGAGTCCTCGCAGAAGCAGCGGCCGACCATCGCCAGCGCGGCCTCGTGCTCCAGGCCGAAGGCCGGGCTGCGCAGCAGCCGGTAGACCGTCTCGTACAGCGCCGGGTCGTACCAGAAGATGCCGTTGATCGCGGTCGAGAAGTGGTAGTGGTCGCGCTGGCAGCCGGCCACGCCGCGGTTCACCACCCAGCGCTCGAAGGCGGTCGGCTTGGGCAGCACGCGCGGCACCTCGAGTCCGACGATGCGCGAGGTGTTGAAGTGGAAGCTCTCGTCGGAGAAGTGGTACCAGCTGATCGCGGCCGGCGCGGGCGCCGCGGCCTGATCCGGGTGGCTGGCGTAGTGCTGGCCGAGCTTGTGCTGGACGATCTTGCCGTTGAGCGTGCGCAGGCCGCGGATCAGCAGGTACTGGCTGCCGAGGAAGGCGCTGCCGGCCATGGCGGAGAAGGCGCGCAGTTGCAGGCCCTTCCACCAGGCCTTGGCGCGGTTACTGTCGCCGAACACCATGGTCTCGGTGAACGGGTGGCGCATCGGGTAGGTGAACAGCCGGCGGCCGAACAGCCGGTGCTCGACGTCCTCGCCGATGGTCTTGAAGGCGTGGATGTGCACGCGTTCCTGGCGGGTCTCCAGGTCCAGGCTGTCGCATACCGGCCGGAAATCCTCGATCGCGTACAGGCCGGCGGCCGACACCTGGTTGAGGAAGATGGTGGCGATCTCGGCCGACATGATCTGGCTGTAGTAGGCCACCCAGTAGAGCTGGTTCAGCAGCCGGCGCTGGCTGGCCGACGACTGCTGCCACAGCGGCGTGCCCCACAGCAGCGCGTAGGGTTCGGGATTCCAGTCGGCCAGGCGGCAGTCGTCCCAGCGGTAGGCCGCCACCGCCGCCTCGATCGCCTCGGTGGCGTCCTGCTGGCGGTTGCGCCGCAGGTTGAGTTCGACCTGGCGGCACAGCCTGGCGTCGTCGAGCAGCGAATGCGGCTGCGCCTGTTCAAGTCCGCGATGCATCGCGTCCCCTCCATGGAATGAGCAACTGCGCCCAGGCCGGCTGCTCGGCCGCGACGCCGTATTCGGCCGGATAGCCGTCGGGCGCGCGGTAACTGCCGAACAGCCGGTCCCACAGCGTGAGATTGGCGCCGAAATTGCAGCGCGGCGCGCCGGCCGCGTGGTGCAGATGGTGCACCGCCGGGGTGACCAGCAGCACGGTAGCCCAGCGCCCGGCGCGCGCCCAGCCGGCCGGCCAGCGGATCGCCGAATGGCGCCACAGGTCGAGGCTGGCGGTGAGCATGGCGCCGGCCAGCCAGGCGGCCTTGTCGGCGCACAGCAAGGCCAGCAGCACGCTGGGCAGGAAGTAGACGAACAGCGGGTGCGCCGCCAGCGAGTTGCGCGCGCTGGTCCAGGCGCCGAGCCGGCGCGCGCCGTGGTGGGCACGGTGCAGCACCCAGCCGCCGGCGTGGAACCAGCGGTGCTGCAGGTAGTAAAGCAGGTCGAGTGCGACGAAGTTGAGCAGGAAAGCACTGGCGGCGCCGGGCAGCAGGCCGTTCCAGCCCGGCAGCCATTGGGCCAGCGCGCCGCCGAGCCCTAGCGCGGCCAGCGGGATCGCCGCGCCCTGCATCAGCAGGCCGCTGCCGTTGAGCAGCCAGTCGGCCGCATCGGGCCGGCCGCGCCGCAGCGGGCGCCAGGCCTCGAGCGCGCCGAGCAGCACGAAGCTCAGCAGCGGCAAGGCGAGCCACCATGACGGGGAAGGCGGGGCGATCAGCATGGCGGCATTGTCGGCGGCGGGTGGCGTGCTGCCAAGGTGGCCGACCTAGCCCTGGGTGCCGCCGATCCGCGTGACCGCATCACCTGTAGGAGCGGCTTCAGCCGCGAATGCGGTTCGGCGACGACCGGACCCCGCTCCTACAGAGCTTCCCTGCCCCGCTCCCACCGGAGAGACAGCGCCAGTTCAGACATGGAGCTACCCGCATCCGCGAGAGCGGCAATGACAGAGCACTCGGGTTCGGGCAGAGAAGACTGAACGGCCGCCCCTCATCCCCAGCCCTTCTCCCGGAGGGAGAAGGGAGCCCGGCCAGTGCCGCATCCACGCGCAGTTGGACATAATTGCGCCGGACCCATCCACTGACCGGCGCATGCCCCACTTCAAACCCTACTGGTACGTCGCCGCCGAATCCGCCGCCCTGCGCGGCCAGCCGCTGCGCCGCACGCTGCTCGGCGAGCAGATCGTGCTGTGGCGCGCCGCCGGCGGCCAGCCGGTCGCCCTGCCCGACCGCTGCCTGCACCGCTGCGCGCGGCTTTCCAGCGGCGCGGTGCGCGACGGCCTGCTGCGCTGCCGCTACCACGGCTGGGGCTACGACGCGCAAGGCTGCGTGCGGCTGATCCCGGCCGAGGGCGGCGCGCCGGCCGGTGAACGCCAGCTGCGCGCCGAGCCCTACGAGACGCGCGAGCAGGACGGCTACGTCTATGTCCGCCTGGCCGCGCCGACCGCCGCCTCGGGCGACGCGCCGCCGTTCGCCATGCCGCATTGGGACGAGGCCGGCTGGGGCCACGTCCGGCTGGTCAACCGCTTCGCCGCCGGCGTGGCCGACTGCATCGAGAACTACATCGACATCCCGCACACCGCCTTCGTCCACGACCGGGTGTTCCGCTCCAGCCGCGGCGAGCGCATCGCCGCCACGGTCGAGCGCGCCGGCGGCCGGGTACGGGTGCAGTACCGCGGCGAGCGCGGCAACCTCGGCTTCTGGCGCCGATTTCTCAATCCGAGCGGCGCGCCGGTCGAGCACGAGGACAACTTCTTCCTGCCCAACGTCACCTGCGTGCGCTACGCGCTGGCCAATGGCTACCGCTTCGTCATCACCTCGCAGTCGGTACCCGAGGACGAACGCCACACCCTGGTCTACACCGACCTGGCCTACCGCTTCGGCGTCTTCACCCGGCTGGCCGGGCCGTTCGTGCGCCGTGCCGGCCGCACGGTGATCGACCAGGACCTCGACATCCTGGCCGAGCAGGGCGAGGTGATCGCCCGCCACGGCCGCGACTTCCGCTTCTCGGCGCCCGACCGCATCCACCGCTGCGTCGACGAGATCCGCGCCGCCATCGCCCGCGGCGAGGACGGCCGCGCCCTGCCCCCCAGACCTTCGAGATCGAATTCTTCGTATGACCTTGCGCAGCCGGCTGTTCTCGCTCTTCCCCGCCGCCTTCCTGCTCGCCGCGCTGGCGCTGGCCGGCTGGCTGCTGTACCGGCCCGGCCCGCTGCCGGCGGCGGCGCTGCTGATCCATCTCTACCTGCTGCCGATGGCCTGCTACCGCCTGCACGGTGCACTGTGGCCGATCCGCGAAGGACTGAGCCGGCTCGACCTGCCCGATAGCTACGTGCCGTGGTGGGGCGGCCATATGTGCCAGCTGCCCTACGACAGCTTCCCCCAGCTCGAAGCCGCGCTGCGGCTCTTGCCCGGCGTCTACAGCCTGTGGCTGCGCGGCTGGGGCGCGCGCATCGGCCGCGGCGTCTACTGGACGCCGCTGGTCGAGATCACCGACCGCGCCATGCTCGAAATCGGCGACTACGCGGTGATCGGCCACAAGGCGGTGCTCTGCGCCCACCTGGTATCGCGCAAGGACAGCGGCGCGCTGCGGCTCTACCTGCGCCGCATCCGCATCGGCGCGGGCGCGCTGGTCGGCGCCGGCTCGCGCTTCGGCCCCGGCGCCAGCGCCGCGCCGGGCGAGCAGTTGCCGGCGCTGACCGACCGCTGGGCCGGCGGCGCCCGCCCGAGCGGCAGCCGTGAGCCTGCTGCTGCCGCCGGCGCTGTGGCTGCTCCGGGCCGCCAGCCAGCCGGCCTGGCGGCGCATGCAGCAGGCGCTGCGGCAACCGGCCGCCGTCCAGGCCGCCACGCTCGACCGCATCCTGGCCGCCTCCGCCCGCAGCGAGCACGGCCGCGGTCTCGGCCTGCAGCGCGGCGATCCGCGCCGTGTCTTCTCCGGCCTGGCGCCGGTCGACTACGCCGCGCTGCGGCCGCTGATCGAGGCCGACCTGGCCGGCGGCGGCCATCGCTTCAGCGCCGAGCGGCCGCTGTTCTACGAGCGCAGCTCGGGCAGCGGCGGCGCCGCCAAGCACCTGCCTTACAACCGCGCGCTGCGCGGCGCCTTCGACCGCATGTTCCGCATCTGGGCCTGCGACCTGCTGATGCATGGCCTCGCGCCGCGCAGCGGCCGCTGCTTCATGAGCGTGTCGCCGCCGCTGCTGGGCCGCGGCCAGGCCGCCGACGGCACCCCGATCGGCAGCCGGGACGACACCGCCTACCTCGGTGGTCCGCTGGCCGCGCTGCTGCGGCCCTTCCTGGTGCTGCCGCAGGACGCGCTGGCGCTGCGCGACGGCGACGACTTCAAGGATGTGCTGGCCGCCGCGCTGCTGGCCGAGCCGGCGCTGGAGGTGGTCTCGGTGTGGAACCCGGGCTTCTGGCTGATCCTGCTCGACCATGCGCTGGCCCGGCTCGACGCGCTCGGCCCCGAATTGCGCGCCGGCCGCATGCGCCGCGGCGGCCGCGACTTCCGCTTCGCGCCGATCCCCGCCGCCCGCCTCGCCACGGTGGCGCGCGCGCAGCAGGACGGCTGGCGGGCGGTCTGGCCGCGGCTGCAGCTGATCTCCTGCTGGCAGGACGCCGAATCGGCCCGCCCGGCCGCCGCGCTGCGCGCTGGCTTCCCCGGCGTGGCGGTGCAGGGCAAGGGCCTGCTGGCGACCGAAGGGCCGGTCACCGTGCCGCTGGCGGGCGCCCCGGCGCCGGTGCCGCTGCTGGGCGAGGTCTACCTGGAGCTGGAAATGGCCGACGGCAGCCTGCTGCCGCTGGAACGCTGGCGCGACGGCGACCGGGGCGAGATCGTGCTGACCACGCCGGGCGGCCTGCTGCGCTACCGCCTGCGCGACCGGGTAGCGGTAGCCGGCTTCCATCATGCCGCGCCCTGCCTGCAATTCCTCGGCCGCGCCGGCGGCGTGGTGGACCTGGTCGGCGAGAAGCTGGCCGAGGACTTCGTGCGCGGCGTGCTGGCCGGGCTGCATCCGGCCGCCGCCGTGCTGACGCTGTGCCCGCTGGCCGAGGCCGCGCCGCCGCACTACGCGCTGCTGACCGACCTGGCGGCGGACGGCCTGGCCGAGCGCGTGGACGCAGCGCTGGCCGCCTCGCCGCACTACCGCGTCGCGCGGGCGCTGGGGCAGCTCGGCGCGGTGCGCACGGCGGCGCAGGCCGCGATGGCGGCGACGCTGCATGCGGCCCTGGCGGCCGGCGGCATGCAGGAAGGGAACATCAAGGCGCGCGCCCTGCTGGACGTCGAGCAGGCGCGCCGGGTGTGGGCCGCGCTGCCGCAGCCCGCCCGGCCGCGATGAACGGCCGGCATGGCAAACGGCGCACCATTCACTAGACTGCCGGCAGCCCCGCACGAATGACCGGAGCCCTGGCCGCCCCAATCGGAGGAAAATCCATGCATCTGCCGCGCACTACCCGCTTCGCCGCCCTGACCACGCTGGCCCTCCTGGCCGGCAGCCCGCTCGCTCGGGCCGACGATTGCAATACCGGCGGCTTCGAATGGAGCCGGACCACGCCCGCGATCAATGTGCGGAGCATCTTCTGCGGGGAGATCAAGGGTCCGCGCGTGGCAGGTTTTCACTCGACGCAGTTGCGGAGCAGCTCGGTCGTCACCTCCATCGGCCATAAGAGTTCTCAGCATCAGGGCATCTACACCGCATCGGTGACGTTCAAGAGCGGCAGGTCCAAGTGGTCGACCTTCTTTCCCGACCATTGCAGCTACGACCAGATCGTGGCGTCCGTCGTCCATGCGGCCAACGACCGGCAAGGCGACGCGCAGCCCTGGGCATCTGGGGCTGGTCGGGCACCGACGGCGATGCCGGCCAGTGCATGAACAGCGAAGGCAAGCGATTCAAGATCCGGATGGGCGTGCAGGACGACAAGGTCACCACCGCCTTCCCGATGGATTGAGCCAGCATGAACCCGACCGCCGCGCTGCACGCCCGCTTCAACCCGCTGATCCGCCCCTACCTGGTGCTCTACGGCGGCCTCACGCTGGCCATCACCGTGGTCGGCCTGCCGCTGGCGCTGCTGTGGTTCTGCGGCGTCGGCCAATGGTGGGCGCGCCACTACTTCGACAAGCTCGAATGCGAACTCGGCCCGACCGCGCTGCGCTTCCGCAAGGGCATCCTGTTCCAGGTCGAGAAGACCATCCCGCTCGAGAACATCCAGGACGTGACCTTCATCGAAGGACCGCTGCTCAAGCGCTTCCACCTGAGCATCCTCAAGTTCGAGACCGCCGGCCAGAGCGCCGGGCAGGCGCACGACATGAAGCTGATCGGGGTGATCGACGCGGCGGACTTCCGCGGCGAGATCCTGCAGCGGCGCGAGGCGCTCAAGCACAGCCTGGCCTTGCAGCGCCCGGCGGCCCCGCCGCGGACGACGAAAGCCTGGCCTTGCAGCGCGCCATGCTGGCGCGACTGGACGAGATCGCGGCACTGCTCAGGGAACGCTGACCGGGCGCCGGATCGGCGCTCGCCGTCCCGGATGGCTGACCAGGCGGCCGAAAACCATCCGGCGGCATTCGAACGACCCGGGCTGCCACGAAAGCCGCATCGCCCCTGGCCGCGGCGTCACGATGGAAGTCCGCCAGCCGCCGATGGTTTCCCGCCACATGGGCACGGGCCATCGTCGACAGCCAGGGCCCGGAATGCGGCGCCGGGCTAGAGGGCTGCCACGAACCGCACATCCGCCACCCAGTTGCGCTGCCTGCGCGCCAGCCGCGCCCCGGTCTCCTCGCCCTCGAACGAAACCGGTGCCGGCCGCAGCAGCGACGCGTCCACGTCATCGAAGGCATTGACGCTGACTACCGCGTAGAGGCCGCCGTCGATCTCGCTGGTCACCACCGGCACCACGCCGCACTCCCGGCAGATGTGGAAGCGCGCCGTCCGGCTGCCGAAGGCATAGTCGGAAACCCGCGCGCGGTCGCGGATCGCCACCCGCAGCGAGGCGGACGGGTGGGCGGTCCAGACGCCGCCGTGCTTGACGCAGAAATCGCAGCTGCAGGCCCGCGCCGGGATTTCGGCCGGGTCCGGCGCCCAGTCCAGTTCGAACGAGATGTTGCCGCAGTGGCAACTGCCGTGGATGAGCATGGACACGTCCCTTGGGCCAGGTGAGAAGAGGGGGAATTGTAGGCCGAACGTCCCCCTGGCCACGGATCGGCAGCGATTGCGCGGCTGGCCGCGGCAGGCGCCGCCGCCCGCCGCGGGAATTGCAAAGGCCCCGATCCGGGATCGGGGCCCGCGGGGGCCGCCCGCGATTTCGCACGGGCCGCCTGGCGACGTCGCGCGATCAGCATGCCGCGCCGACCGTGGAGCGGGCTGCCCGGCGGCCATCCCGGCTCTCAAGCGAAGCGGAAAGCCGCCATCCGGCGCTCCAGGCCCTGCGCCAGGCTGCGCAGCTGCTCGGCGGTCGCGGCCGACGACTCGGCGGCGCGGGTGTTCTCTTCCGACATCTGGGCGATGGTCTCGACCCGGCCGGCCACCTCGTGCGCCACCGACGACTGTTCCTGCAGCGAATTCGAAATCTCGCCGACCACCTCCACCACCCGCGCCGAGCCGGTACGGATCTGCGCGATGGCCGAGCCGGCCTGGCTGGCCAGGCTCATGCCGTCCTCGACCTGCCGCACGCCCTGGTCCATGCCCTTCACCGCGCCCAGCGTGCCCTGCTGGATGCGCGCCACCACTTCGGCGATCTGCCGGGTGGACGCCGTGGTGCGTTCGGCCAGCTTGCGCACCTCGTCGGCCACCACCGCGAAGCCGCGGCCCTGTTCGCCGGCCCGGGCGGCCTCGATGGCGGCGTTGAGCGCCAAGAGATTGGTCTGCTCGGCGATCTCCTTGATCACGCCGACGATGCTGCCGATGGACTCGGCTTCCTTGCCCAGGATGCCGACATCGCCCGAGGCGGAGCGGACCGCGCTGGCGATCTGCTCGATGCGCTCGACGGTACGGTCGATCACCTGGCCGCCTTCGGTCGAGTTGCGGCCCGAATCGGTGGACAGCTGGCGGGCATCGTAGGCGTTGTCGGCCATGTGGCCGATGCTGACGGTCAATTCCTCCACGGCCGCGGCCATGGCGGCGGCGGCGTGGCTCTGTTCGCTGGTGGAGCCGGCGACCTGGGCGCTGATGGCGGCGATATGGGTGGCGGCGGCCATCACTTCCTGCGCGCTACCGTATACGTCGCGCATGGTCTCGCCCAGCTTGCCGGCCAGCTCGCCGCCGCTGCGCGCGATCAGGCTCAGTTCGTCGCGGCCGGGCATCCGCGGCGGCGCGGTGAAGTCGCCGCCGGACATGCGCGCCATCTCCCGCGCCAGCATTTCGGCGCGCAGGGTCAGGTCGCGGGCGAAGCCGACGATCAGCCAGCCCACCAGCGCCAGCAGGACCAGGCTCACCGCCACCTGCCCGGCCAGCGTCCTCTGCTCCTCGGCGATGCGCGCCCCCAGCGCGTCGACCACGACGTGGCGCTGCATCCCGGCCTCGAAACGGTCGAGCACCGCCAGGGTCTGGCTCACCTGCTCGAAATAAGCCGCCGCATCCCGTCCGAGCCGGCCTTGCGCGATGATCTTGTCGTTGATCTCGCGGCCCAGCGCAGCCATGGCCTGCACCGCCCGTTCCCATTCGCCCCGCACCGTCCGGGCCAGTTCGGGACTGCGGTCGGCCAGCAGCTCCAGGTCGTTGTCGATATGGCGGATGCCGCCGGCCAGGTTCTGGTTCAGCAGGAGGTCCAGCCGGCCCCGCCTGCGTTCGTCGATGCCGGTCACCGCCATGGCGGCGATCGAGCCGCGGATCTGGCCCAGGCTTTCGCGCAACTGCGGCAACTGGTCGTTCAGGGTCACGATCATGAAATAGGCGTCGGCCTGCGGGTCGAGCAGCAGGCCGGTATCGCCGGCGACGTGGTGGCGAAAATCGTTGACCTGGCCGATCAGCCGCGTATGCGCGGCGAAGTTGTCCTCCGGCCGGCGGCTCCGCCAGCTCGCCTTGATGGCGTTCCACCCGCCGGCGATGGCCTGCAGCTTGTCGCGCCATTGCTCCGCGTCCAGCAGGGCGGTCCGGGCGGTCAGCCCGGCCAAGGCCTGATCGATCTTCCCGGCCGCATCGCGGGCCGCCGGCTCCAATGCGCGGTCGCCGCTCAGCACCACCGTGCTGGCTCCGCGGTGGAGCGCGATCTCCTTGGCCAGCGGAACGATCGATTCGATGTAGCGCATGCCGGCCAGCTCCTGTTCGTCGCGGGCGATGTCGCGATAGCTGCCGACGGCGTAATAGATCGCGAACGCCAGCCCGGGCAGGACGGCGAGCAGGGAAATCAGCAGGAACTTCCTGCGGAAACTGAGCGCACGCGACAGCGCGATGGCTGGGCGCAGGATGGCGTCGAACATGATGTCGTCCAATTCGGTGAACAGGCCGCGTCCCGGGTAGGCGGGAACGGACCTGTACGTTGAAGGGGCTCCGGATGACGCTCATCATCGGCCGGTACGCAACCGGCCGTAACTGGGCCGATGCCCAGCAGGCGCCTGGGGCGATCCCTAGTCGGCCCCGGCCGACTCAGCCGTACAGCGCCAGGCAGGACTCGGCCGGCAAGGGCCGCAGCAGGCCCCCGGCGGCCAGCGCTGCCGCCTCGCCCTCCATCCCGCCGTGCGCGACGTAGCGCGCCAGCTGGTCGAGCTTGGCTTGCGTCGCCTCGCGGTCGAACAGCGCTTCGAAGGCCTCGATCCGTTCCGCCGCGCCGAAGCCGCCGGCCGCCGTCTCCAGCGCCCCCAGCACCGCCAGCGGGCCGCAGGCCAGCATGGTGCACAGCTCCGCCAAGGCGGCGCGGACCAAGGCGCGGTCGGCGGCATCGAGCCGGCCGGCGTCGAAATGCGCCACCCCGGCCGCGTAGTGCAGCGCCTCGTCCTGGGCGATGCCGGCCATCGCCGCGGCGAGGCGCGCATCGGTCGCGTGGGCGGCCAGGCGCTGGTAGTGGTGGATGCCCCAGCCTTCGAGGATCACCTGCAAGAGGTAGGACTGCGCGTGCGGGCTGCCCTCGGCCACCAGCCGCTGCAGGAAGCGGGTGAAGGCGTCCGGCGGCGCCGCGCACAGCGCATCGCCGGCCAGCGTGGCGAGCCAGTGATAGTGGCGCGCCTCGTCGGCGGCGGTGAAGGCATAGACCTGCTTCTCCAGCGGATCGGCGCTGGCCAGCACCCGGCCGGCGCAGTAGTCCATCGCCGTGCGCTCGATGCCGAGCGCCTCGACCAGCAGGCCGGCGGCGCAGCGCGACAGCAGCGCGGCGCGGCCGGCGGCATCGGCGCCCGGCCACCAGGCGCTGCGATCGAGCCGGAAGAAGGCCGCCGGCCAGGCCTGCGCCAGGTCGACCGGCGCCGCGTCCTCGCCCAGCGGCGTGCCGGGCCGGCGCACGGCCAGCTTGCGGCAGACCTGCGCCAGCGTGCTCATGGCGCGCTCCCGAGGCCGAGCAGCTTGCGCGCCAGCAGCCGGTTGAGCGCGGCGTAGACGCGGCCCGGCAGCAGCGCCAGCAGCCAGCTGGCGGCCTGCGCGTCGCGGCCCACGGCGATGCGCAGCGGCGCGCCGGGCCGGCCGGCGGCGCGGACGAGGGCGGCCGCCACCCGTTCGGCCGGCTGGGCGCGTTCCGCCAATCGCGCGCGCAGTGCGGCGAAGCGTTCGCCGCTGGCGCGATACAGCGGCGGCAGCTCGTCGACGAAATGCATGTGGCGGCCGAAGCCGCTGCGGGTCGAGCCCGGTTCGACCAGGTGTATACGCACGCCCTGCCCTTGCGTTTCCAGCATCAGCGCCTCGCTCCAGCCCTCCATGGCGAACTTGGAGGCGCAATAGGCGCCCTGCCAGGCATAGCCGCTGCGGCCGAGGATGGACGAGACGTTGAGCACCGCGCCGCCGGCCGCGCGCAGCGCCGGCAGCAGCGCGGCGGTCAAGAGCGCCGGGGCGATCACGTTGGCGTCGAGCTGGGCGCGCCATTCGGCCTCGCCGAGCAGCTCGACCGGCCCGCTCTGGCCGTAGCCGGCGTTGTTGACCAGCGCGTCGAGCCGGCCGCCGTATTCCGCCGAGATCAGCCCTGCCACCGCGGCGCGGCCGGCCGCGTCGGCCGGGTCGAGCCGGACCGGGCGGATGCGCTCGCCGGCGGCGATGCGCTCGGGCGAACGGCTGGCCGCCAGCACCTGCCAGCCGGCCGCGGCGAAGGCCTGCGCGGCGGCGAGGCCGATGCCGCCGCTGGCGCCGGTGATCAGCACGAGTCGCGGAGAGGTGGAAGTCATGCGGCGTCCCAGTCGGCGAGCGGCTGGCGCTCGTAGTGGCGGATGAAGGCGATCACCGAGCGGTCGGCCACGGTGGGATTGCGGAAATCGAAGCGGATGGTCTGGAACACCCGGGTGTCGCCATGGGCGAAGTAGCGCGCGCCGAGCCGGGTCAGCGCCAGCACCGCGCGGTCGCGCAGCCAGCCCAGCGGGCCGGCGTGGCGCCGCGTCAGCGCCACCGACCAGCCCTCGGTCCTGCCCTCGGGCGTGCGGCGCAGCGCGAACAGCACGTGCAGGTGCAGGAAGTCCGGCCCGAAGCTGGCCACGCCGCAGTGGCCGTACCAGTAGGTGGTCTCGTAGTGGAGCGTGTCGCGGTAGAAGCGGCCGAGCAGCCGGCCCAGCCAGTGGTCGGCCGGCATGCGGCCGCGGTTGCGGAAGCGCAGCGTGTGGGCGTCCTGCTCCTCGACCGCCAGCGACAGGATGTGGCCAGGCAGCTTGTGCACGGTGCGGAAATGGTGCTCGTCGATGGCGTTGACCATCACCACGTTGGGGTGGCAGCCCTTGACGAAGCGGTTGCCGAGCCGGCTGCGGATCGGTCCGTCGGCCAGCTCCGGCGGCAGCGGCAGGAAGGGGCCGGGCGTGCGGCCGGGCCAGATCCAGATCAGGCCGTGGCGCTCTTCCACCGGCCAGCTCCGGGCCGCGATCGCGCCGCCGTCGCGGCCCAGGCAGGGGATATCGGAACAGCGGCCGTCGGCCTCGAAGCGCCAGTCGTGGAAGAAGCAGCGCAGGCCCTCGCCCTCGACCCGGCCCTCGGCCAGGTGGGCGCCCATGTGCGGGCAGTGGGCGTCGAAGGCGCGCACCTGGCCCGAGGCCGAACGCCACAGCGCCAGCGGCCGGCCGGCCAGCTCGACCGCGCGCACCTGGCCGGGCGCCAGCTGGTGCGAGGGCAGCAGCCAGTACCAGCCCTGCACCAGCAGCGGCCGGTTGAACCGGGTCAGGTCGGTCAGGCCGGACATGGCGCCTCCGCCGCGGCCATGCCGCGTTCGAACACGCGCCGCGCCAGCGGCCGCAGGTTGGCCGGCTCGAGCGCGCACAGGCAGCACAGCTCGTCGCCGCGCGCATAGCCGGGATTGCGCTCGAGGAAGAAGCGCACGGCGTCGAGCCGGCGCTCGCGGTCGTCGACCTCGGCCAGCTCGGCGCGCAGATGGCCCTGCGAGGCGGCGAAGCGCACCACGCCGGCGGCCGGGTCGTAGGCCGCGCCGAAGCGCTCGGCCGCCAGCCGTGCCAGCAGGCCGGCCTCGAAGCCGTCGGCGCCCTGCGACCAGTGCGGCAGGAAGCGGCGGGCGAAGGCCGGCAGGTAGCGATAGGTACGGTGGCCCTTGGAGATCAGGAACCAGTAGTGGCGCAGCTCGGGCCGCTCGGCCTGCAGCGCGCCGGCCAGCCGCAGCCAGCTGAACGCCAGCTCCTGCTCGCCCCAGTGCGCGCGCGCCACCACCGTGTCGCCCGAATACAGCACGCGGCAGGCCACGCCCTGGTGCTCCAGCTGCTGCAACTGCAGCGTGGAGAAGCCCTGCACCGTGCCGGCCGCGTCGCGCAGCAGCAGCACCCGGTCCTTGCCGGCCAGGTCGGCGGCGAAGCGCTCGGGCGTGGTGGCGGCGTAATGGCGCTCGAACACCGCGTACATGGCGGCGCGCAACCCGGCGTCGAGCTCGGCGGCGGCGTGCAGCTCGCAGTGCAGGCTCATGGCGCGGAGTTCCGCGAGCATGCTCCAGCGGCCGGCCTGGCAGGACGGACGTCAGGGCCAGTCCCGCGGCATCGGGCATGCCCGACAGCGATCCGAATCGGCAACTGTCTGTCGACCAGTCGGGTAGGTCGGGCCTCATGCCCGACAGCGATCCGTATCGGCGGCGCTGTCGGGCGTAAAGCCCGACCTACCGGGCATGGAACAGCCATCTTCATCGCGCCTCCTGTTCGCCGCCCGGGCGCGGCACAGCCATGACGGGCACCAGCCGGCGCGCGATCCAGGCTCCAAGCAAGGCCACCGCTGCACCGCCGGCCACATCGATGGCGCGATGCTGGCGGGTGGTCAGCACCGACAGCGCGATCGCCGCCGCCCAGGCCGGCGCGGCGACGCACCAGAGGCCGCCGCGGCCCATCAACAGGCCGGCCGCCAGCAGCGACAGCGCCACGTGCAGCGAAGGAAAGCAGTTGCCGGCCACGTCGAGCGCGTACAGCGCCTGCCAGCCGGCGGCGGTCAGCGCGTCGCCGCCGCGCATGGCCTGGCCCACCGTGGTCGGCCAGGCGACGAAGACCGCGCAGCTGGCCAGCGTGGCCGCCAGCATCGCGTAGTAGGCGCGCGTCAGCCGCGCGCTGCGCCATTCGAGCAGGAAGGCCAGCGGCAGCAGCAGGAACTGCGACAGGTAGAGCCACAGGCTGGCCGGCCAGTCGGGCAGCCAGCGGTCGAGCAGGCCGGCTTCGAGCTGGACGGCGCGGCCGCGGCCCAGCGCGTAGCTGCCGAGGTAGAGCGCGCAGAACAGCAGGTAGCCCAGCACCAGCGCCGGCAGGCGATTGGCCGCGGTGATCGCTGGCAGCCTCATGGCCGCACCCCGGCGCGCACCCGCGCCAGCTCGGCGGCATAGCGCCCGCGCAGCGCCAGCGCGGCGAGTTTCGCCAGCGCCGCCATCGCCCGCCAGGAGAACAGCGCATCGCGGCCGTCGACGTGGCTCGGCTCGTAGCGCGCATGGCCGTACTGGCCGAGCAGGTTGGAGGCCGGCACGCCGAGCAGCCACCACGGGTTCCAGGCCAGCAGCGCGGCCAGCGCCGAGCCGTACATGATCAGCACTGCGGCGACGTGCAGGCGGATATTGGCCGGGTGCTGGTGCTTCATCACGAAGATGTCCCAGTAGCGCGCCAGGCCGTGGTCGTACTGCAGGTCGTCGATGCGGTCGCGGTAGCGCCGCCGCACCGCGGCATAGCCCTCGACCGGGCTGCGCGGCCGCAGCAGCCGGCCGCAGCGCGCCTGGCCGAGCACGGGCAGCGGCTCGCCGTCGGCCACCACCTGGCGGCCGGCGATCCAGACCGCCCGCACCGGCGCAGCCGGGTCGCGGTTGACCATCCGCTCGGCGCCGCCGAGCACCGGATCGGCCATCAATTGCGGCTCGGCGCGCGACGCTGCCAGCGCAGCCGGGTCGAGCAGCAGCAGGTCGGCGCGGCGGCCGGGCGCCAGCACGCCGGCATCGAGGCCGAGCCAGGCGGCCGGCTCGCCGCTGACGCGGGCGACGGCGCGTTCGGGCGGCATGAAGCCGGTCTGCAGCGCCTGCCGCAGCAGCGACAGCGCGCCGTCGAAATAGGCCAGGTTGCGGCCGTGCGCGCCGGCGTCGGTGAAACCGGGCAGCACGTAGCGCTGCGCCATCAGCCGGCGCCGCACCGGCGCGCGGTTGTTGGCGCCGCTGGCGACCCAGCGCAGCGCGGTGTCGTGCACCGCCAGCGCGTCCATGAACCAGTCGAGCGGCGCCCTGCCCGCCTGCGCCGCCAGCTCGGCCATGCTGCGGCCGGCCCAGCCGGGCTCGGGCGCGGCCGCCACCCGGATGCGGGCGAAGTCGCGGTGGAAGGTCTTCACGCCGGGCCGCGTCCAGTCGGCGGCGAAACGCGCGCGGAAGCCCGGCGCGGCCCACAGCGCGCGCCGCTGCGCCGCGTCGCGCGCGTTGTTCAGTTCGACGCCGCTGGCGAATTCCTCGAACAGCGGGGTGATCGGACCGTCGCTCCACAGCGTGAACGGCTCGGTCAGGGTCTGCATGCGCAGGTTGTTGCCGGCCACCTTGTTGTAGAACCACAACAGCGGTGCGTAGAGCCGCCACAGCCAAGGCACGGTGTCCAGGTCGAGCGCCGACAGCAGCGTCATGCGCAGCGGCGGCCGCCGCGGGCCGCCCCAGCCGAGCTTGAGGATGTGCCAGACCGAGCGGCGCGATCCGGGATTCGGGGTGACCTGGAACACCGCGTCGCGGCGGCGGCAGACCTCGGCCAGCGCGGCGTACTCGGCGTAGTCGGCATGGTGCGAGGGCAGCGCGCGGCCGGCCCAGGCGCCGTGCACCTTGTGCCAGTGCACCATGTCGACCGACAGGCCGCAGAAGCCGGCCGCCAGCGCGGCGTCGGCCGTGGCGGCCATGCGGGCGATCTCGCCGGCCGTCGCCGGCCCGGCCAGGCTGCGCGCCAGGCCCATCTCGGCCAGCCGCAGCGCGCTGTGGCCCAGCAATACCGCCACATTGGGGCCGAGCGGCAGGCGGTCGAGGTGGTCGAGATAGTCGGCCGGGCTGCGCCAGTCGACCGCGCGTTCGAGCCAGGGCCGGATCAATTCGGCCGGCAGCGTCTCGACGCGCTGGAACACGTCGGCCAGATCGGCCGGCGCGCCGCAGGCGACCGACAGGCTGCAATTGCCCATCAGCACCGTGGTCACGCCGTGGCGCACCGATTCGGCCAGGCCGGGCGCGACCTCGACCTCGAGGTCGTAGTGGGTGTGGATGTCGACCAGGCCCGGCAGCAGCCACAGGCCTTCTGCGTCGATCACCTGTCGCGCCGGCGTCTCGCCGTCGGCCGCCAGGTGGACCACCACGCCGTCGCGCACGCCGACCGCCAGCCGGGCCGGCGGCGAGCCGCGGCCGTCGTGGACCAGCGCGTTGCGGATCAGCAGGTCGAGCATCGTCGGTTGCCTGGCCGGTTGTGGTAAAAACGAGGCCGATTATGCCAGCACGCCGTGGCGCAGCCGCAACGCGCGCCGCTGCGGCGCTCCCGGGGAAGCACGGAATACCGATGAACAAAGCCCTCAAGTACACCCTGATCGGCGGCGGCAGCTTACTGCTGCTGGCCGGCGCCGCGGCCGCCTACATCGCCGCCACCTTCGATCCCAACGCGCTCAAGCCGCAGATCGAGGCGCTGGTGAAGGAGAAGAAGCAGCGCACGCTCAAGCTGGCCGGCCCGATCTCGCTGTCCTTCTTCCCCGGCATCGGCGCCAGGCTCAGCGACGTGACGCTGTCCGAACTCGCTTCGGACACCACCTTCGCCCACGTCGGCCAGGCGCGCGTGTCGCTGCAGTTCTGGCCGCTGCTGCACAAGAAGGTGGTGGTCGACGCGGTCGAACTCGACGGCGCCGAGGTGCGCCTGCTGCGCGACGCCAAGGGTGCGTTCAATTTCGCCGACCTGCTGGACAAGCAGCCGAAGGAGCCCGACGCGCCGGTCGACTTCGACGTGTCGAAGATCCGCGTCAAGAACGTGCGCGTCGACTTCGACGACCGGCAGGGCAAGCGCCGCATCGTGCTCGACAAGGTCGCGCTGTCGGCCGACGGGCTGAACCCCGAGGGCGCCCGCAACCTCGACCTGTCGGCCGAGGCCACCTTGTCGGCGCCGCAGCTGGCGGCCAGGCTGGCGGTCTCGCTCGACAAGCTGGAGATGGACCGCGAAGCCGGCCGCTTCCTGCTCGACGACCTGGCCGCCGCGGTCGAGGGCAAGCTCGGTGCCGATGCGCTCAAGCTCAAGCTCGATGCGCCGCGCGTGTCGGTGGCCGGCGAATCGGCCGAGGCCGACGCGATCGAGCTCGACGCCGCGCTCGACGGCCGCGGCCGCAAGCTCGACGCCAAGCTCAAGCTCGACGGCCTGTCGGGCGACAACCAGCGGCTCGACGCCAAGACGCTGTCGGTCGACGTCGATTTCAGCCAGCCCGGCCAGGCCGCCAAGCTGCAGATCGCCAGCCCGCTGGCGGTGGAGCTGGACAAGCTGGCGGTCGACCTGGGCCGGCTGACCATCAAGGGCGAGGTGACCGGCGGCCCGGCCAAGGCGGCGCCGGTGGCGCTCGACGGCCACCTGTCGGCCGGCATCGAGGCGCAGACGGTCGACACCGCGCTGTCGGGCAAGCTCGACGGCGCCTCGCTGGTGCTGACCGCCAGCGTCAAGGGCTTCGCCCTGCCGGCGATCCGCTTCGACCTGAAGGCCGACGCGCTCGACCTGGACCGCTACTTCCCGCCCGCGCCCGCCTCCGCCGAGCCGGCCCAGGCCGCCGCCAAGCCGGCCAAGGTCGACCTGTCGCCGCTGCGCGCGCTCGACCTCGACGGCCGCGTCAGCGTCGGCCAGCTCAGGAAGGCGCCGCTGGACGCGCGCGACGTGCGGCTGGCGGTGCTGGCGCGCGGCGGCATCATCAATGTGCCGGTGGCCAGCATGAAGGCCTTCGGCGGCGACGTCGCGGCGACCGCCACCGCCACCGCGACCGCCAATCCGCGCATCGTGCTCAAGCCGCGGCTGAACAACGTCGACATCCACGCGGTGCTGGCGCAACTGGCGCATTTCGACCGGCTCGAAGGCCGCGGCACGGTCGACGGCGAGCTGGCCGTGCAAGGCCCCGACACCGCCGCGATGAAGGCCAGCGCCGACGGCACGCTGCGCGCCCGCCTCAGCGACGGCGCGCTGCGCGGCATCAATATCGGCAAGGTGCTGCGCGACGCCAAGGCGACGCTGGCCAACTTCCAGGGCGGCCAGCAGACGGTCGCCAGCAGCGCCGGCGAAAAGACCGACTTCACCGAGCTGACCGCGACGCTGCGGCTCAAGGACGGCGTGGCGCACAACGACGACCTCGCCATCAAGTCGCCGCTGATCCGCGTCGCCGGCGAGGGCGAGGCGGACCTGGTGCGCGAGACGCTCGACTACCTGGTGCGCGCCAGCCTGGTGAACACCAGCAAGGGCCAGGACGGCAAGGACCGCGCCGACCTGCACGGCCTCACCGTGCCGGTGCGGATCAAGGGGCCGTTCGCCCAGCCCGGCTATTCGCTCGACCTGACCGCCGCGCTGAAGGACAACGCCGGCGCCAAGATCGAGGAGAAGAAGCAGGAAGTGAAGGAGCAGCTGAAACAGAAGACCGACGACGCGATCAAGAAGGGGCTGCAGAAGCTGTTCAACTGACGGTGGCCGAGTGTCGGCGGTCGGCCGCATCGACAGGCCGATCGGAGGGCCAAGGTGGTAGGTCGGAATTCAATTCCGACAGCGCCCTGTCACCCATCGCTGTCGGAATTGAATTCCGACCTACGGAAACCCCGTCCAGCTCAGCCGGGACTCCGGTCGGAGCCCGGGCCGGCGGCCGAAGCTAGATGTAGCCGAGCAACAGCAGGATGACGAGGATCAGCACGACCAGGCCGACGCCGCCGCTGGGCCCGTAGCCCCAGCTTCCGCTGTACGGCCAGGCGGGCAGGCTGCCGATCAGGATCAGGATCAGCACGATCAGGAGGATGGTTCCGAGGGTCATGTCGTTCTCCGGCTTGGATGAGTGCACCATCCAAAGCGAAAGCCGTGCCGACCCGCCGAGCCCGCTGCGCCGCGGCCCGGGCCCGGCGCACTGCCCCGCATTTGCACCCGGTGCTGTAACTCTTACCCGTCCGCGTAGCGGACGGGGGTCCGCGCAGCGGACGGGGGCCGCGCAAGCGGACGGGGCACAGAAAGCCGACCGGGCTCGCGAATGCAGCCGGAAGGATCGCGAAAGCGAGAGCCAGGCCTCCGCGGCTGCGGACGAGAGACCGCCTCGGTGGGCAGGAGCCCGCTGGCGACCGCCGCGGCGGACGAAACGCCCGCCGCGCGGCCTCGCGGTCACCCTGCCCGCAAATTGTCCGGCCTGCGCACGCAACAATCGGGCGCCGTACCGGTCAGCCCTTCATGTCCAATCCATCGCCGCTTGCGTCGCCCCGTGCCGCGGCGGTCGGTGCGGCACCGCGATACGCCGCACCTCCCGGAAAACCCAAGAGCCCAACCATGGCCGAAGCCCGCATGACCGCCACCGAAGCGCAGACCTTCCAGCGCATCCTGTCCCGCAATTTCAGCCTGCCGATCACGGCCGGCACGCTGTCGGCAGCGATCTTCGTCGCACTGATCTACTACCTGGTCACCACCCTGGGCTGGGTCGAGCACAGCAGCAAGGTGATCGGCCAGGCCTACTACAGCAACAAGCTGTTCGTCGAAGCCGAGACCGGCCTGCGCGGCTACGTCATCACCGGCCGCGACGGCTTCCTGCAGCCGCACCAAGACGCCAAAACCCGGTTCCCCGCCTCGCTCGCCGCGCTGCGCCGGCAGGTCAGCGACAACCCGGTCCAGGTCGCCCGCCTGCAGCGTATCGAGAACCTGTACGGCAGCTGGAACGCCTATGCCGCCGACGTGCTGGCCGCCGAGCGGCAGGGCGCCGAGGCGCTGGTGCGCTCCGAGCGCGGCAAGCAGATCGCCGATGCGCTGCGCGACGAGTACCAGGGCTTCGTCCGCACGGAGGAAACCCTGCGCGCCGAGCGCAGCAGCCGTGCCAGCGACGTCGCCATCGCCGCGGTGATCGCGGTGCTGATCCTGATGGCGCTGCTGGGCGGCATGCTGATCGTCACCGGCCGGCGCCAGCTGCTGCAGCTGTCGGGGGCCTACGCCGAGGCGCTCGAGCGGCAGGCGCTGCAGAACGAGGCGCTGCAGCAGCAGGACTGGCTCAAGACCGGCCAGGCCGAGCTGGCCGGCCAGCTGCTCGGCCAGCAGCCGGTGTCGCAACTGTGCGAGCGCTCGCTCGGCCACGTCGCCCGCTACGTCGGCGCGGCGGCCGGCGCGCTGTACTTCTGCGCCGACGAACTGCTGTTCCGGCGCGAGGCTTCCTACGCACTCGACGCCGATGCCGACGACGAGCGCGCCGAATTCGCCTGGGCGAGGGCCTGGCCGGCCAGGCCGCGATCGATGCGCGCCTGCTGCGGCTGGACGACGTCCCGCCCGGCTACCTGGCGGTCAGCTCGGCCCTGGGCCGCAGCGAGCCGGCCCACCTGCTGATCGTGCCGCTGCTGGCCGACGGCACGGTGATCGGGGTGCTCGAGCTCGGCCTGCTGCACCGGCCGACGACGCGCGAGGAGACCTTCCTCACCCAGGCGGCCGGCACGATCGGCATGGCGCTGAAGGCGGCGCAGTACCGCCACAGATTGCGCGAGACGCTGGAGGAGACCCAGCAGCTCAACGAGGAGCTGCAGACCCAGCAGGAAGAGCTGAAGACCGCCAACGAGGAGCTCGAGGAACAGTCGCAGGCGATGCGCGAGGTGCAGCTGCGGCTGGAGAACCAGCAGTTCGAGCTGGAGCAGAACAACGCCCGGCTCGACGAGCAGGCGCAGCGGCTGTTGCAGCAGCGCGACCACCTCGACGCGCGCAACCAGGCGCTCGACGCCACCCGCTCCGAGCTCGAGCGCAAGACGCGCGAACTGCAGCGGCTCAGCGAATACAAGAGCGAGTTCCTCGCCAACATGTCGCACGAGCTGCGCACCCCGCTGAACAGCGCGCTGATCTTCGCCCGCCTGCTGGCCGACAACCCGAACGGCAATCTCGACGCCGAGCAGGTGCGCTATGCCAGCCTGATCGCCGCCGCCGGCAGCGACCTGCTGAACCTGATCAACGACATCCTCGATCTGTCGAAGGTCGAGGCCGGCATGCTCGAAGTCCACCCCGAGCCGACCCTGATCCGCGAGGTGGTCGACCACACCGCCGCGCCGTTCCGCTCGCTGGCCGAGCAGAAGCGGCTGCATTTCGAGACCAAGATCGACGCCGAGGTGCCGCGGCTGATCGAGACCGACGGGCTGCGGCTGCGGCAGATCCTGAAGAACCTGCTGTCCAACGCGATCAAGTTCACCGAGCGCGGCTTCATCCGGCTGCAGGTGTGGAAGGTCGAATCGGGCGTGGCGTTCGAGGTGCTCGATTCGGGCATCGGCATCCCGACCGACCAGCAGGAGACGATCTTCGAAGCGTTCCGCCAGGCCGACGGCGCCACCAACCGCCAGTACGGCGGCACCGGCCTGGGCCTGTCGATCTCGCGCGACCTGGCGCGGCTGCTGGGCGGCCAGATCCAGCTGCGCAGCCGGCCCGGCGAGGGCAGCAACTTCGTGCTGATCCTGCCGCTGGCCATGCCGCCGCGGCCCGCGGTCGGCGGCACCGAGACGCTGAGCGGCACGCCGGACGCGGCAACCGGTCAGCGCACCGAGACCGTCGCCGAGGCCGAAACGCCTGTCGCCAGCCCGCCGCTTCCCGTTCCCGCGCCGCCACCGCCGCCGCGCGAGGCCGGCCGCCATTTCGCCGACGACCGCGACGCGCTGCCGCCGCAGGGCCGCACCATGCTGGTGATCGAGGACGACACGCCGTTCGCCCAGGTGCTGGTCGACCTGGCGCACAGCCACGACTTCCACTGCCTGGTGGCGCTCAACGCCGCCGACGGCCTGCTGCTGGCGCGCCAGTACCGGCCCGACGCGATCCTGCTCGACATGAAGCTGCCCGACTGCTCGGCATGACGGTGCTCGAACAGCTCAAGGAAGACCCGGCGACGCGGCATATCCCGATCTACGTGGTGTCCGGCGTCGACCGCAGCGATACCGCGCTCTACATGGGCGCCTTCGGCTACCTGGTGAAGCCGGCCGAGCAGCAGGCGCTGCAGGCCATGTTCGACCGGCTCGAGCGCAAGCTGGCGCAGAAGATCAAGCGGGTGCTGGTGGTCGAGGACGACCCGCTGCAGCGCGAGAGCATCCGCCTCCTGATCGGCGGCACCCAGGACGTCGAGATCGTCGACGTGGCGCTGGCCGAGCAGGCGCTGGAGGCACTCAGGCAGCAACCGTTCGACTGCATGGTGATGGACCTGAGCCTGCCCGACATGCCGGGCCACGCGCTGCTCGCACGGATGGGCGAGGAACCGCTGCGCGCCTTCCCGCCGGTGATCGTCTACACCGGCCGCAACCTCGGCCGCGACGAGGAGGAGATCCTGCGGCGCTACTCGCAGTCGATCATCATCAAGGGGCGCGCTCGCCCGAGCGGCTGCTGGACGAGGTGACGCTGTTCCTGCACCAGGTCGAGACCGAGCTGCCGCCCGAGCGGCAGAAGATGCTGCGGGTGGTGCGCAACCGCGACAAGGCGCTCGAGGGCATCCGCGTGCTGCTGGTCGACGACGACGTGCGCAACGTGTTCGCGCTGACCAGCGCGCTGGAATCGCACGGCGCGATGGTCGAGATCACCCGCAACGGCCGCGAGGCGGTCGACTTCGTGCAGGCCCGCGGCGAGACGCTCGACGTGGTGCTGATGGACATCATGATGCCGGTGATGGACGGCTACACCGCGATCGCCGAGATCCGCAAGGACGAGCGCTTCCGTCACCTGCCGATCATCGCGGTCACCGCCAAGGCGATGAAGGACGACCAGGAGCGCTGCTTGGCGGCCGGCGCCAACGACTACCTGGCCAAGCCGGTCGACCTCGACGGCCTCCTGTCGCTGGTGCGGGTCTGGGTGTCCAAGCCGAGGCGGCCGCGATGATCGAGGCGCCGTCGGACTTCGACATCGAGCTGCACCTGCTGGTCGAGGCGATCTACCTCAAGTACCGCTACGACTTCCGCGACTACGCGGTGTCGTCGCTGCGGCGCCGGGTGCGCCACGCGCTGGGCCAGTTCGGCTGCGCCACCGTGTCGGCGCTGCAGGAGCGCGTGCTGCACCAGCCGGAGACCTTCACGCGGCTGCTGCAGCTGCTCACCGTGCCGGTCAGCGAGATGTTCCGCGACGCCGCCTACTTCCTCGCCGTGCGCGAGCAGGTGGTGCCGATCCTGCGCACCTATCCCTCGCTCAAGGTCTGGGTGGCCGGCTGCTCGACCGGCGAGGAGGTCTACTCGCTGGCCATCGTGCTGGACGAGGAAGGCCTGCTCGAGCGCAGCGTGATCTACGCTACCGACATCAATCCGCACACGCTGGAGCGCGCCCAGCAGGGCATGTTCCCGCTCGACCGGATGCCGCTGTACGGCGACAACTACCGCAAGTCGGGCGGCCGCCGCGCGCTGTCGGACTACTACACCGCCTCGCAGCGCGCCACGCTGTTCAGCAAGGCGCTGCGCGAGCACATCACCTTCGCCGACCACAGCCTGGCCACCGACAGCGTGTTCTCCGAGACCCATTTCATCTCCTGCCGCAACGTGATGATCTATTTCAACCGCCAGTTGCAGGACCGCGCCATCGGCCTGTTCGCCGATTCGCTGTGCCACAAGGGCTTCCTCGGCCTGGGCCAGCGCGAGACGGTGCAGTTCTCGGCGCATGCCGCGCGCTTCGAGGTATTCGACAAGCCGGCGCGGATTTTCAGGAAGAATTGAGATGACGAGCGACACAGCTCATTTGCGAGCGCCGCGAGGCTCCCTCTGGCCTACCCCGCAAAGTCTGCGACTTTACGGGGGACCGCCTACGGGGGACCGCCTGCGGGGACCGCCTACGGGGGCCCCGGCGCGGCGAGGGCGGGGGGAGTGGGGATAGATCGAGGAGGCTCGATGTTCGAGAACGAATTGACCGCAAACGCCCGGCTTTGCCGGATGCTGCGACATAGGCCGATCCCCGCGATCGACCGGAATTCATGAAGGGCCGCCCGTGCCGTGGACCGGAACGATCGAAGCCGTAGTGATCGGCGCCTCGGCCGGCGGGGTCGACGCGCTGCTGGCGCTGCTCGGCGCGCTGCCGGCCGCCTATGCGCCGCCGATCGCCATCGTGCTGCACCTGCCGCGCGAGCATCCGAGCGCGCTGGCCGAGGTGCTCGCGGCGCGCACCGGCCGCCCCACGGTCGAGGCCGAGGACAAGATGCCGCTCGAGGCCGCCACCAGCTATGTCGCGCCGCCGGGCTACCACCTGCTGATCGAGCCCGAGCGCAGCTTCGCGCTGAGCCTTGACCCGCCGGTGCACTACTCGCGGCCGGCCATCGACCTGCTGTTCGAA
Source organism: Chitinimonas koreensis (assembly GCF_014353015.1). Taxonomy (NCBI): domain Bacteria; kingdom Pseudomonadati; phylum Pseudomonadota; class Betaproteobacteria; order Neisseriales; family Chitinibacteraceae; genus Chitinimonas; species Chitinimonas koreensis. The sequence goes on from NZ_CP060704.1 coordinate 3,023,778, forward strand.
TCGGCCGCCGAGGCCTACGGCAGCCACCTGGCCGGCATCCTGCTGACCGGCGCCAACGAGGACGGCGCCGACGGCCTGGCCCACATCCGCCAGTGCGGCGGCCTGACCCTGGTGCAGGACCGCGCCGAGGCCTATATGGCCACCATGCCGGCGGCCGGCCTGCGCTACGCCGACGCCGAAATGCCGCTGCGCCGGCTGGCCGAGACGCTGGCCGCGCTGGCCCGGCCCAGCCGGCCGGCCGTGCGATGAAGAGGAGAAAATCCCGTGGATAACGGCGAGAAGACCAAGCTGCTGCTGGTCGACGACAAGCTGGAGAACCTGCAGGCGCTCGAAGCGCTGATCGGCCGCGCCGACGTCGAGATCCACAGCGCGCTGTCGGGCGAGGCCGCGCTCGAACTCCTGCTGTGCCACGAGTTCGCGCTGGCCATCGTCGACGTGCAGATGCCGGGCATGGACGGCTTCGAGCTGGCCGAGCTGATGCGCGGCATGGAACGCGTCAAGCAGGTGCCGATCGTGTTCGTCAGCGCGATCGGCAAGGAGACCAACTACGCCTTCAAGGGCTACGAGAGCGGCGCGGTCGATTTCCTCCACAAGCCGCTCGACGTCCACGCGGTGCGCAGCAAGGTCAACGTCTTCTTCGACCTCTACCAGCAGAAGCGCACGCTGCGCGAGCAGCTGATGGCGCTGCAGAAGATCCAGCTCGAGCAGGAACTCCTGCTGGCCGAGTTGCAGAAGACCCAGACCGAGCTGCAGATGGCGGTGCGGGTGCGCGACGAATTCCTGTCGATCGCCGCGCACGAGCTGCGCACCCCGCTGTCGGTGCTCAAGCTGCAGATCCAGATGCGCGAGCGCAGCCTCAAGCGCGGCGACATGAGCGCCTTCAGCCCCGAGATGATCGAGCGCAGCGTGCAGCAGGACCGCCGGCTGGTCGAGATCCTGTTCCGCCAGATCAACGAGATGGTCGACATCGCCCGCATCCGCGCCGGCAAGCTCTACCTGAGCCCGAGCCGCTTCGACCTCGGCGAGATGGTGCGCGAGATCGTCGAGCAGTTCGCCGACCAGTTCGCCGCCTCGGGCTGCGAGGTGAGGCTCGAGGCCGACGAGGCGCTGCTGGGCAAGTGGGACCGCTTCCGGCTCGAACAGGTGCTGATCAACCTGCTGACCAACGCGATGCGCTATGCCCAGGGCAAGCCGGTCCACGTCAGCGTGCGGCGGCGCGGCAGCCGCGCCGGCTTCAGCGTGGCCGACGCCGGCCCCGGCATCGACGCGGCCGACCAGGAGCGCATCTTCCAGCAGTTCGAGCGCGCGGTGCCGGCGCTGCAGGGCGCGGGCCTGGGGCTGGGCCTCTATATCGCGCGCAAGATCGTTGAGGGCCACGGCGGCACGATCCGGGTGCAGAGCCGGCCGGGCGCGGGCGCGACCTTCACGGTCGAGCTGCCGATCGAGGCGGCCGAGCAGGCCGAGGCGCTGCCGGCGCCGGACGAGACGCGCAGCGCCGGCTGAACGGTCCCGGCTGGACGGCCCGGCCGGGCTGTTACCATCGCGGCCATGGACAAGAGCTGGGACATCTTCTGCACCGTCATCGACAACTGGGGCGACGCCGGCGTGTGCTGGCGGCTGGCGCGGCAGATCGCCGCCGAGCGCGGCGAACCGGTGCGGCTGTGGATCGACGACCTCGCCCCGCTCGCGCTGCTGCGCCCCGGCGCCGACCCGCAGGCCGGGTCGCAATGGCTCGACGGCGTCGAAGTGCGGCGCTGGGCGGCGCCCTTCCCCGAGGTCGCGCCGCACGCGGTGGTGATCGAGGCCTTCGCCTGCGATCCGCCCGAATCCTTCCTTGCCGCCATGGCGGCCCGCACGCCGCGGCCGGTCTGGCTCAACCTCGAATACCTGTCGGCCGAGGCGTGGGTCGAGGGCTGCCATGCGCTCGGCTCGAAGCACCCGCGGTTGCCGCTGCGGCGCTGGTTCTTCTTCCCCGGCTTCACCGCCGCCACCGGCGGCCTGTTGCGCGAACGCGGCCTGCCGGCGCGGCGCGAGGCCGAGCGCGCGGCGCAGGCCGGCGATGCGGCGGAGCTGGCCGTCTCGCTGTTCTGCTACGACAACCCGGCCCTGCCGGCGCTGCTCGACGCCTGGCGCGACGGCCCGCCGCTGACGCTGCGGGTGACCGAGGGCAAGGCGCGCACCCAGGTCGAGCGCTGGCTGGGCGAGCCCTTCGGCCCCGGCGCCACGGCGCGGCGCGGCGCGCTGACGCTGAGCGCCCTGCCCTTTCTCGACCAGGACGGCTACGACCGGCTGCTGTGGCGCTGCGATCTCGATTTCGTCCGCGGCGAGGACAGCTTCGTGCGTGCGCAATGGGCGGCGCGCGCCTTCGTCTGGCACATCTACCCGCAGGACGACGATGCCCACCAGGCCAAGCTCGATGCCTTCCTGAAGCGCTACCTGGCCGGCCTGCCGGCCGGGCCGGCGGCGGCGCTGAACGATTTCTGGCAGGCCTGGAACCGCGGCGACGGCCCGGCTACCGTCGCCGCCTGGCCGGCGCTGCGGGCGGCGCTGCCCGCGCTCGAGGCGCATGCGCGCAGGTGGGCCGCCGAACTGGCCGGGCAGCCCGACCTGTTGGCGCAAATCGTTGAATTCGTGGATGAAAAACGAGGTGAAGCGTGAGAGGGAATACAGCGTGAAACGTGCAAAGCGAAAGGTGAAACGTGGAGCAGCCGCCGCGCGGCGGGCTTCGAGTGCGGCAGCGCCGTCCCCCGTTTCACGTTTCGCTCATGCCGCGCAGCGGCGAATCACGTTTCACGCCATGGCGGCCGCGCTGGCGCTGGCCGGCTCCCGCCGGCTATAATGCCGCGTTTTTTCAAACGCTTACCTTTTCCAGCAGGACACCCGAATGAAGATCGCCCAGGAACTCCGCGCCGGCAACGTCGTAATGATCGACGGCCAGGCCATGGTGGTGCAGAAGACCGAGTACAACAAGTCCGGCCGCAACGCCGCCGTCGTCAAGATGAAGCTCAAGAACCTGCTCACCGGCGCTGGCGCCGAATCGGTCTACAAGGCCGACGAGAAGTTCGAAATCATCGTGCTGGACAAGAAGGAGTGCACCTACTCCTACTTCGCCGACCCGATGTACGTGTTCATGGACACCGAATTCAACCAGTACGAAGTCGAGAAGGACAACCTCGGCGACGCGATCAACTACCTGATCGACGGTATGGAAGATGTCTGCGAAGTGGTGTTCTACGACGGCCGCGCCATCTCGGTCGAACTGCCGACCACCATCGTCCGCGAAGTCGAGTACACCGAGCCGGCCGTGCGCGGCGACACCTCGGGCAAGGTCATGAAGCCCGCCCGCCTCAAGGGCACCGGCTACGAACTCCCGGTCTCGGCCTTCATCGAGATCGGCGACCTGATCGAAATCGACACCCGCACCAACGAGTTCAAGAAGCGCGCCTGATCGGTTAGTGGGGCACGTTGAAAAGGGCAGCCAGAGGCTGCCCTTTTTGCGTTGGCGCGTCCCGAACCCGCGGCTCTCGCTGGAACGCGTGAAACGTGACTCGCCGCTACGCGGCATGAGTGAAACGTGGTGCGGCGCTGCCGCACTCGAAACCGCCGCGCAGCGGCTGCTCCACGTTTCACATTTCACTTTTCACGTTTCACCTGTTCCCAAAGCACATACCTGTTCCGCCCGGCCCCGAGTCCCGCCGCCAGCGCCAGCAGCGTCAGCGCGCCGAACCAGGCCGCCACCGCATGCCAGCCGTGCGTCCACTCGTGCAGCAGGCCGACCAGCAGCGGCCCGAGCGCGGCCAGCGTGTAGCCGCCGCCCTGGGCCATGCCCGACAGCTCGCCGGCGACGTGGGCGTCGTGCGCGCGCAGCACGATCAGCGTCAGCGCGATGCTGAAGGTGCCGCCCTGGCCCAGGCCCAGTATCGCCGCCCACAGCCAGACCTGTTCGATCGGCGCGTAGACGCAGCCCAGCAGCCCCGCCAGCGTGAGCGCCAGCACCACCGCGATGGCGGCGCGCTGGTCGCGGCCGCGGGTGGCGAACCACGGTCCGGTCAGCGCGGTGACCAGTTGCACCAGCACCGACAGCGACATCATGAAGCCGGCCGCCAGCGCGCTCATACCGCGGTCGGCCAGGATGGTCGGCAGCCAGCCGAACACGCAGTAGGACAGCGAGGACTGCGCGCCCATGTAGATCATCACCTGCCAGGCCAGCGGATCGCGCCACAGCCCGCGCACCCGCGGCCGGGCCGCGCCGAGCGCGCGGTGCTGGCGCAGCTGCGGCCACCAGGCGGCGGCCGCCAGCAGCGCCGGCAAGGCCCAGAACGCCAGGCCCCAGCGCCAGTCGCCGCCGGCCAGTTGCTGCACCGGCACGGTGAAGCCGGCCGCCAGCGCGGCGCCGAGGCTCAGCGCCATGGTGTAGAGCCCGGTGACCGGGCCGACCTTGTGGGCGAACTCGCGCTTGACGATGGCCGGCAGGATCACGTTGCCGATGCCGATCGCGGCGCCGGCCATCACCGTGCCGAGAAACAGCCCGGCCACCCCGGCGAACGGCCGCAGCAGCAGCCCGGCCATCAGGATCGCCAGCGCCAGCAGCACCGTGCGCTCGCCGCCCAGCCGCCGCGCCAGCACCGGCGCCAGCGGCGCGAACAGGCCGAGGCAGAGCACCGGCAGCGTGGTCAGGAGGCCGGCGGCGGTGGCCGACAGGCCCATGCCGTCGCGCACCACGCGCAGCACCGGCGCGATGCTCGACAGCGCCGGCCGCAGGTTGAGGCCGACCAGCACCATGCCCAGCAGCAGCACGACGGCGGCGCGCCGGTTCGATCGGGTCTCGGCGCTCATCGCTCGTCCCCCAGCCGGCCGCGCAGCACCTCGAGCATCGGCGCGATCACCGCGCGCGCCGCCTCGGCCGCCTCCGCCGCGTCGCCGGCCTCGATGGCGTCGACGATGCGCGCGTGCTCGGCATGGCCCGGCTCGGGCAGCGTGGTATCGCGCAGGGTGGTGCCGAGGTGATGCGCCAGGCTGACCGAGAAGAAGCCGTACAACGCCGCCAGCGCGGCATTGCCCGAGGCGTCGGCGATGCGGCGGTGGAAGCGCACGTCGTGCTCGATGAAGTCCGCCATGCCCTCCTCGCGGCCCTCGGCACGGTCGCCGCGCGCCGGCAGCAGCGCGCGCAATGCGGCCAGGTCGGCCTCGTCGCGCCGCAATGCGGCCAGCCGGGCGGCCTCGACTTCGAGCAGGCAGCGCAATTCGAGGTGCTCGCGCAGCGGCGCGCGGCTCAGCGCCAGCATCGCCCGGCTCGGATCGACCCGGCTCAGCACGTAGGTGCCGTCGCCCTGGCGCGCTTCGAGCATGCCGGCCGCGACCAGCACGCGCACCGCCTCGCGCACGGTATTGCGGCTGGCGCCGGTCAGCTCGACCAGCTCGGGCTCGGTGGGGATGCGGCTCATCAGCGGCCAGTCGCCGGCCTCGATGCGGGCGCGCAAGAGGTCGGCGACCTGGTCGGTCAGCGAGCGGCGGAAGACTTTGCTGTCGGTCATGGCAATCAATTCACCCAATCATCGAATCATCCTAAGATTTTAATCATCGGATGATCGCGATGGCATCGGGTTTACCGAAACCCGCGGTGCACGACTTGCCGCTTCACATGCCAGCCCGTAGGTCGGGCTTTATGCCCGACTGCAGCCCCGATTCAACGGACGCTGTCGGGCGTAAAGCCCGACCTGGCGATCGGTTCCGCCCAATGGGTACGGCCTTCGCCTGTAGGCCGGCCTCGCTCCGACGGCGGCCTTGACCAGCATCGCTGCCGGACTGAAACCCGACCGACTTGTCCGCCCGGTCCGAATTCAAATGGCGGTGGCCGCCCTGTAGGAGCGGCTGGCCCGTCTTGGGCTTCAGCCGCGAATCGCGGAGGAAATCCAGCCGCCCGGGCTACGCTAGACCGGGGTCCAAGCTCGAATGCAGTCATAGGACAGGATCAGCCCGACACCTCTTACCGCCGAGGACGCGAAGGAAAACCAGGACACCTCCGTGTCCTCAGCGTCCTCTGCGGTCAAGCGCCTTTCGCTGCGACGGACGACCCGCCGCTCAGTCCGGGAACACCCCGGTCGACAGGTAGCGATCGCCGCGGTCGCACACGATGCTGACGATCACCGCGTTCTCGACCTCGGCCGACAGCTTGAGCGCCGCCGCCATGGCACCGCCCGAGCTGATGCCGGCGAAGATGCCCTCCTCCGCCGCCAGCCGCCGCGTCATGACTTCGGCTTCCTGCTGGGTCACTTCCATGATGCGGTCGATCTTGGAGAAGTCGCAGATCGCCGGCACGTATTCGGCCGGCCATTTGCGGATACCGGGGATCTGGGCGCCGTCGATCGGCTGCACGCCGACGATCTGCACCGCCGGGTTCTGCTCGCGCAGGTAGCGGCCGGTGCCCATGATGGTGCCGGTGGTGCCCATGCTGGAGACGAAATGGGTGATGCGGCCGCCGGTGTCGCGCCAGATCTCGGGCCCGGTACCCTCGTAGTGGGCCAGCGGATTGTCGGGGTTGGCGAACTGGTCGAGGATGATGCCCTCGCCGGCGTCGCGCATGCGCTCGGCCAGGTCGCGCGCACCTTCCATGCCCTGCTGCTGGCTCACCAGCACGATCTCGGCGCCGAAGGCCTTCATGGTCTGGCGCCGCTCGATGCTCAGGTGCTCGGGCATGATCAGCCGCATGCGGTAGCCCATCATCGCGGCCGCCATCGCCAGCGCGATGCCGGTATTGCCGCTGGTGGCCTCGATCAGCGTGTCGCCGGGCTTGATGTCGCCGCGCGCCTGGGCGCGCCGGATCATGCTGAGCGCGGGCGGTCCTTCACCGAGCCGGCCGGGTTGTTGCCTTCGAGCTTGGCCAGCACGACGTTGCTGCTTCTGCCTGCCAGGCGCTTGAGGCGGACCAGCGGGGTGTTGCCGACGAAATCTTCGAGCGTGGGATACATGGGGCACTCCGGGGAAGGGCCGTATTGTACCGGCGCGCACCGGGCCGCGCGGAAAGGCCCGAATCGCATTTCGATATGCGCGGGCGCGAAGGCGCAGGACGAAAAAAGCCCCGCCGAAGCGGGGCCAGCATGCAGCGGAGAGAAGCGATTCGTCGCGCGGCGCGCCTACTTGGGGAAGAAATCCTTCAGCGGCCGCTTCAGGTGCACCATCCACAGCTGGGTGTCGCGTTCCTCGCCGGCCTCGATCGCATAGGCGGCGTCGGTCGCATTGCCCTTGCCGTCCTGCAGCTTGCCGGCGGCATCGACCTGGAAGTCCTCCGGGTCGCCGTCCTTGCCCACCCGGCCCTTGAGGCCGAAGTCGTTGTCGTTGACGAAGGCCAGCTGGGTCGCGTCGGCGGCCTTGCCCGGCTCGGCCACGATGGCCAGGCCCTCGGCTTTTTCCGGCGTCCAGCCCAGCTCGCGCAGATCGAACAGCCGCGTCTTGCGCGCCATGCGCAGGCCCGACGGCGCGCCGATCGAGACGATGTTGCTGGAGCCGGCCACCGTGCCGCCGGCCTGCAGCGCGGCCAGCGCCTGGGCGTCGCCGTATTCGAGCGCGCGGCCGTCGGCCAGCGTCAGCCCGCTCAGGTCCTGGGCGCCGGCCAGGTCGACCAGGTAGACGATGTTGCGCATGCGCTTGTTCTTGTCCTTGCCTTGCTCGATCAGCAGGAAGCGCGTCTCGTCGATGGCGACGATGTCGCCGAGCTTGGCGTCGCCGGCACGCTTGTAATCGTCGACCTCGAGCGGGTAGGCGAACATCCGGGTCGCGCCGCTGGCCGGGTCGAGCTCGACCAGCCGGATGAAGCGCGCGCTCGAGCGGGTCTCGCCCTTGAGGTCGAGCGTGCTCTGCACCGCGGCCACCACCTTGCCGGCCGGCGTCACCGCCACGCCCTCGAAGCCGCGGTTGGGCTGGCGCTCGGCCAGGATCGCCGGCAGGCCGGCGCCGGGCAGGTATTGCTGCAGGATCTCGCCGGTCTTGGCGTCGACCTGGGCCAGCACCGGGCCGTACTCGTCGACGATCCACAGCCGGCCCTGGCGGTCGACGTCGATGCCTTCCGGGTCGAGGCCGAAATCGTCGAACTTCAAGGGCTTGAGCGCGTCGTCGAGCGGCATTTCGCGCGACGAGCCCGAGCTTTCCGGCGGCAGCGGGCGGCCGCTGACCGGCTTGCCGTCCTGCTTGAGCGGCAGGCTGGAGGCGAGCCGGGCCGAATCGGCCAGTTGCACGTTGATGACGCCGATGCGCGGCGTGAAGTCCGGCGCCAGGAAGACCTTGGACGACAGCGGCTTGCCGCCGGCCGCGTAGCGCGGCGAATCGCCGTTGGGGCCGCGGTCGGTCAGCGCCCAGAAGCTCAGCGAGGCATCGGCCTCGTAGCCCTTGAAGCGCAGGCCCGAGCCGTAGGCGGCCGGCAGGCCGCGCGGGAAGGCCGCGCGGAACAGGCCGGCGTAGGCGATCGACTCGCGCTCGGGCAATTCGACGGTGTAGCGCTCGACCGTGGCGACCACCGGGTGCTCGACCGCGGCGATCTCGACCGGCGCAGCGAGGAGAGGAGCGGACAGGACGGCGAGGACGGCGGCGATCGGACGGAGGTGCATGGCTGGATTCGCGGAGTGAGGAATCCGTACAGCCTAGCGGGGCAAGATGACAGCGGCGCGAAACGGCCGTCGAGGCGGATGAAACGGTGCTCCGACGCAGCGAAACGGCGACGCCGGCGCCAGAAAAGCGTAGGAGCGGCTTCAGCCGCGAATGCCCAGGGTGGAAAAGGCATTCGCGGCTGAAGCCACTCCTACGGCGGATCGATCCCATCCAGAGGTCGGGCTTTGCGTCTGACGGCGATCCCAGCAACGGTCGCTGTCGGGCGTAAAGCCCGACCTACCGACCAGCATGCTCCGCAGCCGGCGGAAGATGCGCGATCGAGCGCAGCGAGGCTCCCTCGCGGCGGCGAGGGCGGGGGAGAGGGATAAATCAGGGGAGCCAGGTGGTTCCGAATACCCGGACCGTCAGCACCCGGCTTCGCCGGGTGCTCACTGCGCGCCGATCTGCAGCGGCCGCGCCAATTCAACCCTGGCGACTCAACCCTGGCGACTCAGCCAATCGATATAGCGATCCACGCCCTCCTCCACCGTCAGGAACGGCGCGTCGTAGCCGGTCTCGCGCAGCCGGCCGATGTCGGCCTGGGTGAAGCTCTGGTACTTGCCGATCAGCGCCTCGGGGAAAGGCGTGTACTCGATGATGCCCTGCGCCACCAGCTCGGCCAGCGGCAGCGCCGGCTTGCCCTCGTGGCGGCGGCAGGCGTTGACGTTGGCGGCGGCCAGCTCGTTGAAGCTCTGGGCGCGGCCGGTGCCGAGGTTGAAGATGCCCGACTGCTTGGGATGATCGAGGAAGTGCAGGTTGACCCGCACCACGTCCTCGACCGACACGAAGTCGCGCCGCTGCTCGCCGTCGCCATAGCCGTCGCAGCCGGCGAACAGCTTGACCTTGCCGGTCTCGCGGTACTGGTTGAAATGGTGGAAGGCCACCGAGGCCATGCGGCCCTTGTGGCTCTCGCGCGCGCCGTAGACGTTGAAGTAGCGCAGGCCGACCACCTGGGCGGTCAGCTCGTCCCAGCGCCGCCGCACGATCTGGTCGAACAGGAACTTGGAATAGCCGTAGACGTTGAGCGGCCCCTCGAACTCGCGCTCCTCGCGGAACACCTTGCCGGCGCCGTAGACCGAGGCGCTCGAGGCGTAGATGAAGGGGATTTCCTCGATCTGGCAGTAGTCCAGCAGCGCCAGCGAGTACTGGTAGTTGTTGTCGAGCATGTAGCGGCCATCCTGCTCCATGGTGTCGGAACAGGCGCCCTGGTGCAGGATCGCGCCGATCTCGCCGTCGAAGTCGCCGGCGTCGAGCTGCTCGATGAAGTCTTCCTTGTCGATGTAGTGCGCGATCTCGCAATCGACCAGGTTGCGGAACTTGTCGCCCTTCTTGAGGTTGTCGACCGCGATGATGTCGCTGACGCCGCGCGCGTTGAGCGCCTTGACGAGATTCGATCCGATGAAGCCGGCCGCGCCGGTGACGACGATGAACATGGGGAGGGTCCGTATCGGGCTGGGAATGGAATGGCCGGGATTTTAACCCGGCCGTGCGGCCGAACGGCATGCGGATGTCCAGCCGTTCGGGTCGGCGGCATCAGTCGCACCCGCTGGAAAGGAAAAGCGCAGTTCGGAATTCATTTCCGACAGCAATCCGAATTCCGGGCGCTGTCGGAAATGAATTCCGACCGACAACCGGGCCGCCAGCTGACGTTAGTCCCGGAACAGATGGGTGAACGCCCGGCTCACCGGCAAGCGCTCGCTGCAACCTTTCACCAGCACCTGCATGCGTTCGGCGTCGATGCGCTCGGCGGCCTGGATGGCGGCCACGTTGACCAGCGTGCCGCGGTGGATCTGCCAGAACCGGTCGGGGTCGAGGCCGCCGAGCAGATCCTTCAGCGGCGTGCGGATCAGCGCCTCGGAATCGCTCAGCACCACCCGGGTGTACTTGGTGTCGGACTGGAAGAACAGCACGTCGTCGACGTTGATCAGCTTGATCTGCTTGCCCACCGTGGCCTTGATCCACTTCATCCGCTCCTGCACCGGCTGCGGCACGGCGGCCTTGAGCCGGCTCAAGAGATCGGCCAGGTCGGCCGGCTGGGCCGCGAGCTTGGCCTTGATGCGCTCGATCGCGCGGTCGAGCCGGTCGGCCTCGACCGGCTTGAGCAGGTAGTCGACCGCACCGGTCTCGAAGGCGTCGACCGCGTACTGGTCGTAGGCGGTGACGAACACCACGTGGGCGGCGGTGCCGATCCGCTCGGCCACCTCGAGGCCGGACAGGCCGGGCATGCGGATGTCGAGGAACACCACCTCGGGCTCGTGCTCGAGGTAGCCGTCCAGGCGTCGTTGCCGTTCTCGGCCACCGCCACCACGGCGGCGTCGGGCCAGCGCTGCGCCAGCATGGCGACCAGGCGCTCGCGCATCAGGGGTTCGTCTTCGGCGATCAGGATACGGGTCGTCATCGGTCGTCTCGTCTGTGTTTGATGTTCGAATTCGGATGGGGGCCGGCAGCTTATCAAACCGGCACGGCGGACGGCGCGACCTGCCCCGGCACGGGCGCGGCGCCGGGCCGCAGGTGGATCGCGGCGACCGTGCCCGCCTCGCCGCCCGCCGCGACGCTCAGCCAGGCCGCCTCGCCGTAGAGCAGCTGCAGGCGCTCGCGCACATTGGCGAGGCCGACGCCCTCCTGCCACGGCTCGACCAGGCCGACGCCGCTGTCGGCCACCACGACCCGCAGGCCGGCCGCGTCCTCGCAGGCCTCGATGCGGATCTCGCCGCCGCGCAGCGCCGGCTCGATGCCGTGCTTGACCGCGTTCTCGACCAGCGTCAGCAGCATCATCGCCGGCAGCTCGCGGCCCGCCAGCGCCGGCGGCAGGACGAAAGTCAGTTGCAGGCGGTCGCCCAGCCGCGCCTGCATCACGCGCAGATAGGCTTCGGCCAGCCGGAAATCCTCGGCCAGCGTCACCCGCTCGCCGCGCATCTGCGCCAGGCTGCCGCGCAGGAACTGGATCAGGTGGGCCGTCAGCGCGGCCGCGCGCGGCGCGCCGTCCTCGGCCAGCTGCTGCACCGCGCCGAGGGTATTGAACAGGAAATGCGGCTCGATCTGGGCCTGCAGCAGCTTGAGCCGCTCGTCGCTGAGCCGGCGCGCCAGCCGCTCGCGTTCCGACTCGAGCCGCATCTGCTCGGCCATGGCCTCGTAGTCGCGGTTGCGGATCAGGCTGACCAGCCCGATCAGGCCGGCGTAGCACAGGCCGGTGCACAGGCCGGCGATCGCGGCCGGCCGGCCGACCCGGGCCAGCGCGTCCAGCACAGGCCGGCCATCGCCGGCGGCCATCGTCAGCGCGCCGCAGAGGGCGCCGGCGACCGTCACCGCCACGATCAGCACCACCTGCCGCGGCAGGTGGCGGCTGAACTGCCGGTAGTTGAACCAGACGCCGAGCACGCCGAAGCCCAGCGACAGGATGAAGCAGTTGGCCAGCAGCACCGCGGCGAGCAGGCTGAAGCGTTCCGGCCAGGCGAAATGCACCAGCGCCCCGATCGTGCAGCACAGCGCGACGAGCGCGGCACAGGCGGCATCGCTGCGCCAGCCGCCGTAGCGCACCATGAAGCGTTCGAGCTGCAACCGCTCGATCGCCGTCAACTTGGCCAGCCGCCGCGCGATGAAGCGGTTCCAGCGCGAGCCGGCCTGCTCGGCCCGTTCCGGCCGCCGCAGCACTTCGATGAACTCGTTCTCGCTGCTGCGGTGCCATTGCACCAGTCTTCGCCACATCGCGCCGCCCTCCTATCGATGAGCCGAGCGTACGCGAGCGGCCAGCCGCACTGCCAGCCGGGCGGGATGAACGACGAAGCGGGCGGGACGGACGACGAAGCCGCGCTTCAATCGTCGTCCAGCGCGGCGGCCAGGACGGCCGGCAGCTCGGCCTCGCCGACGTGGTGGAACAACTCGCCGCCGACGATCTTCATGTTCGGCCCGTCCTCGCACATGCCGAGGCAGGGAAAGCGATGCACACGCAGCGGCAGGCCCCGGGCGGCGATCTCGGCCTCGAGCCGCGCCGCCAGCGCCTCGCTGCCGCGCGCGGCGCACGATGGATTGGGCGCGTAGCGGCGCTTGATGCAGACCATGATGGTTTTCATGGCCGCGATTGTAGAGGCTGGCGGCCCGGCGGCGACGTCAAGGCCTGGCCCAGCTGCTGTTGCAGCAGTTCGAACACCGCCTTGATCCGCACGGTATTGCGTAGGTCCGGATGGATCAGCAGCCACAGCGCGGACTCGCATTCCGCGATCGGTTCGCCGACCCGCTGCAGCGCGGCGGATGCATCGCCGAGGAGGCAGGGCAGCACCGCCAGGCCCAGGCCGGCGGCGCAGGCCTCGCGCACCAGGCCGAAGCTGCTGGTGCGGTAGCCGACCGTCTCGAGCGGCGTCACCGCATCGAGCCAGCGCAGCGTGCGATGGCCGTGATACGCGTCGTCCAGCGCGATCCAGTCGTGCTCGCCGGGCGCCCGGCCCGCCGCCTGCGCCAGGTAGTGCGGCGCGCCGTAGACGCAGAACGGCAGCGGCGCGATATGCCGGCCGATCAGGTAGTCGGGCGGCTGCGCGGTCGGTCGGACGGCGATGTCGGCATCGCGCTTGGACAGGTTGGCCGAGCGATTGTCGACCTGCACCGTCAGGGCGATCTGCGGATAGCGCCGGCGGCACAGCGCCATGATGGGCTGCAGGAGGGCCAGGGCGATGGTGTCGGTGGTCGAGATGCGCACCGGACCGCTGGGCCGCAGGTCTTGCCCGGCGATCCGCAACAGCGCGCGACCGGCGGTGTCGTCCAGCTCGGCGCCGGCGCGCGCCAGCTCCTCGCCGGCCGGCGTGGCGTGGTAACGGCCGCCGGCGCGCTCGAACAACCGCACGCCGAGGCGGCCTTCCAATTGATTCAGCCGGCGGAACACCGTCGCATGGTTGACGCCCATGCGCCGGGCCGCACCGGCGAGCGAACCGGTTTCACCGATCCAATGGACCAGGCGCAGGTCGTTCAGGTCTTCGGGTGTTTGCATTTTCGCAAGTCGATCTGGCCAATTTGGCGAATTGTATGGCGAATATTGCAAAACTAGACTGCAGGCCTCGACAACTTCTGCAGGAGCGCAACATGAAACGCAATCTGAGGGGCGCCTTGATCGCCCTCGCATGCTCGCTGGGCGTGCAGGCCGCCGAACCGATCTGGGACGGCAACACGGTGGAGATGGTCAGCGAGAAGCTGGCCGACGGCGTCTATGCCTACTACGCCGGCAACGCCCGCGAACTCAACGCCAAGGGCGGCGCGGCCGCCACCAGCAGCGGCCTGATCGTCGGCAGCAAGGGCGCGCTGCTGGTCGACACCATGCTCAACCGGCGCCTGAACGCGCAGGTGCAGCAGCTGAGCCGCAAGCTGGGGGCGAAACCGATCCTGTATGCCGTCAACACCAGCGCGCACGGCGACCATGCCTACGGCAACATGTACCTGCCGGCCGGCACCGTGGTGATCCAGCACGCGCAGACGCGCCGCTACATGGACCAGCACCTGGCGGACGACAAGGCCTTCATGATCAAGAATTTCGGCGCCGGTCGCGGCATCGAGGAGATCGAGGCGCGCACCGGCGACCTGCTGGTGGCGCCGGGCGGCACCGTGACGCTGGACCTGGGCGGCCGGACGGTCGACGTGATCGACTTCGGTTTCGCCCAGACCGGCGGCGACCTGTGGGTCTGGGAGCCGCAGGCCAAGGTGCTGTGGAGCGGCAACCCGGTGATCGCCGGCAAGCCCGCCCTGCCCTGGCTGCTCGACGGCCACCTGGTGGCCACGCTTGAGACGTTGCGCCGGGTATACGACTTCCTGCCGGCCGATGCGCGCATCGTGCCTGGTCATGGGGTGCCGATCGGCAAGGAGGATCTGAAGTGGCATATCGACTACCTCGCCACGATCGAGGCGCAGGTCCGCACCGCCATCGCGCAGGGGCTGAGTCTGGAGCAGACGGTGAAGCAGGTCGCCATGCCGGAGTTCGGCGGTTACGCGCTGTTCGGCTGGGTGCATCCGGGATTGAATGTGCCGGCGGCGTATAAGGATCTGGGTGGGAAGTAGGCCCCGGATCGCGGCACGGCGGCCGGACGACCGTCCCGCCTCCATCGCCAGCGGTCCGCCCTGCCCTCACTCCTCCTTCATCGCCTGCCGCGCCTCGCGCGCGAAGTCGAGATAGCGCCGGCGGATGCGCTCCAGCTCTTCTTCGTCGAGTTCCTCCAGGTCGAGCAGCGAATTGTTGGCCTTCTCCAGCACGTGGATCAGTTCGTCGAGCTTGATCTGCAGCGCCTCGGTATCGCGGTTCTGGGTGTTCTGGATCAGGAACACCATCAGGAAGGTGACGATGGTGGTACTGGTGTTGATCACCAGCTGCCAGGTGTCGCTGTAGTCGAACAGCGGCCCGGTGACGGCCCAGGCCAGTACCAGCGCCAGCGCGGTGCAGAAGGTGACGGGCCGGCCGGACAGCGCGGCGATGTGCTTGGCGAAACGGGTGAACAGCGATTTTTTCCTGCTGGCCATGGCGGGCTCCCGGTCGGTCGAAGGGTGGATCGAATCCGCGCGGCGCTCAGCCGTTCGCCCAGCGCTCGGCCTGGCGCAGCATCAGGTGGCCCAGCGAAGGCTCGCGCGCGGCGGTGGCGCGCAGCCAGCCGGCATCGTTCTCCATGCGGCGGACCTGCTGCAGCAACTCGTGGATCGCCTGCGCGCCGCCCAGCGGCACCGAGTGCGGCAGCACCCGCTCGAGCGTGTCGGTCAGGTCGTCGCACAGCGGCCGTTCGCGGCTGCCGGCCACGTCGATGAACTGCGCGGCCAGTCCGAAGCGGCAGGCCTGGAAGCGGTTGAAGGTATAGGGCATGCCGAGGTCGGGATGCGGCACGATGCCCGGCTCGCTGCGCAGCCAGGCCACCAGCGCCTGGGCGAAGGCGGCCAGCCGGGCAGCCTGGCGCGGCGTCAGCGGGGTGTCGCAGATGCGCAGCTCGATGGTGCCGTAGTTGGGCTTGGGCCGGATGTCCCAGTAGAAGTCCTTCATGCTGCGCACCACGCCGTAGCCGGCCATGCGCTGGAAATAGTCGCGGAAGCCGGCCCAGTCGTCGACCGGCGGCATGGTGCCGGACAGCGGGAAGGCGTTCACCGCGCTCAGGCGCGAGCTGTCGAAGGCGGTATCGACACCCTGGTAGAACGGCGAGCTGGCCGACAGCGCGATGAAGTGCGGGATGTAGCGCGACAGCAGCCGCGTCAGCCGCACCGCCTCGTCGCCGTCGCGGCAGGCGATGTGGATGTGCTGGCCGAACACGGTGAACTGCTTGGCCAGGTAGCCGTACAGCTCGGATACCGCGAGGTAGCGCGCCTTGGGATAGATGCGCTGGTCGCTCCAGCGCTGGAACGGATGGGTGCCGCCGCCGGCCAGCGCCAGGTGCAGCCGGTCGGCCGCCGCGACCAGGTGGTCGCGCAGCGTCTCCAGCTCGGCCGCCAGCTCCTCGTAGCGGTGGTGCACGGTCGAGTTCAGCTCGATCATCGCCTCGGTGATCTCGGGCACCACATTGCCCGGATGGTCGCGCCGCGCCAGCTGCTCGAGCAGGTCGGGCGCGCCGCGGGTGAGGTTGTAGTCGTGGCTGGAGAGGATCTGCAGTTCGAGCTCGACCCCCATGGTCAGCTGTTCGCTGCCTTGAAGTCGAGGACCTCTTCGAGTTCGGTATCGGTCATGCCTTCGCTCCTTGCTCGGCCGCGGTCTCGCCGGCGCGCCGCAGCGCCCAGCGGGTGGTGATCGGGCCGATGGCCTCGAGCAGGCACAGCGCCGCCAGCGCGATCGCGGTGGTCTGTGCGCTCAGTTCGGGAATCGCCGCCACGGTGCCGTGCATGGTGAGCACGGCCAGGCTCGACATCGGCAGCAGCACCACGCCGAGCCAGCCGCCCTGCGCATGGCTGATGCCGCTGAACGGCGCCAGCAGCCAGGGCACGGCGATGCGCACCGCGCCACGTACCGCCAGGTAGAGCGCGGCCCACAGCGGCGCCTGCAGCCAGGCGGTCAGGTCGAGGCTGGCGCCGATCTGGACGAACAGCACGCAGACGAACAGGCTGCGCAGATGGTCGATGTTGAGCCCCAGCAGCGCCTCGCCGCGGCCGATGTTGCGGGTGGCGATGCCCAGGCTCAGCACCGCCAGCAAGGGCGGCACGCCGAGCGCCTGAGCGATGCCGACGGCGGCGACGATGGCGCCGAACAGGAACAGCATCGGCAGCACGTCGCGCTGGCCGCGCTGGCGCAGCCAGCGCAGGAACAGGCAGAGCAGGAAGGCGCAAGCCACGCCGAGGCCGACCGCGCCGACCAGCTCCCAGGCCGGGTCGAGCAGCGCCACGCGCCAGCCGTCCTCGCGGGCGAAGCGCGCCAGCGAGATCAGCAGCACCGCCAGCACCAGCGCCAGCGCGTTGTTGACCGCCGCAAACAGCCGCGCCCATTCGCTGACGCGGCCCTCGGCGCGCGTCTCGCGCAGGATCGGCAACAGGATCACCGGCGAAGTGGTCATGGCCAGGATGGCCAGGAGGCCGGCCGCCACCGGTTCGATGCCGAGCAGCGAGAACAGCGCATAGACCGCGGCGAACACCGCCACGCTCTCGATCAGCGCCAGCGCCAGGAGGCGCGGCTCGCGCCGCAGCCAGTGCCAGTCGAGATGGCGGCCGAGCTCGAACAGCAGGATGCCGATGGCGATGTCGGAGAACAGCGCGAGCTGGCGCATCACGTCCGGGTCGATCGCCCGCAGGCCGACCGGGCCGAACACCAGGCCGGTGATCAGGTAGCCGGTGATGGTCGGCAGCCTCAGCAGCCGGTGGCCGGCCTCGGCCAGCAACACGGCGCCGAGCAGGCACAGTCCGATCATGATCAGGTGGTTGTCCTGCATGATGCTGCGCGCGAACAGCGTGTAATCCATGGCCCTCCCCTTCGGATGCCGCGCTACGGACGCCGCGGCTTCATGGGTAGTCCGCCGCGGCGAAGGGCAAGTTCCCTGGCGGGCTCGGCCGTAGGGGGCGTGCGGTGCAAGGAAGGTGGGGGCAAAGCGCAGGGGACAGGCCGCCGGGCGGGGCAGATCTGCGCCGTCGGTCGGACGTCGATGCCGGCCGGACGTCGATACCGGTTTTGTAGGAACGGCTTCAGCCGCGAATGGTCGAGCGCGATGCCGACGCCATTCGCGGCTGAAGCCGCTCCGGCAAGACCCCGTGCCTGCGCATGCGGCCCGCGGTTTCAGACCAGCGGCAGGCGGATGCGGGCCAGGAAACCCTGCGGCGCGTTCTCTTCGAGTTCCAGCCTGGCCGCGGCGCCATAGTGCAGTTGCAGCCGCTTGCGGACGTTGTCGAGCCCGGTGCCGCTGCCGGGCAGGTCGCTCACGCCGCGGCCGGTATCCGCCACCTCGAGCACCAGCTGGCCGCCGTCCTCGCGCGCCGCGATGCGCACCTCGCCGCCGGGCGGATGCGGCTCGATGCCGTGCTTGAGCGCGTTCTCGACCAGGGTCAGCAGCATCAGCGTCGGGACCTGCCGCGCCGCCAGCGCCTCGGGCAGCGCCAACTCGAAGCGCAGCCGCGCGCCCATGCGTGCCTGCATCACGCCGAGGTAGGCCGCGAGCAGGCGGAAATCGTCGGCCAGCGTGGTGCGTTCGGCGCGCAGATTGTCCATGCTGCCGCGCAGGAAGCGGATCAGGTCGGCCGCCAGCGCGGCGGCTTCGGGCGCCTTGCCCTCGGCGCGCTGCTGCAGCGCGCCGAGGGTATTGAACAGGAAATGCGGCTCGATCTGCGCCTGCAGCAGCTTCAGCTGCGATTCGGCCAGCTCGCGGCCGATGCGCTCGCGTTCGGCATCGGCCTGCAGCCGGGCCAGGAGGCCGGCCTGCTCGCGCTGGCGCAGGTAGACGAACAGGCCGGTCAGGCCGACCGCCGCCAGCATCAGCAGGGCCAGCGTCAGCGTGCCGATGCCGGCCGCCAGCAGCAGCGCGGAGACGTTGAGCCGCGCGCCTTCGCGCCAGGCGACCAGGGCGAAGCCGCAGACCAGGCCGAAGATGGCGAACAGCATCGAGAAGCCGAAATAGCGACCCATCGCGCCGAGGTACTTGCGGTAGCCGAACCAGACGTCGAGCGCGGCCAGCGCCAGGACCGGCGGCACCAGGCCGGCCATCCACCAGGCCATCGGCGCCGGCCAGCGCCAGCCGACGCGCAGGCCGACCGCCAGCTCGCCGGCCTGCTGCGGCAGGCCGACCGGATCGAGCACCACCATATGGACCGCCAGGATGGCCAGCGCGAGCGCCAGGCCCAGCCCGGCCAGCGTGGCCCAGGCGCGCGGCGAGCCGGCGAGCTGGTCCAGCCGGTCCAGGTCCGCCTGCTCGACCTGCGAGCGCGAACCGATCATCCAGGCGCTCATCGCATCCATGCGCAGGAACAGCCGGCTCAGCCGGCCATGCGGCTGCAGGGCGGCAGCGGCGGGGCGTTCAGCCTGCATGGCCGGCCTCCGCGGTGGTGGCCGGCCCGGCCAGCGGCAGGCGGATGCGGGCGACGAAACCCTGCGGCTCGTTCTCCTCGAGCTCCAGCCGCGCCGCGGCGCCGTACTGGAGCTGCAGCCGCTTGCGGATGTTGTCGAGCCCGGTGCCGCTGCCGGGCAGGTCGCTCAGGCCGCGGCCGCTATCGGCCACCTCCAGCACCAGCTGGCCGCCGTCCTCGCGCGCCGCGATGCGCACCTCGCCCCGGGCGGATGCGGCTCGATGCCGTGCTTGAGCGCGTTCTCGACCAGGGTCAGCAGCATCAGCGTCGGTACCTGCCGCGTCGCCAGCGCCTCGGGCAGCGCCAGCTCGAAGCGCAGCCGCTCGCCCATGCGCGCCTGCATCACGCCGAGGTAGGCCGCCGCCAGGCGGAAGTCGTCGCCCAGCGTGGTGCGCTCGGTGCGCAGGTTGTCCATGCTGCCGCGCAGGAAGCGGATCAGGTCGGCCGCCAGCGCGGCGGCTTCGGGCGCCCTGCCCTCGGCGCGCTGCTGCAAGGCGCCCAGCGTGTTGAACAGGAAGTGCGGCTCGATCTGCGCCTGCAGCAGCTTCAGCTGCGACTCGGCCAGTTCGCGGCCGAGCCGCTCGCGCTGGTTGTCGGCCTCGAGCTTGGCGATCTGCAGCGATTCCTCGCGGTTGCGCAGCCGCGCCGCCGAGCCGATGCCGGTCGCCGCCGCGATGGCGAACATCAGCACGAACAGGAATTCCTTGGCGGTGGTCTGCGACTTCTCGTGCGCCCCGCCAGTGCGGCCGGGCTGTAGCCGAACTTGAGCTGGATCGTCCGCTCGCCGTTGCCGCCCGTCTCGCTGGCTTGCGCGCCGGCCTCGAAGCCCTCGCGGAACTCGCCCCAGGCGCCGCGCCAGTCGAGCGCCAAGGCCAGGATGGCCAGCACCAGCAGGATCGACAGCAGGGTGCGCCAGCGCTCCAAGCGGCGGAAACCGATCCACAGCAGCCAGGTGACGGCCGGAATGGCGGCCAGCACGACCGCCGACTTCAGCCAGTAGGCCGACATCCCGGCGTCGAGGTTGCCGCCGTTGGAGACGTCGAGCGCAGCCCAGATCATGCCCAGCAGCAGCGACCCCCACAGCAGCAGGTGCAGCCAGCCCAGCGCGGTGGCCAGCAGGCCGACGCGCCGCCGCCACGGGTGCGCCGCCGGCAGGCCGAGCCAGAACCGCCACAGCCGCAATGCCACGGCGTAGAACAGCGCCGTCGTCGCGCCCCAGCCGATGAAGGCGACGTAGAGCGGGCGCGGCTTGGGCACCAGCAGCTTGACCAGCGGCAGGCCGACCACGGCGGCCAGCATGGCCAGCAGCAGCGCATAGCTGGCCCAGACCAGCCAGCTGCGGCTGCGGGAAGGGGCCGGCGGCGGCAGGCCGGCGGTTGCGGGATGGGGAGGAACGGGAAGCATCGCGGATTTCCTTCGGCGGATCGTGGCACGGTGACGCTCGCACTCTAGGGTGCCGCGCCGGCGCGGGCAGCCGCATTGCGATCGAGCCAGGGCATGGAGCGACGAACGACGAAACCGCAGCACCCAGTTCCGGCGGAGGCGCATGATGCCACCGGCCGCGGCCGGCCGGGGAGCGGCGGCCGGGACCGGCGAACGGGCCGGCGCGGCCTCCGGACGAGGGCACGCCTGTAGGAGCGGCTTCAGCCGCGAATGGCAACCGTGCAACGAAGGGAGGCGCAGGGGAATGGCGGCCGTGCCGGAACTGCCGGCGAGGCCGCTACGGGCAGCGGCGCCGCGCGTAGCCATTCGCGGCTGAAGCCGCTCCTACACGGATGGAATGGCGAGGAGCGCTGCCCGGGCGGCCGCTCAATCGTCGAGCAGCACCTCGCCGTTCGGCCCCCACCTCACCTGGGTGATGCCCGGCGATTCCGCTTCGAGCCGCGCCAGCAACGCCTCATGGTGCGACACCTTGGCCTGCTGGGCGCGCACCAGGTCGGCCAGGCGGCGGTTCTCCATCAGCAGCCGGCGCGTCTCCAGGCCCTGCAGCAGCGCGTGCCGGAGCTCGCCCTCGTGCCAGGGCTTGGCGACGAAGCGGAAGATCTGCGCCTCGTTGATCGCGCCGATCATGCCTTCCATGTCGGCGAAGCCGGACAGGATGATGCGGACCGCGTCCTTCTGCTTGGCGCGGAAGAACAGCAGGAATTCGACGCCGGTCATGTCCGGCATGCGGTAGTCCGAGATCACCGCGTCGTAGGCCTTGACCTCGGCCGACTGCAGCGCGGCGACCGGGTCGGAGAAGCAGTCGACCGACAGCGGCACCCGCTCGCCGGCTTCATCGGTCAGGCCGTTCAGGCTGCGGCGCACTGCGTTGAGGATGCCCGGTTCGTCGTCCACCACCAGGATGTGGTACATCGCGTCTCCTCCAGCTGCGGCGCCGGCTGCGGGATCGGCCGCGGCGACGCCTGGCGGTTGGGCCGCCCCGGCGGCTAGGCCGCCGGTTCTTCGGTCTTGTAGATGTAGATCGGCAGCGGCTGCCGCGCGCTGCGTTCGAACGAGTGGATCTGCTCGATCAGGCGGTCGTCCAGCGCGTAGTCGCGCGCCAGCAGCAGCATGCCGCCCTGGGTGCTCAGGTCGCGCGCCAGCACCATGCCGACCTTGAGCTCGGCCGACTTGACGGCGACCTCGGCGCGCGGCGGTTCGGCCGGCTTGGCGCCGAGCAGCTTGGCGAAGGCGGCGACCACCTTGGGATCGTAGCGCTTGCCGCTCTGCGCCAGGATCGCGCGGGCAGCGTCGTCGCGGCCGAGCGAGCGCTCCTCCAGCGTGCCGTTCTGCAGCGAGAAGAAATCGTTGGCCAGCGCCAGGATGCGCGAGCCGAGCGGGATCTGCTCGAGCGCCAGGCCGTCCGGATGGCCCTTGCCGTCGTAGCGCTCGCGGTGGTGGCGGATCAGGTGGGCCGGCTTCTGCAGCTGTTCCAGCGCCATCAGCGCGGCCTGGGCGTTGACCGGGTGCTTCTCGAACTCGGCGCGCTCGGCGGCGCTCAGCTGCACGTAGGGCGTCTGGATCAGCTTGTCGGGCAGGCCCAGCTTGCCGATCGCGTGCAAGAGGCCGGCCACCATCACCTCCTGCGCCTCCATTTCGGTCAGGCCCAGCTCGCGCGCGATCTGGCGCGCCAGGTCGGCCACCTGGCGCGAATGGCCGGCGATGGCGCCGCCGCGCATCTCGATCAGCGAGGTGAACACCTTGATCGAGGTGACGAAACCCTTCTTCAGGCTCTCGTGCGCGCTGTTGAGCTGGGCCATGGTGCGCTGCAGCTCGGCGGTGCGCTCGCGCACCTTCTGCTCCAGCCCGCTGTTGAGCTCGACCAGCTCGCGGTTCTGCCGGTGGACCAGCTTCTCCAGCCGCGCCTTCTCGTCGCGCAGCCCCTTCACCATCAGCGCACCCTGCACCACGGTGACGAATTCGTCGTCGTTCCAGGGCTTGAGCAGATAGCGGTAGATCTCGCCGGTGTTGATCGCCTGCATCGTGTCGTTCACGTCGGCGTAGCCGGTCAGGATGATGCGCATCACGTCGGGCCAGCGCTGCCGCACGATGCACAGCAGCTCGGCGCCGGTCTGCTCGGGCATGCGCATGTCGGACACCACCAGGTCGACCGGATTGGCCTCGAGGTAGGCCAGCGCCTCGCGGCCGCTGCCGGCGGTGACCACGTCGAAGTCGCGGCCGCGGAACAGCCGGCGCATGGCGGACAGGATATTGGCCTCGTCGTCGACGAACATGACGACCGGCCGCGTAGCGGCCGGGGGCGTCGTAGCGGCCGGGGGTGCGGCGGCCGCGGACGGGCCGGCCGCCGGCGCAACGGCCGGAGGAGCCGCCGCGCCCTGCGAGCGGGCGCCCGGATCGTCTGCGGGATCGGGTGTCGTCACGTCCATGGTTTCCCCCGGAGCGGCTCGGCCTTGTGCCTGTCGTGGGCGGCGCCGTACCGCCGGTCGCCGCATGCATCCATTCGATACAGGTATAGCGGGTCCGGGCCCGCGGCGCGACCCCGCCGCCGGGCCGCGGCCCGGTATCGGGTCGACCAGGCCGGCGCGCAGGCGTTCCGGCCGGCCGCCGTCGGCCCCATCACGACGGCACCGGCTCGGCCGCCTGGTCGAGCTCGGCCGCCGCGATCGGGATGCGCAGCGTGAAGCAGCTGCCGCGGCCGACCTCGCTGTCGACCGAGATGTCGCCGTGCATGCGCTTCATGATGCCGAAGGCCAGCGACAGGCCCAGGCCGGTGCCGGTGCCGACCGGCTTGGTGGTGAAGAACGGGTCGAAGATGCGCGTCAGGTTCTCGGCCGGGATGCCGCAGCCGTCGTCGCGGATCTCGATGTAGACGTTGTCCGCGTCGCGCCGAGTGCGCACCACGATGCGGCCGAACTTCTCGATCGCGTGGGCGGCGTTCACCAGCAGGTTGAGCACCACCTGGTTGAGTTGCGAGCCGAGCACCTTGATGCGCGGCAGCTCGGCGTAGTCGCGCTCGACCTCGGCCTTGTACTTGATCTCGTTGCGCACGATGTTGAGCGTGCTGTCGATCGACCGGTTGAGGTCGACCGCCACCCATTCGCCCGAATCGACGTGGGAGAAGTCCTTCAGGTCCTGCACGATCTTCTTCACCCGCTCGATGCCCTCGCTCGACTCCTGCAGCAGCACCGGCAGATCCTCGCCGAGGTAGGCCAGGTCGAAGCGCTCGACGATCTCGCGGTGCTGTTCGGCCGTGACCGCGTCGAGCGCGCGGTAGGCGTCGAGCGCGCCGAACAGCTTGGCGGTGTAGTCCTGCAGCGCACCGAGGTTGGAATTGACGAAGCCGATCGGGTTGTTGATCTCGTGCGCCACGCCGGCGGCGAGCTGGCCGATCGAGGCCAGCTTCTCGGCCTGGATCAGCTGGTTCTGCGCCGCCTCGAGCCGCTCGATCAGCCGCGCCTGGTGCTCGGTCTTCTCCTCGAGCTGGCGCTCCATCCGCCGCCGCGCCTCGACCTCCTCGACCAGCTGCTTGTTGGTCTCCTTCAGCGTGAAGGTCTTGGAGCGGATGCGCAGGTCCATCTGCGCCATGTTCTCGAACAGGTAGTTGAGCCGGTCGGCGACGCGGCTGAACTCGTCCTCGCCGTGCACCGGCAGGCGCAGGTCCCAGTCGTGCAGGTCGTTGATCTGGTCCAGCCCCTGGTACAGCTCCTCGATGGCCTGGCGGAACCCGCGCGTGAGCAGCCCGATCAGCCAGGCGCCGAGCAGCGCGGTGCCGAGGCCGACGCCCAGCATCCGCAGCCGCGTCTCGTCGGCCGTCAGCTCGCCCTCGAGGCCGGACTGCGCCAGCAGGGCCGACAGCAGGAGCCCGCACAGGCAGGTGCCGAGCAAGACGTAGAACCGCATCTGCAGCCCCATCCGGCGAGGCAGCCGCCGCGGCGCCGGGTTCTTCGGGCGGGACTGCTCAGCCATGGCGCTCGCGCTCCGCCGCATAGCGCACGAAGGCCTCGGCCACCGTGGCGGTCAGCTCGCCGTCGTCCCACGGCTTGGTCAGGAACTTGTAGATGGCGCCGCGGTTGATCGCCTCGGTCACCGTCTGCAGATCGGTGTAGCCGGACAGGATCATGCGGATGGTGGCCGGGTACATGTCCTTGACCCGGTTGAGGAATTCGGTGCCGCTGAGCTCGGCCATGCGCTGGTCGGCCACGATCACGCCGACCTCGTGGGTGGCCAGCAGCTCGAACGCCTCGGTCGGGCTGGTGGTGGCCAGGATGCGGTAGTCGCCGTTGCGCAGCACGCGCTTGAGCGCCGCCAGCACATTGGGCTCGTCGTCGAGCAGCAAGAGCGTGTTCGGCACCTTGTTGCGCCGCCACGAGGCCAGCGTGGTGCGGTCGGCCAAGAGGCTGGCGCAGGCCTCGGGCACCAGCGGCCGGCTGAAGAAGAAGCCCTGGATCAGGTCGCAGCCGGCATCGGCCAGCAAGGCCAGTTGGCCCTCGGTTTCGACCCCCTCGGCCACCACTTCGAGGCCGAGCTGGTGGGCGATCGCCACCACCGTGCGCGAGATCGCCAGGTCGTCCGGATCGGTGGTGATGTCGCTGACGAAGCTGCGGTCGATCTTGAGCTTGTCGACCGGGAAGCGCTTGAGATAGCTGAGATTGCAATAGCCGGTGCCGAAGTCGTCGATCGACAGGTGCACGCCCATCGCGCGCAACTGCTCCATCACCGCGATGGTGGCGGCCGGCGCATGCATCGAGGTCGATTCGGTCAGCTCCAGCTCCAGCCATTGCGGATCGAGCCCGCTCAGGTCGAGCGCACGGCGCACGCTGTCGATCAGGTCCGGCTGGGCCCATTGCGCCGCGGCCAGGTTGACCGCCACGGTGATGTGGGGCAGCCCGGCGCGCTGCCACGCCGCGGCCTGGCGGCAGGCCGCCAGCAGCACCCGTTCGCCGAGCGCGATGATCAGGCCGCAGGCCTCGGCCATCGGGATGAACTGCAGCGGCGGGATCAGCCCGAGCCGCGGATGGCGCCAGCGCACCAGCGCCTCGATCGCCACGATGCGGCCGTTGGCGAGGCTCGCCTGCGGCTGGTAGTGCAGCTCGAGCTGGCCCTCGTCCTGCAGCGCCTCGTGCAGCTCGGCCTCCAGCAGCAGCCGCTGGTGCGCCTCGTCCGACAGGATGGGCTGGTAGAACTGGGCGCCGCTGCTCTGGTCGAGCACCGCGCGGTGCAGCGCGGCCTCGGCCGCCTGCAGCGAGAAATCCGGGTCCATGCCCGGCTCGTGCAGCGCCACGCCGAGATAGGCCGGCAGGAAGAATTCGCGCTCGTCGAGCCGGTAGGGCTGGCGCAACTGGTCGAGCAGGCGCTGCAGCTGGCTCGGCAGCTCGCGCTCGTCGGCGCCTTCGAGCACCAGCGCGAAGCTGGCGTCGCCGACCCGCGACAGCCAGTCGCCGGCCTGCTGCCAGCCGAGCAGGCGGCGCGACACCTCGCGCAGCAGCTGGTTGCCGGTGGCGACGCCGAGGCTGTCGCGCACCTCGGGCAGCCGCTCGACCCCGATCAGCACCAGCGCATGGCGCTCGTCGGCCACCACGGCCGCGTCCTCGGCCGTGGCCTGGGCCAACCGGTGGCGCAGCAGCTCGCGATTGGGCAGGCCGGTGACGTGGTCGTAGTGGCGCAGGAAATGCGCCTGCTGCTCGGCGACCTCCTGCTCGGTCACGTCGATGCCGGCCAGCACCGCGTACTCGCTGGCCGAACCGAGCCGCGGCAGCCGGCCGGCCGACCACAGCACGCGGCGGCGGCCGCCCAGCGTGGTGCGCCACGGCACCGGGTCGTCGCCCGCCTCGCCCAGCCGGGCGAACTGGCTGCGCAGGCCGTCCATCTCCTCGGCCGCGGCGAACAGGCTCCAGCAGTCGCGGCCGGCGGCCTTGTCCTGGCTCAGGCCGATCGCGCTCTCGGCGGCCGGGTTGAGCCGGGTGATGCGGCCGGCCTGGTCGAGCACCACGATCAGCGCGCCGGTGGTGCCGAGCACCGCGCGCAAGAGCTGGCGCTCGTGCTCCAGCTCGCGCTGGGTGCGGACCTGGTCGCGCAGCGCATCGTGCTCGGCCAGCGCGCGCAGCACCACCGCCGGCAGCCGCGGCAGGCTCTGCTTGAGCACGTAGTCGGTGGCGCCGGTGCGCAGCGTCTCGACCGCCCGCTCCTCGCCGAGCGAGCCGGTGAGGAACACGAACGGCGTCTCCGGCGCCATCTCGCGCCGGATCAGCAGCGCCGAGAAGCCGTCGAACTGCGGCAGCGTGTAATCGGCCAGGATGATGTCGGGCTCGAACTCGGCCAGCGCCGCGCGGTAGCCCGGCTCGTCCGAGACGTGGCGCACCTCGAGCGCCAGCCCGGCGCGCACCAGCACGTCGCAGGCCAGCTCGACGTCGACCAGCACGTCCTCCAGCAGCAGGATCTTGATCAGCGAGCGCTCCATCTCAGGCATCCGGCGGGTGGAATGCGGGCGGCGCGTCCGCGTTCGTCATCGGCAGGGCGAAGTGGAAGGCTGCGCCGGCGTCGCGCTGGCCCTCGGCCCAGACCCGGCCGCCGTGCCGCGCGATCACCCGCGACACGCTGGCGAGGCCGATGCCGTCGCCGGGGAAATCGTCGACCGCGTGCAGGCGCTGGAACACGCCGAACAGCCGGCCGGCGTAGCGCATGTCGAAGCCGATGCCGTTGTCGCGCACGCGGTAGACGCACTCGTGGCCGCTGCACCAGCCGTCGACCATGATGCGCGGCAGCGCGCGGTGGGCGCTGAACTTGATCGCGTTGTCCAGCAGGTGCAGCCAGACCTGCTTGAGCAGGATGCGATCGCACGTCGCCGGCGGCAGCGCGTCGAGCTGAAACTCGCCGTGGAATTTGGGCCCGATGTCGAGCCAGGCGTCGCGCACCAGCTCGCCCATCTCGATCCGGGTCGGCGCCATGCGCTGGCGGGTCAGCCGCGACAGCGCCAGCAGCTTGTCGAACAGCCGGCCGAGCGTGCGGCCGCTCTCGCGCACCACGCCGAGCAGGCGCTTGTCCTCTTCGTCGAGCCGCTCGCCGGCGCGGCGCGCCAGCATGTCGGCGAAGCCGTCGACCGCGCGCAGCGGCGCGCGCAGGTCGTGGGTGACGGTGTAGCTGAGGCTTTCGAGCTCGTGGCCGATCTCGGTGATCTCGCGCTCGAGACCGCGCATGCGGTCGTTCAGCTCGGCCACCGTGCGCTCGGCGCGGCGCTGGCCGGTCAGCTCGCGGCCGCCGAGCACCACGCCGCCGGCCTCGCCCTCGGCGGTCGGCAAGGGGCTGGCACTGATCTCGTAACTGCGCCGGTCGCCCGCCTCGCCGAACTCGACCAGCGCGCTCTGGCTCTCGCCCTCGAGCGCATGCGCCAGCAGGCGCGGCAGCAACGTGTCGCCGAGCGCGTCGGCATAGCCGGCGAGGCCGGACAGCGCGTTCCAGGCACGGTTGGCCACCAGCAGGCGGCAGGCCGAATCGAACACCGCGATCGGATCCGCACTGCCGTTGAGCACGTCGACCAGCATGGCGGCGTTGCCGCGCAGCGATGCGGCGGCGGGAGGCGGGAGCGCCTGCTCGTCGCGGTTCATGCCGCCCTCCCGGAAACAGGCCGGTTCGATGCTGCGGGGTAACCGCCCGCCCCGGGACGAACCAGTCGGCGCTCGGATTTCGCGCCGGACCCATCGGCAATCTCGGCCATGACCTTCCTCTCTCCTGTGGCTGCCGTTCCGCGCATCGCGCCCGGGCTCGGCCGGGCCGGCGCGGAGCGCCGACACGGTCCTTGCCGCCCGGAGGGAACGGTCCCTGTCTTCGGATACGACGCCCTCCATCTGGCGGGAAGGTCGGTCGGCCACCCCGGTCGCCACCGCTTCGCGGCGGCCCGCGCAGCTTGAGCGCGACCGGTCGGCCGGGCGCACCCGCATCGGGCCGCCCAAGTATCCAATCAAGTCGCCGGGAGCGATTTAGTCAAGGCCGATCTCGACCGAGGCGGCCGGCCCGGCTTGCCGGCATCGGCCGCGGCCCTTGCCGGCACGGGCATGCTGGCGGCGCGGCCGTTCGGCCGGCTGTAAGCGCTATCAGGTAACGCCGGCGGCGATACGGCCAGCCCGGCGAACGCCTTCCGACTGCAGCGCGGCGCATCGACGCGGCCGGCGCGATGCACGATGTCGGCATTCAAAGCACCGGCGAGCACTGCGAGGTCCCCGCCGGCGGCGGGGTGGAGAGATGGGAGTCGATCAGGAAGCGCCGCAGCCTCGGGTCTCGCAAATGGCGAGCGCCCGGGGTTCCCCGGGCGCCCGACTCGATCTCGACGCCGCCAGCGGGCGTCCATCGCGACCAGGCGCTACCCGCCCGTCTGCGACATGAAGCGCACGATCTTGTCCGGCCGTTCGCGGAATTCATGGCGCTCGGGCTTGAGCTCGATCGCCCGGCGGATGGCGGCCTCGAGTTCGGCGTCGTCGGCGCCGCCGCGCAGCAGCGGGCGGAATTCGAATTTCTCTTCCTGGCCCAGGCACAGGTAGAGCGTGCCGTCGACCGCCAGCCGCACGCGGTTGCAGCTGGCGCAGAAGTGCTGCGAGATCGGCGTGATGAAGCCGACGCAGCCCGAGCCGTCGCGGCGCTGCCAGTAGCGCGCCGGGCCGCCGCCGAGCTCGAGCGCGGCCGGCACCAGGTCGAAGCGCCGCGCCAGCCGTTCGCGCAGCGGGCCGAGCTCGAGCTGGCCGCTGGCGCGGCCGGTGGCGCCGACCGGCATGGTCTCGATCAGCCGCAGGATGAAGCCGCGGTCGAGGCAGAAGGCCGCCATGTCCTCGACCTCGTCGTCGTTGACGCCGCCCTGCACCACCATGTTGATCTTGATCGGATCGAAGCCGGCCGCCTCGGCGGCGGCGATGCCGGCCAGCACGCGCGCATGGCTGTCGCGGCCGGCGATGGCGGCATGGCGCTCGGCGCGCAGGGTATCGAGGCTGATGTTGAGGCGCCGCACGCCGGCCGCGCGCAAGGCGGCGGCGTGGCGGTCGAGCTGGGTGGCGTTGGTCGACAGCGACAGGTCGTCGACGCCGGACAAGGCGGCCAGCCGGCCGGCCAGGACGGGCAGGTCGCGCCGCAGCAGCGGCTCGCCGCCGGTCAGCCGCACGCGGCCGACGCCGAGGCGGGCGAAGGCGCCGACCAGCCGCTCGATCTCGTCGAAGGTCAGCCAGTCGGCCGGCTCCTCGAAACCGCTGAAGCCCTTGGGCATGCAGTAGCTGCAGCGCAGGTCGCAGCGGTCGGTGACCGACAGCCGCAGGTAGCGCAGCGTGCGTCCGTAGCGGTCCTGTAATGGCATCGCGACCTCTCTCGAAAGCGTGAAACGTGATTCGCCGCTGCGCGGCCTCGGTGAAACATGGCGCGGCGAACCACCGTGTAGGAGCGGCTTTAGCCGCGAATGGTGGTACGCCGGCCATTCGCGGCTAAAGCCGCTCCTACATCGGATACCGACCTACGGCGGCCTGGACTGCCCGCGGATCGGGTAGGTCGGGCTTTACGCCAGACCTACCCGATCCGCACGGCTTCGGTGAAACGTGCTGAAACGTGGTGCGGCGCCGCCGCACCTGAAACCGGCCGCCGCGCAGCGGCTGCCCCACGTTTCACACTTCACCTTTCACGTTTCACCCGCCCGACCAATACGCTGCTCGCCGAGCCTAGAAATGCGCCTCGAGCTGCAACTGCGGCGTCCGCGTCGTCTTGCTGGTGGTGAACGCGTCCGACACCACGCCATACTTGTTCTTCCAGTACTGATAGCCGACGCCGGCGTGCCAGGTGCCCTTGGGGCCGACGCCGAGCGCGCCGAGGTCGAGCATGTAGGCGGCTTCCAGCAGCGTCTCGGTGCCGGTCTCGGCGGCGAAGCCGTCCTTGCCCTTCTTGCCGGTCTGGGTCAGGAAGCCCTTGAAGCTGCCCGGCCCGAGCGGAATGCCCCAGGCGGCGCTCAGCATGTAGGCGGTGTCGAAGCTGACCTTGTTGCCCGAGCAGTTGGGCGGCAGGCAGAGGATGCCGTTGTGGTTGGTCTCGCGCGAGGCGTAGAGGCCGACGTCGAAGAAGCCCGGCACGTCGAAGCTCAGCGTCGGGCCCAGCACCAGCACGCGCGGCCGCGCGCCGATCTGGTTGTTCTTGCTGCCCATGTTGAAGCCGGCGGTGATGCCGACGTCGCGCACCGGGCCGAAGGCGATCTTGTCGCCGCTGACCTTGGACAGCGACAGCGTGTGGCGGTAGACCGCGTAGATCTCCTGCGCGCCGTCGCTGCCCGTGCCGCCGGACGGGTCGTTGCTGTCCGACATCAGGAAATCGACGTTGAAGAAGTTGCTGCCGTACTTGTAGCCGCTGGCATGGCTCAGCGAGACGGTGTTGAGGCGGGTCTTCTTCTCGGCCATGTCGGCGCCCTTGCCGCCGGGCATGTAGTAGCCGGTGCCGTAGCGGTAGCCGAGCCAGGTGTCGCTCCAGTCGGCGGCCCGGGCGATGCCGGTGGATGCGGCCAGCGCGAGCGCGGCGGCCAGGAGGGTACGGGTCTCTCTCATCGTTCTTTCCTTGCGGATGGTTGGCACTGCCGACGACGAGCCCCTGGCCGCCGCCGTATTCCGGCCCGCCTGCGAGGAGGGAGCCGTAAATATCATATATTTCCAACCACGACAGATCCGAGAACGTGCGCACGCGGGCCGGCCATCGCGAGGTCCGGCCGCGCGCGCCGGGAGCCCTACACCTTCTGCACGTCGAGCCCCAGGAGGCTCGCCAGGTTGTTGTTCGCCTCGCTGCCGTCGAGATCGAGCTTCTCTTCCTGGTGCGACAGGTGCTCGTCCATGATCGCGATGGCGCGGGCACGGTCGCCCGCCTCGATCGCGTCGAGGATGTCGGAATGCTCCTTGAGCGCGCAGGACGGCGAGTCGACGCCGCGGAAATAGAGCATCACCAGCGGCGTGCGCGCCACCAGCTCTTCCAGGAAGGCCGCCAGCACGCTGTTGCCCGCCACCCGCGCCAGCTCGCGGTGGAATTCCACCGACAGCATCAGCGCCTGGCGCAGCTCGCCGCGTCGATAGGCGTCCTGCTCCTTCTCCACGTTGGCGCGCAGCGTCGCCAGCGACGGCCGGTCCTTGCGCTCCAGCAGCACGCCGAGGATGGCCGCCTCGATGGCCCGCCGCGCGGCGAACAGGTCGCGCGATTCGGCCACCGTCGGCGTCGCGACGAAGACGCCGCGGTTGGGGAAGTGCTCCACCAGCCGGCTCATCTCCAGCCGCGCCAGCGCCTGGCGCACCACGCTGCGGTTGACGCCGAAGGTGTCGGCCAGCGCCTGCTCCTTGAGCTGGGTACCCGGCGTCAGCCGCTGCGTCAGGACCGCGTTGCGCAAGGTCTCGTAGATCTGGTCGACGTCGCGCAGCCCGCCATCCTCGCCGGCCGGCGCCATCTCGGCCGCCACCGGGTTCTCCCTGGCCTTCTTCGGCCTGCCCTTCCGCTTCACAGCGGTTTTCGTCTCTTCACTGTCGAACATGTCGTGTATTCCTGCGGAAAGACTACGAAACGAACCATTCATAGTCAACAAAATATGAATTCTTTGTTGACAATTTCACACATCAATCGCCACCAAAATGACCGTCCAGCGATCCCGCCCTGTCCGCCCGACGGGCCGCCCGCAAGCGATTCGACGGCCTACACTGGAACCAGCGCGAAACGGCCCCGGCGCAACGGCCATCGGGCCCGCGCCGGATCGGGCCGGTACAGGCGCGACGCGCGCCAGGCCGAATCTTACCGCAGCGCGCCGGCGGCGCGGCAGAGCTGGCCGTGGGAAGCGGACGCAACAATTGTTGATAAAATGAAGATTACATTGTTGACAATCAAAACCTCGGGTAGCACGATAGCCCCAGCACGACGACTGAACCCATCAAGACAAAAGAGGAGACGCAGATGGGACGACTCACCACCCATGTGCTCGACACCGCCAACGGCACCCCGGGCCGCGCCATGCGCATCGATCTGTATGCGCTCGACGGCGAGGCGCGCCGGCTGATCAAGCGGATCGAGACCAACCACGACGGCCGTTGCGATGCGCCGCTGCTCGAGGGCGGCGATTTCGCGGCCGGCGTGTACGAGCTGGTGTTCCATGTCGGCGCCTATTACGAAGACCTCGGCGCGGCGCTGCCGCAGCCGGCCTTTGTCGATCAGGTGCCGCTGCGCTTCGGCGTGGCCGATGCCGGCCAGCACTACCACGTGCCGCTGCTGGTGTCGCCGTGGTCCTATTCCACCTACCGCGGGAGCTGACCATGGCCGACCAGGCGATCCGCTTCCTGCTCGATGGCGAGGTGGTGCGCGTCGACGACGTGCCGCCCACCTTCACCCTGCTCAATTTCCTGCGCGAGCGGCTGTGCCGCACCGGCACCAAGGAAGGCTGCGCCGAAGGCGACTGCGGCGCCTGCACCGTGGTGCTGGCCGAGCCACGCGAGGGCCGCCTGCATTACCGCGCGGTCAATGCCTGCATCCAGTTCATGCCCACGCTCGACGGCAAGGCGCTGTTCACCGTCGAGTCGCTGCGCGGCCGCGACGGCCGGCTGCATCCGGCCCAGCAGGCGATGGTCGACTGCCACGGCTCGCAGTGCGGTTTCTGCACGCCGGGCTTCGTGATGTCGCTGTTCGCGCTGCACCAGACCGAAGCCGCGCCGGACCGCGAGCGCGTCTGCGATGCGCTGTCGGGCAACCTGTGCCGCTGCACCGGCTACCGGCCGATCCTCGACGCGGCGCAGAAGATGTACCAGTACCCGCAGCAGGCCGAGGCCGCCTGCCCCGCGCTGGCCGGCAGCGAGGCCGCCGTGCTGGCGCAGCTGGAAACCATCCGCCGCAGCGACACGCTGACGGTCGAGCACGCCGAAGGCCGCTTCATGGCGCCGGCCACGCTGGCCGACTTCGCCGCGCTGCGGCTGCAATACCCGGCCGCCCGCATCCTGGCCGGCGGCACCGACGTCGGCCTGTGGGTGACCAAGCAGTTCCGCGCGCTGCCCGAGCTGCTCTATATCGGCAACGTGGCCGAGCTGCAGCGCGCGGCGGTGGTCGACGGCGCGGTCGAGATCGGCGCCGCGGTCAACCTCGAGGACGCCTTCGCCGCGCTGCTCGAGCACCATCCCGAGCTGACCGAGCTGTACCGCCGCTTCGCCTCGAGGCCGATCCGCAACGCCGGCACGCTGTGCGGCAACATCGCCAACGGCTCGCCGATCGGCGATTCGATGCCGGCCCTGATCGCGCTCGGCGCGACGGTGCTGCTGCGGCGCGGCGAGACGGTGCGCGAGCTGGCGCTGGAAGACCTCTACCTGGCCTACCAGAAGAACGCGATGGTCGAGGGCGAATTCGTCCAGGCGGTGCGCGTGCCGCTGCCGCGGCCCGAGGTGGCCTTCCGCGCCTACAAGATCGCCAAGCGCTACGACCAGGACATCTCGGCGGTCTTCGCCGGCCTCGCGCTCGAACTCGACCAGGGCGTGGTGCGCGCCGCCCGGCTGGCCTTCGGCGGCATGGCTGCGACGCCCAAGCGCGCCGCCAAGGCGGAAGCCGCGCTGATCGGCAAGCCGTGGGACCAGGCCGCGGTGGCGGCCGCCCAGGCGGCGCTGGCCGAGGACTTCACCCCGCTGTCGGACATGCGCGCCAGCGCCGGCTACCGCATGCGGGTGGCGCAGAACCTGCTGCAGCGCCTGCTGCTCGACACCACCACCGGCGGCCTGACCACGGTCAACGCCGGCATCGCGACCGAGGTGGCCCATGAAGCCGTTTGAAGCCAGCCCAGACACCCTGAGCGCCGGCCCGCTGGGCCGGGTCGGCCAGCCGCAGCCGCACGAATCGGCCCCGCTGCACGTGGCCGGCGGCGCGGTCTACATCGACGACATCCCCGAGGTGCGCGGCACGCTGCACGCCGCCATCGGCACCAGCACCAAGCCGCACGCCCGGATCAAGTCGCTCGACCTGGCGGCCGTGCGCGCCGTGCCCGGCGTGGTGACGGTGCTGACCGCCGAGGACATCCCCGGCGTCAACGACTTCGGCCCGGTGCTGCACGACGATCCGATCTTCTCGGTCGAGGAAGTGCAGTACGTCGGCCAGTCGATCTTCGCGGTGATCGCCGAGGACATGCGCATCGCCCGCCGCGCCGCCAAGCTGGCCAAGGTGGAATACGAGGAGCTGCCGGCCTACCTCGACGTCGACGCCGCGCTGGCGCAGGAAAGCTACGTGCTGCCGAGCGAACGCATGGTGCGCGGCGACCCGCAGGCCGCGCTGGCGGCCGCGCCGCACCGCCTCAAGGGCACGGTGCGCCACGGCGGCCAGGACCACTTCTACCTCGAGACCCATATCGCCTACGCGCTGCCCAAGGAAGACGGCACCTTCCTGGTCCACAGCTCGAGCCAGCATCCGGGCGAGGTGCAGCACCAGGTCGCGCATGCGCTGGGCCTGCA
The DNA here is from genome assembly GCF_014353015.1 of Chitinimonas koreensis. Taxonomy (NCBI): domain Bacteria; kingdom Pseudomonadati; phylum Pseudomonadota; class Betaproteobacteria; order Neisseriales; family Chitinibacteraceae; genus Chitinimonas; species Chitinimonas koreensis. Next base: position 3,058,802 of record NZ_CP060704.1, read on the forward strand.
CCAGAAGGACGTGATCATCGAATGCCGCCGCATGGGCGGCGGCTTCGGCGGCAAGGAATCGCAGCCGGGCCTGATCGCCGCCATCGCCGCGCTCGGCGCGCGCAAGCTCGGCCGGCCGGTCAAGCTGAGGCTCGACCGCGACGACGACATGGAGATCACCGGCAAGCGCCACGATTTCCGCATCGACTACGAAGTCGGCTTCGACGACGCCGGCCGCATCCTCGGCATCGAGTTCATGCAGGCCACCCGCGCCGGCTTCTCGGCCGACCTGACCGGCGCCATCGCCGACCGCGCGATGTTCCATGCCGACAACGCCTACTACCTCGAGCACGTCGGCATCACTTCGCACCGCTGCAAGACGCACACCGTCTCCAACACCGCCTACCGCGGCTTCGGCGGCCCGCAGGGCATGTTCGGCATCGAGCAGGTGATCGACGAGATCGCCCGCACGCTGGGCCGCGACCCGCTCGAGGTGCGCCGCGTCAACTTCTACGGCAAGACCGAGCGCAACGTCACCCACTACCGGCAGACCATCGTCGACAACGTGGTGCACGAGCTGGTCGAAGAGCTGGCCGCCAGCGCCGACTACGCCGCGCGGCGCGAGGCGATCCGCGCCTGGAACGCGCAGAGCCCGGTGATCAAGCGCGGCATCGCGCTGACGCCGGTGAAGTTCGGCATCTCCTTCACCGCCACCCACCTGAACCAGGCCGGCGCGCTCTTGCACCTGTATACCGACGGCACCGCGCTGCTGAACCACGGCGGCACCGAGATGGGCCAGGGCCTGTTCACCAAGGTGGCGCAGGTGGTGGCCGAAGAGCTGCAGATCGACATCGGCTGCATCCGCGTCACCGCCTCCGACACCAGCAAGGTGCCGAACGCCTCGGCCACCGCCGCCTCGTCGGGCGCCGACCTCAACGGCAAGGCGGCGCAGGACGCCGCGCGCAAGATCAAGGCGCGGCTGACCGAATTCGCCGCCCGCCACTACGGCGTGAGCGAGAACGAGGTGCGCTTCGAGCGCAACCAGGTGCGCGTGGTCGACACCGTGGTGCCCTTCGCCGAACTCGTGCGGCTGGCCTGGTTCGCCCGCGTCTCGCTGTCGGCCACCGGCTTCTATGCCACGCCCAAGATCGGCTACCAGCGCAAGAGCTGGTCGGGCAACCCGTTCTACTACTTCGCCTACGGCGCCAGCGTGCAGGAGGTGGCGGTCGACACCCTGACCGGCGAGAGCAAGCTGTTGCGCACCGACATCCTGCACGACGTCGGCCGCTCGCTGAACCCGGCCATCGACATCGGCCAGATCGAGGGCGGCTTCATCCAGGGCATGGGCTGGCTGACCATGGAAGAGCTGTGGTGGAACCAGAACGGCCGGCTGATGACCCATGCGCCGTCGACCTACAAGATCCCGACCGCGCGCGACATCCCGGCCGACTTCCGGGTGAAGCTGTGGGAGCGCGGCGAGAACGCCGAGGATTCGATCTTCCGCTCCAAGGCGGTCGGCGAGCCGCCGTTCATGCACGCGATCGCGGTCTGGCAGGCGATCAAGGACGCGGTCGCCGCGGTCGACGGCTACCGCACCTCGCCCAGCCTCAACGCGCCGGCCACCGCCGAGGAAGTGCTGCGCGCGGTCGACGAGATCAAGCGCCAGGCCGCGGCGCGCTGAGCATCCGGGAGACATCGCCATGACCGCGCCCATCGCCCAGCTCGAATCGCTCGTCCGCCATGCCCGCCCGGCGGTGCTGGTCACCGTCGCCGCGGTGCGCGGCTCGGCGCCGCGCGAAGCGGGCGCGGCGATGCTGGTCGAGGCCGGCGGCTGCCACGGCACCATCGGCGGCGGCCATCTCGAGTACAAGGCGATCGACCATGCACGCGCCATGCTGGCCGGCGGCGCGGCCGGCTCCTGCCTGGTGCGCTTCCCGCTCGGCGCCAGCCTGGGCCAGTGCTGCGGCGGGGTGGTGAAGCTGCTGTTCGAACCGATCGACGCCGCCTGCGCCGGCTGGATCGCGGCCGCCGCCGGAATGCAGCGCGAGGGCCGGGCCTGGTTGCGCGCCCACCGCATCGGCGATGCGCCGGCCGCCTCGGTCGTGCTCGGCGCCGACGAAGCCGGCGAAGCGCTGCCGGTCGCCGTGCGGACCGCCGCCCGGGCGCTGCTCGGCGCGGATCGCGGCGAGGCCGGGCGCGACGAAGCGGGGCGCGGCGAAGCCGCGTTGCTGACGCTCGGTGCGGACCAGGGCGACTGGCTGCTGGCGCCGTCCTTCCCGGCCGGGCTGCACGTCGCGCTGTTCGGCGCCGGCCACGTCGGCCGCGCCATCGTCGAACTGCTCGGCCGGCTGCCGTGCCGGGTCAGCTGGATCGACGGCCGCGAAGAGGAATTCCTGCCGGTCCCGCCCGCCAATACCCGCACCGTGGTCGCCGAGGCGCCCGAGGACTGGGTGGCGGACATGCCGGCCGATACCGTCTACCTGGTCCTCACCCACGACCACTCGCTCGACTTCACCCTGGCCGAGCGCATTCTCAAACGCGGCGACTTCCGCTTCTTCGGCCTGATCGGCTCGCAGAGCAAGCGCCGCTCCTTCGAGCAGAGGCTGCGCCACCGCGGCTTCGACGAAGGCCAGCTCGCCCGCATGCACTGCCCGATCGGCGTGCCCGGCGTCGCCGGCAAGGAACCCGAAGTGATCGCCGTCGCGGTCGCCGCCCAGCTGATGCAGCTGCGCGCACAAAGCGCGGTCGCCGGGCTGCAACGACGACGGCCGTCGCAAGAGGCACCGCCCGGCTGAGCCGAAGCGGCCATCGCCGCCCTCCCCCGCCAGCGCTCCATCCGCCCGCCGATCCGGCGCGGCGCAGGGCCGCGCTGCGTCCGGCGGGCATGACGAGCAGCAGCAGGGATACGCGCAGCACATACAAGCAGGCCGGCCAACCGGCCCAACGAGGAGAGCGGCGAATGGATCGGTAACGCGGGCTTCGGCCCGGCGGCACCGTTGGCCGAAGTCCGGTAGGTCGGGCTTTATGCCCGACGGCGCCGCCGGCCAGGGACGCTGTCGGGCATAAAGCCCGACCTACCAGACCCTTTCGACGCTTCTGCAACCAGGCCGCCCCGGCGGCCCACGAGAGACGACGTCATGCAGACCATCGCAACTCCACCCGCCCCGCCGCGCCTGGCGCTCAAGGGCATCCGCAAGGTCTACCCGGCCGTGGTCGCCAACGACGGCATCGACCTCACGGTCGCGCCCGGCGAGATCCACGCCGTGCTGGGCGAGAACGGCGCCGGCAAGTCGACGCTGATGAAGATCATCTACGGCGTCACCAAGCCGACCGAGGGCCAGATCCTGTGGGAAGGCAAGCCGGTGACGGTGGACAGCCCGGCCCACGCGCGCCAGCTCGGCATCGGCATGGTGTTCCAGCACTTCTCGCTGTTCGAGACGCTGAGCGTGGTCGAGAACGTGGCGCTGGCCATGCCGGGCTCGCCCGACCTCGACGACCTCGCCCGCCGCATCGAGGCGGTGTCGACCCGCTACGGCCTGCCGGTCGATCCGCGCCGGCTGGTGCATGCGCTGTCGGTCGGCGAGCGCCAGCGCGTCGAGATCATCCGTTGCCTGCTGCAGAACCCGCGCCTGCTGATCATGGACGAGCCGACCTCGGTGCTGACGCCGCAGGCGGTGCGCAAGCTGTTCGAAACGCTGCGCCAGCTGGCCGCCGAGGGCTGCTCGATCCTCTACATCAGCCACAAGCTCGACGAGATCCAGGAGCTGTGCCACAGCGCCACCGTGCTGCGCGCCGGCAAGGTGACCGGCGCCTGCCGGCCGGCCGAAGAGACGCCGGCCTCGATGGCGCGGCTGATGATCGGCAAGGACCTGCCGGCCTGCCAGCACGGCGCACCGAGCGCCGGCGGCGAGGTGCGGCTCAGGCTGGCCGGCCTCGAGCAGGCCAGCGACGACCCGTTCGGCATCAGCCTCAAGGGCATCGACCTCGAGGTGAAGAGCGGCGAGATCGTCGGCATCGCCGGCGTGTCGGGCAACGGCCAGCAGGAACTGCTGTGCGCGATCTCGGGCGAGCAGACCCTCCGCGAGCGCAAGCAGGTCGAAATCTGCGGCACCGCCGCCGGCCGCATGAGCCCGGGCCGCCGCCGCAAGCTCGGCTTCTGCTTCGTACCGGAGGAGCGGCTGGGCCGCGGCGCGGTGCCGCGCATGTCGCTGGCCGACAACGCGCTCTTGACCGCCCACCGCCAGGGCTTCCTGTGGCGCGGGCTGATCCGCTTCAAGGCGGTGCGCGCCTTCGCCGAGCAGTGCATCCGCGATTACAACGTCAAGTGCGGCGGCCCCGCGGCCGAAGCACGCTCGCTGTCGGGCGGCAACCTGCAGAAATTCATCGTCGGCCGCGAAATCATGCAGGGGCCCAAGCTCCTGGTGGTCGCCCAGCCGACCTGGGGCGTCGACGTCGGCGCCGCCGCCTTCATCCGCCAGTCGCTGATCGACCTGCGCAACGCCGGCGCCGCCATCCTGGTGATCTCGGAGGAGCTCGACGAGCTGTTCGAGATCTGCGACCGGCTGGCGGTGATCGCCAACGGCCGGCTGTCGCCGAGCAAGCCCACCGCCCAGACCAATGTCGAGGAGATCGGCATCTGGATGAGCGGCATCTGGGACGCCACGCCGTCCACCGCCCAACCCACCGGAGTCCTCGCCCATGCTGCTTAAGCTCGAAAGCCGCGCGGAACCCTCGCGCGCGATGCGCTACGCCTCGCCGCTCCTGGCGGTGGTCCTCACCCTGCTCGGCGGCCTCCTGGTGTTCTCGGCGCTGGGCAAGGACCCGGTCGAGGGCTTCAAGGTGTTCTTCCTCAACCCGGTGCGCGACCTCGACGGCATCGCCGAGCTGCTGCTCAAGGCCACGCCGCTGATGCTGATCTCGGTCGGCCTGGCGGTCGGCTTCCGCGCCAGCATCTGGAACATCGGCGCCGAAGGCCAGTTCCTGGTCGGCGCGCTGGCCGGCGGCGGCCTGGCGCTGGCCTTCCCCGACAGCCAGAGCCCGCTGCTGCTGCCCGCCATGCTGGTGGCCGGCGCGGCCGGCGGCGCCGCCTGGGCGGCCATCCCGGCCTTCCTGCGCACGCGCTTCAACGCCAACGAGATCCTGGTCTCGCTGATGCTGGTCTACGTCGCGCAGCTCTTGCTGTCCTGGCTGGTGCACGGGCCGTGGATGGACCCGGACGGCTTCAACTTCCCGCAGACCCGGCAGTTCCAGGACAGCGCGCTCTTGCCGGCGCTGATCGAGGGCACCCGGCTCAACGCCGCCTTCATGGTCGCGCTCGGCGCCCTCTTGGCCGGCTACGTGTTCATGAACCGCAGCTTCCTCGGCTACAAGATGCGGGTGGCCGGCGAGGCCGGCGACGCGGCGCGCTACGCCGGCTTCTCGGCCCGCGCCACGGTGTGGATCGGCCTCCTGGCCGGCGGCGCCATGGCAGGCGTGGCCGGGGTTTCGGAAGTGGCCGGGCCGGTCGGCCAGATCACCGAGTTCGTCGGTTCGGGCTACGGCTTCGCCGCCATCATCGTGGCCTTCGTCGGCCGCCTGCACCCGGTCGGCATCCTGTTCGCCAGCCTGCTGATGTCGCTGCTCTACATCGGCGGCGAGCAGGCCCAGCAATACCTCAACCTGCCCTCGTCGATCTCCAAGGTATTCCAGGGGATGCTGCTGTTCTTCCTGCTGGCCTCCGACGTGTTCATCAACTACCGCCTGCGCTGGACCGCGCGGCGCGCCGTCCGCCCGGCCGCCGTGCCGGCCGCGGCCCAGTGAGGGGAAGGCCATGGAAACCCATCTGTTCACCGCGATCCTGTTCGCCACCATCGTGGCGGCCACGCCGCTGGTCATCGTCGCCCTGGGCGAGCTGGTGACCGAGAAGGCCGGCGTGCTCAACCTCGGCGCCGAAGGGATGATGGCGGTCGGCGCCATCGCCGCCTTCGCCACCGCCCACCACAGCGGCAGCCCCTGGCTGGGCATGCTGGCCGGCATCGGCGCCGGCGTCGCGCTGTCGCTCCTGTTCGGCGTGCTCACGCTCACCTTCATGGCCAACCAGGTCGCCTCGGGCCTGGCGCTGGCGATCTTCGGCGTCGGCCTGTCGGGCTTCATCGGCAAGCCCTACGAATCGGTCGCGCTGCCGACCGTGCCGGCCCTGCCGATCCCGCTGCTGGCCGACCTCCCGCTGATCGGGCCGGCGCTGTTCCAGCAGCAGCCGCTGGTCTACCTGTCCTGGGCGCTGTTCGCGCTGGTCAGCTGGTTCCTCTACCGGAGCCGGGCCGGCCTGGTGCTGCGCGCGCTCGGCGAATCGCCGTCGTCGGCGCACGCGATCGGCTACCCGGTGATCGCCATCCGCTACCTGGCCACCGCCTTCGGCGGCGCCATGGCCGGCCTGGGCGGCGCCTTCCTGTCGGTCTGCTACACGCCGATGTGGGTCGAGGGCATGGTCGCCGGCCGCGGCTGGATCGCGCTGGCGCTGGTGGTGTTCGCCACCTGGCGGCCGCTGCGGGTGATGGTCGGCGCCTACCTGTTCGGCGGCGTGATGATCTCGCAGATGTTCGTGCAGGGCTCCGGCCTGCACATCGAGGTGCCGACCCAGCTGCTGTCGGCCCTGCCCTACCTCGCCACCGTGGCGGTGCTGGTGGTGATCTCGCGCAATCCCAAGCTGATCCGGCTCAACTCGCCGATCTCGCTGGGCCAGCCCTACCGGCCCGATGCCTGAGTCACGCCGCCATCCCGACATGACGACGCGACGACCCCGCAGGTCGGGTTTCATACCCGACGGCGACCTCGGCCAGCGGTGCTGCCGGGCATGAAGCCCGACCTACGGAACCCCGCCGCGGCAACTGAACACCCCGTGCATTCCGCGGACCGGCGCCGGTCGGTCCCGCCCCATCCCAATAAGGAGAGACGACATGCAACACGGCAAGAAAACCCTGCTCGCGATCCTCGCCGCGGGCCTCGTGTCCGCCCTGCCGGCCACGGCGGCCGAGCCGGCCAAGATCGGCTTCGTCTACGTGAGCCCGATCGGCGACGCCGGCTGGACCTATCAGCACAACCTGGGCCGGCTGCAGATGGAGAAGGCGCTGGCCGGCAAGGTCGCCACCAAGTACGTCGAGAACGTGCCCGAGGGCGCCGACGCCGAGCGCGTGGTGCGCGACCTGGCGCGCGACGGCTACAAGGTGGTGTTCGCCACCTCGTTCGGCTACATGAACCCGACGCTCAAGGTGGCAAAGCAATTCCCCGGCACGGTGTTCGAGCACGCCACCGGCTACAAGCAGGACAAGAACGTCGGCGTCTACAACGCGCGCTTCTACGAAGGCCGCTACCTCAACGGCGTGATCGCCGGCAAGATGACCAAGAGCCACATCGCCGGCTACGTCGCGGCCTTCCCGATCCCCGAGGTGCTGCAGGGCATCAACGCCTTCGCCCAGGGCATGCGCTCGGTCGATCCCAAGGCCGAACTGCGGGTGATCTGGACCAACAGCTGGTACGACCCGGGCAAGGAGCGCGAGGCGGCGATGACGCTGATCTCGCAGGGCGCCGACATGGTGACCCACCACACCGACTCGACCGCCGTGGTGCAGGCGGCGCAGGAGCGCGGCGTATACGCCTTCGGCTACCACTCGGACATGAGCAAGTACGGCCCCAAGGCCCAGCTGACCGCCACCACCCACCTGTGGGGCGACTTCTACACCCGCGTGGTCGGCGAAGTGCTGGCCGGCACCTGGAAGCCGACCAACGTCTGGGGCGGCTTCAAGGACGGCATGATCGCGCTGGCCCCGCTGAACCCGGCGGTGCCCAAGGACGTGCGCGACCTGGTCGGCAAGCTCGAGGGCGAACTCAAGGCCGGCACGCGCCACCCGTTCGCCGGCCCGGTGGTCGACCAGGACGGCAAGACCCGCGTGGCGGCCGGCCAGAGCATCAGCGACGCCGACCTGGCGCGGATGGACTACTACGTGCAGGGTGTGGCGAGCAAGCTGCCCAAGAAGTGAGGCCGTGAAAGGTGAAACGTGAAAGGTAAAACGTGGTTCGCCGCTGCGCGGCTCGAGTTCGGGCAAGCCGGGCTTCGAGTGCGGCTGCGCCGCGTTTCACCGATGCGCTTCGCCTTTTCCCGCCCGCCCGAAACGTGACCGGCGCAGCCGTACTCCAAACCGGGCGGGCTCGGCCTAGAACTCGAGCCGCGCAGCGGCGAACCACGTTTCACCTTTCACATTTCACGTTTCACATTCCGTAGGAAACACCATGGAATCCTATCTCGTCGACTGGCTCAACCTGCTCCTGCGCTGGTTGCACGTCATCGCCGCCATCGCCTGGATCGGCGAATCGATCTATTTCGTGATGCTGGACAACAGCCTGCATCCACCCAAGAACGAAGAGAAGAAGAAGCTCGGCATGTTCGGCGAGATGTGGGCCGTGCACGGCGGCGGCTTCTACAACAACCAGAAGTACCTGACCAACCCGCCCGAATTGCCGGCCGACCTGCACTGGTCGTTCTGGAAGTCCTACGTCACCTGGCTGTCGGGCTTCGCGCTGTTCACCGTCATCTACCTGGCCAATCCCTCGTTCTACCTGACCAACCCGGCCAGCGCCTGGCCCTGGGCCGCCTCGCTGTCGGGCGGCGCCGCCAACGTGGTGGCGATCGCCTTCCTCGGCGGCGGCTGGCTGGTGTACGACCAGCTGTGCCGGCGCATCAGCCCGAACATGGAACGCGACGGCCCGCTGAGCTTCGTGGTGGCGCTGATGATGATCGGCGTGGCCTATGCCGCCAGCCACGTGTTCCAGGGCCGCGCCGCCTTCCTGATCACCGGCGCGGTGATGGCCACCTGCATGTCGGCCAACGTGTTCTTCTGGATCATCCCCGGCCAGCGCCGCATGGTGGCCGACCTGCGCGCCGGCCGCGCGCCCAACCCGCTCGACGGCAAGCGCGGCAAGCAGCGCTCGGTGCACAACACCTACTTCACGCTGCCGGTGGTGTTCCTGATGATCAGCAACCACTACGCCTTCACCTTCGGCAGCGCCCATGCCTGGATCGTGATGAGCCTGTTCATCGTCGCCGGCGCGCTGATCCGGCAGTACTTCGTGCTGCGCCACAGCGGCCGCAACGTGGTGGCGCTGCCGGCCGCCGGCGTGGTCCTGCTGGCGATCAATGCCTGGGTCGCCACGCTGCCGGCGGCGCCGGTCGCGGCAACGCCCGCCGTCGCTGCGGCACCTGCCGCCGCGCCGATCGCCGCCGCTGCGGCGGCCGCGGGAACGCCGACGGCCGCAGCCGGCGGCGAGGCCGGCTTCGACCGGGTCAAGGCCGTGCTCGACGCGCGCTGCGTGTCCTGCCATGCCGCCCAGCCGACCCAGCCGGGTTTCTCGGCGCCGCCGGCCGGGGTCAAGCTCGACAACCCGCACGACATCGCCGCCGCCGCCGCCCGCATCAAGAAGGCAGTGGCCACCAACTACATGCCGCTGGGCAACATGACCAAGATGACGCCGGAAGAGCGCCAATTGATCGCCGACTGGACCGGCCAGGGGCAATGACATGAACCGATACGCCTTCCGCGCCTCGCTGCTGCACTTCCTGGGCGACCCGTTCGAGCTCGGTGCGCGCGCCATGCAGTATTTCGACGACGGCATCCTGCTGGTCGAGGACGGCCGCGTGGCCGCCATCGGCGACGCGCGCGAGCTGCTGCCGACGCTGCCGCCCGGCACCGCGCTGACCGACTACTCGGGCAAGCTGATCCTGCCCGGCTTCGTCGACACCCACATCCACTACGCCCAGACCGACATGATCGCCAGCTACGGCGAACAGCTGCTGGCCTGGCTGGAGAAGTACACCTTCCCGACCGAGCGGCGTTTCGACGACCCGGTGCATGCCGGCGAGGTGGCCGAGTTCTTCGCCGACGAACTCTTGAAGAACGGCACCACCACCGCCCACGCCTTCGCCACCGTGCATCCGGCCTCGGTTGACGCGCTGTTCGGCGCGGCTGAGCGGCGCGGCATGCGCATGCTGGCCGGCAAGGTGATGATGGACCGCAACTGCCCCGAGGACCTGCGCGACAGCGCCGAGCGCGGCTACGTCGAATCGCAGGAGCTGATCGCGCGCTGGCACAAGCGCGGCCGGCTCGGCTACTCGGTCACGCCGCGCTTCGCGCCGACCTCGACCGAGCGGCAGATGGAGCTGGCCGGCCAGCTGTTCCGCGACCACCCGGACCTGCACCTGCAGTCGCACGTGGCCGAGAACCAGGGCGAGGTGGCCTGGGTGGCCGAGCTCTACCCGGCGCGGCGCAGCTATCTCGACGTCTACGACCACTACGGCCAGCTCGGCGCGCGCAGCGTCTACGCGCACTGCATCTGGCTCGACGAGGACGACCGCCGCCGCATGGCCGAGACCGGCGCGGCGATGTCGTTCTGCCCGACCTCCAACCTGTTCCTCGGCAGCGGCCTGTTCGACCTCGACGCGGCGCAGGCGATGGGCGTGCGGGTCGGCATCGGCACCGACGTCGGCGGCGGCACCAGCTTCTCGATGCTGCGCACGCTGCACGCGGCCTACGGCGTGCTGCAGCTCAAGGGCCAGTCGCTGTCGGCCGCCCGCGCCTTCTACCTGGCCACGCTGGGCGGCGCGCGCTCGCTCTACCTCGACGACCGGATCGGCAATTTCGAGGTCGGCAAGGAGGCCGACTTCGTGGTGCTCGACCCGGCCGCGACGCCCTTGCTCGAACGCCGCATGGCGCGCGCCGACGGCATCGACGACCGGCTGTTCGCGCTGATGATGCTGGGCGACGACCGCGCGGTGGCCGCCACCCACGTGATGGGCGTGGCGAAGCATGTGCGCGACGCGCATTGAGTAAGAAAGCGCTTTACCGCGGAGGACGCCGAGGACACGGAGGCGAGCGAAAGTAAGTGGTCTTTCCTCGGCGTCCTCCGCGTCCTCTGCGGTGAAACGCAGTATCCGATCGCCGTCCCTCACCCATTCCTCGGCCGAGGCACAGATGGGTTCTCGTCGGCACCGACCGCGTAGATTCAACCCCTTACGCCAGGAAGACCGACCATGCAAACCCTCCTCATCCGCAACGCCCACCTGCTGCTGACCATGGACGCCGCCCGCCGCGAGATCGCCGACGGCGCCGTATTCATCCGCGGCAACCGCATCGAGGCCGTCGGCGCCGGCATCGAGCTGCCGCAGACCGCCGACCAGGTCATCGACATGCGCGGCCACCTGGTCATGCCCGGCCTGGTCAACACCCATCACCACATGTACCAGTCGCTGACCCGCGCCGTGCCGGGTGCGCAGGATTGCGAGCTGTTCGACTGGCTGCGCCGGCTCTATCCGATCTGGGCCGGCCTCACGCCCGAGATGATCCGCGTCTCGACCCAGACCGCCATGGCCGAGCTGATCCTCAGCGGCTGCACCACCAGCAGCGACCACCTCTACATCTATCCCAACGGCTGCCGGCTCGACGATGCGATCGAGGGCGCGCAGGAGATCGGCATGCGCTTCCACGCCTGCCGCGGCGCGATGAGCGTGGGCGAATCGCAGGGCGGCCTGCCGCCCGACCGGGTGGTCGAGGACGAGGCCTTCATCCTGCGCGAGTCGCAGCGGCTGATCGAGACCTGGCACGACCCGCGCGACGGCGCCATGCTGCGCGTCGCGCTGGCGCCGTGCTCGCCGTTCTCGGTATCGCAGGACCTGATGCGCGAATCGGCGCGCATGGCGCGCGCCTATGGCGTCGGCCTGCACACCCACCTGGCCGAGACGCCCGGCGACGTGGCCTACAGCCGCGAGCGCTTCGGCCGCACGCCGGCGCAGTACGCCGAGGAGCTCGACTGGCTCGGCGAGGGCGTCTGGCATGCCCACTGCGTCTGCCTCGACGACCACGGCATCGCGCTGTTCGGCCAGAGCCGCACCGGCGTGGCGCACTGCCCCTCGTCGAACATGCGGCTCGGTTCCGGCATCGCCCCGGTCAAGCGCATGCGGGCGGCCGGCGTCGCGGTCGGCCTCGGCGTCGACGGCTCGGCTTCCAACGATTCGGGCCACCTGCTGGCCGAGGCGCGCCAGGCGCTGCTGCTGGCGCGGGTCGGCGGCGACCCGGCCGGCCTCAGGGCGCGCGAGGCGCTCGAGGTCGCCACCCTGGGCGGCGCCGCGGCGCTGGGCCGGCGCGACATCGGCGCGCTGGCGCCGGGCATGTGCGCCGACCTGGTGGCCTTCGACCTCGCCAGCGTCGATTTCGCCGGCGGCCTGCACGACCCGGCCGCCGCGCTGCTGTTCTGCGCGCCGGCCAAGGTCGCGCTGTCGGTGATCGACGGCCGGGTGGTGGTGCGCGACGGCCAGTTGCTCACCGTCGAGCTCGGCCCGCTGGTCGAGCGCCACAACACGCTGGCCCGGCAGCTGGTGAACGGCGAAGCCTGAACGCGCAGCGGCTTTTTGCAGGAGCGGCTTCAGCCGCGAACGGCGATCGGCTCGCCTCCGCCAATCGCGGCTGAAGCCGCGCCTACGAAGACCATGCGCCCAACCCATGAGGAACCCGAGATGGAACGCCTGCCCGACCACGCCCTCGCCCCGGCCAGCCCGGCCGAGCAGGCGCTGCGGCGCGATCTCGCCGCCGCCTACCGGCTGGCCGCGCACCGCGGCTGGGACGACCTGGTCTACACCCACCTGACCGCGCGCGTGCCGGACGAGCCGGGCCACTTCCTGATCAACCGCTTCGGCCTGCATTTCAGCGAGGTAACGGCCTCGAACCTGGTCAAGATCGACGCCGCCGGTCGCGTCGTCGGCGCGCGGCAGCCGGTCAACCCGGGCGGCTTCGCCCTCCACGCCGCGGTGCACGCCGCGCGGCCCGATGCCCACTGCGTGATCCACCTGCACGCCACGGCCGCCGTCGCGGTCTCGGTGCAGGCGCAGGGCCTGTTGCCGCTGTCGCAGCATGCGCTGCGCTTCTACCGCCGCATCGGCTACCACGACTATGGCGGCCTCGACTTCCCGCCGGCCGAGGCCGCCCGCATGGTGGCCGCGCTGGCCGACCACCCTGCCCTGCTGCTGCGCAACCACGGCAGCCTGGTCTGCGGCCGCACGGTGGCGCAGGCCTGGGTGCTGATGGAGACGCTGGAAAAGGCCTGCGACATCCAGTTGCGCGCCCGGGCATCCGGCGTGCCGCTGCTGCTGCCGCCGACGCGGGTACTGCAGCGCACCGCGGCGCAGCTGACGGCCGACGAAGCGGCCGAAGGCGAACTGGAATGGCCGGCGCTACTGCGGCTGGCGGCGCGGATCGCGCCCGACTACGCCGATTGAAGCTGCCTGGATATCCATCCCCTATCACCCGACCACCGGAGACCCCGCATGCCCACGCTCAACGTCCAACTGTTCGAAGGCCGCAGCCCCGACGAGAAGCGCGCCCTGGTGGCCGCGCTCACCGAAGCCTGCTGCCGCACGCTCGACTGCCCGCCGGGATCGGTCGACATCCTGTTGAGCGAGGTGAAGAAGGAGCATTGGGCAACGGGCGGGGTGCTGTGGTCGGAGCGGACGGATTGATACCGTCTCGCCACCCGCCATATTGAATATCGGGATCGTGAGAATGAATTCCGATTCCGCCCGATGAAACATCGGCGTTGAAATAACGATCGCATTTAGCGGAAAGTCCATCACCGGTTTCGCACCGGGCATATCGCACGAACAAACACGACCCGGCCTCCTCGAAATACCCCGCCATCTTGCTGATTTTCGGAAACATGAGCCCGTACGATAAATCCGAACAATGCACGATACGACCACCAAAGCCATGATTCATCTGGCATCCAGATTTCGACATCATTGCCGCCGGAATAGCCGTCGAGCATTTTTATCATCGACACCAGCCACAATTGCAATCACCAACAGCAATATCGCGATCATATTTATTGCCATTTCAACAATTAAGCCTTTACGCTGCCCCTTGATCTACAGACCATTCCAGCTTCGAGGCCGGATACAAAAACCTTCCATCGGCAACGCATAAGCTGCATACTGCCCTCCTTACATGGTGACGTTCACCTTCGGCATACCCTGCGATCCGGCGAGCCGTTATCCAATCTGCATAAGATGATTCAAATTTGCGCAAATCCATTAGCCGGGCTTTGATAAAGCAAGAAGTCGCAAGCCGTTCCAAAACTTAGCCCCGCCATTGCCTTCCGATGCAGCACATCCTGCTCTTCACCGTTCGTCGCATCGCAGTCAGCGCGCCCGCCGGCACGCTCGCACTGCTGGCAAGCCTCGCCTTGTTGATCGGCGCAGGTATCGCCTACGCCGCCCAGGCGCATGTCCAGCGGCAGTTGCAGACCGAACTACAGCGCCTTCCCGACCGACCCGCCACTGCGGCAAACAAGCCCGGCCTGAGTGACCGACTCGATCTGCCGGATTTCCAGCCCATGGCGCTGCCTGGCGAGCTGGACGCCGCAGCGCACGCAACCGGCCTGGAATTCGGCGAGGTCTCCTACGTCCTCGAAAAAGCGGCGTCGCAAGGATTCCTTCGCTACCGCGCGACGCTCAAGGTCACCAGCAGCTACCCGGTCATCCGCCGTTTCGTCGACCGCCTGCAGGCACGCCAACCGCACCTCGCCCTGACCGCGATCAATTGCTCGAAGGACGATATCGGCATCGGCGAGCTCGATTGCGAGCTGTCGCTCTCGGCCTTCTTCCGCAAGCCATGACGGACGCATGGACCTCCAAACGCTGGCTGATCTGGATCGGCCTGCTGCTCGCCAGCGCAGTGGCGGCCTTCTACCCTGCCGATCCGATCGCATCGGCCGAGGCCGAAGTGACCGAAGCGGCCGATCGCCGGCCGCCGGCCGCCGCAGCCGCGCCGACGGCCGCTGCGCAGAGTGGAGACGCGGACAGCGCAAGCACGGACTACGGCGACCCGTTCGCGCCGCGGCAATGGGTCGCCAAGGTCGAACCCACGCCTACCCCGCCGCCCGTCGTCACACCGCCGCCGGCAACACCGGAGCCCGCCGGACCGCCGCCGCTGCCCTACAAATTCATGGGCAGCCTCAACGACGGCGGCGTGCAGACCATCTATCTGAGCCAAGGCGAGCAGACCGTGCTGGCCAAGCCCGGCGCCGTGCTCGACGGAACCTACAAGGTGCTGTCGATCGACTCGCAGCAGATCGAATTCGAATATCTTCCGACCGGCGAGCATCAGCGCTTACCGCTCGCCGCAATGGAATGACCCCCGCCATGACCCTTCCCTCCACCTTACCGACTGGCGCCGCCTCGCCCCCATACTGCTGCTGCCCGCCGCGCTCGTCCTGGGCGGCTGCGCCGCCGGCTACCACCACCGCAACGGCATGGCCGCGATGGAGCAGGGGCAATACCGCGAAGGACTGGCCGAGCTGCAGCAGGCGACCGATCTGGAGCCGCGCGACGTCCGTTACCGCGGCGACTGGCTGCGCGCCCGCGAGGAAGCCCAGCGCAAGCTGCTGGCCCAGGCCGAGGCCGCCCTGGCCGACGGCCGGGACGAGCAGGCGGCGGAGGCTTACCGGACGATCCAGGCCTTCGACCGCGACAGCGCCCGCGCCCGCGCCGGCCTGGAGCGCATCGAGCTGCGCCGCCGCGCCGCCGAGGATGTCGCCCAGGCGCGCGAAGCGCGCAAGCGCGGCGATACGGCCATCGCGCTGCAGCTGATCAACCGCGCGCTCGAAGCCGAACCGAACCAGCCAGAGGCCAAGGCCGCCAAGCGGGAGCTGGAGACCCTGGCCGCCAAGGAGATGCTGACGGCACCGACGCTGGGCGCGATCTACCGCAAGCCGATCAATCTCGAATTCCGCGATGCCAGCCTCAAGATGGTGTTCGAAGCGCTGTCGCGCACCACCGGCATCAATTTCATCTTCGACCGCGACGTGCGCAACGACCAGCGCACCACGGTCTTCCTCAAGCAGACCACGCTCGAGGACGCGGTCGACGTGATCCTCACCACCAACCGGCTCGACAAGAAGATCCTCAACCCGACCAGCGTGCTGATCTACCCGAGCGACGCCGGCAAGGCCAAGGAGTACCAGGACCTGGTGGTCAGGGCCTTCTACCTGTCCAGCGCCGAGGCCAAGCAGACCGCCAACCTGCTGAAGACGGTGCTGAAGCTGCAGAACGTGTTCGTCGACGACAAGCTCAACATGCTGGTCCTGCGCGAAACGCCCGAGACCATCACGCTGGCCGAGAAGCTGATCGCCCTGCACGACCTGGACGACCCGGAAGTGATGCTCGAGGTGGAAGTGCTGGAGGTGAAGCGCTCGCGCCTGCTCGATCTCGGCATCAAGGTGACCGACCAGCTGACGGTCTCGCCGCTCGGCGTCGCCACCGACAGCGGCTCCGGCACCAGCGGATCGAGCAGCAGCCAGGTGATGCGGCTCAGCGACCTGCGCAACTTGAATTCGAACCGGCTCGGCGTGAACGTGCCGAGCGCGACCGTCACCTTCCGCAAGGAGGACGGCGACGCCAACCTGCTGGCCAATCCGCGCATCCGGGTACGCGACCGCGAGAAGGCCAAGATCCTGATCGGCGACAAGGTGCCGGTGGTCACCACCACCACCACCTCGACCGGCTTCCTCAGCGAGAACGTCCAGTTGATCGACGTCGGCCTCAAGCTCGAGGTGGAACCGACGGTCTACCTGCGCGACGAGATCGGCATCAAGGTCGGGCTCGAGGTCAGCTCGCTGGTCAGCACCATCAAGACCAGCACCGGCACGGTGGCCTACCAGATCGGCACCCGCAGCGCCAACAGCGTGCTGCGGCTGCGCGACGGCGAGACCCAGGTGCTGGCCGGCCTGATCAGCGACGAGGACCGCTCGGCGGCCAACCGCATCCCGCTGCTGGGCGACCTGCCGCTCCTGGGCCGGCTGTTCTCCAGCCAGAAGGACGACCGGCAGAAGACCGAGATCGTGCTGTCGATCACGCCGCACCTGATCCGCAACATCCAGCGCAAGGAACCGACCGCCGAGTCGTTCTGGTCGGGCACCGAGTCGGCGCTGCGCACCCGCCCGCTGCAACTGCGCAGCATGGATGCGGCGAGCCTCGACGCGCCGAAGGCGGCCTCGCCGCAACTCTCGTCGCAAGCCTCGCCGGCAGCTCAGGTCAATCCGGTCAGCCCGCCGCCGGCGGCCGACAACGGCAATCTGAAGCTGTCGCTGCAGGGGCCGGCCAAGGTCAAGGTCGGCGAAACGCTGCGGCTGGCGGTGGAGCTGGACAGCAAGGAGGCGCTGCGCGCGGCGCCGTTGCAGCTCGCCTACGATCCGAAGGTGTTCGCGGCGGTGCAGGCCAGCGACGGCGGCTATTTCGGCAAGGCCGGCAGCGGCTCGTTCAGCCATGTGATCGACGCGGCCAGCGGCCGCATCTCGATCGGCGCCTCGAGCGGCGATGCCGCGGGCGCCAAAGGGCCGGGCCGGCTCTGCCTGATCGAATTCCGCGCACTGAATCCGCAGCAGGGCAGCGAGATCAGCCTGATCGGCATGACGCCGATCGGCGCAGCCCAGCCGGCATCTTCGCCGGCGCTGCCGCTGGTCCACGCGGTCGACGTCGCGGAATGACCATGCCGCGCCACGCATTCCCGCCCCCCCGATCCGGCAGGCCGGCTTCAGCTTCATCGAGCTGGTCGCCACGCTGGCGATCCTGGCGACGCTGGCGGCGGTGGCCCTGCCGCTGGCCGAGACCACCGTGCGGCGGCACAAGGAGCAGGAACTGCGGCGCGCGCTGCGCGACATCCGCCAGGCGCTCGATGCCTACAAGCGGGCCGCCGACGACGGCCGCATCGCGCTGTCGCCGGAGCGCAGCGGCTATCCGGCCCGGCTGGAGGAACTGGTGCAGGGCGTGCCGAACGCCAAGCAGGCCGGCGGCACCCTGCGCTTCCTGCGCCGGCTGCCGCCCGATCCGTTCGCGGCCGATCCGATGATGCCGCCGGCCCAGAGCTGGGCGACGCGCAGCTACGATTCGCCGGCCGATGCGCCGCACGAGGGTGCCGATGTGTTCGACGTCTACTCGCGTTCCGAGCAGATCGGCCTCAACGGCCTGCCCTACCGGGAGTGGTGAATGCGCGCGCGACGATCATCGGGCCGGGCCCGGACCAGCCGCAGTGGCTTCACCCTGATCGAGCTGCTGGTCGCGCTGGCCATCATCGCCACCCTGCTGACGCTGGCCGCGCCGCGCTATTTCAACAGCATCGACAAGGCCAAGGAGGACGTGCTGCGCGAGAACCTCTACCTGCTGCGCGATGCCGTCGACAAGTTCTACATGGACAAGGGGCGCTATCCCGACAAGCTCGAGGACCTGGTCACCCAGCGCTACCTGCGGCGCATCCCGGTCGACCCGGTCACCGACAGCGCGGCCACCTGGGTGATCCAGCCGCCGGCGAACGGCATTGCGGGCGCCGTCTACGACGTCCACAGCGGCGCGCCGGGCAAGGCGCGCGACGGCTCGGCGTTCTCGACGTGGTAACGGCCATGGCGCAGCCGGCGCGCCGGCGTCAGGCCGGCTTCACCTACCTGGTGGCGATCTTCGTGGCGGCCCTGCTCGCGCTGCTGAGCGGCCATGCGCTGGAGCAGGTCCAGACCGCCGAACGGCGCGAGCGCGAGGCGGAGCTGCTGTTCGTCGGCGAAGCGTTCCGCAGCGCGATCGGCGAGTACTACCAGCGCAGCCCGGGTACGGAAAAGCACTATCCGCCCACGCTCGAAGCGCTGCTGGTCGACGACCGGCTGACCCGGCTGCGCCGGCCGCTGCGCCGGATCTACCGCGACCCGCTGACCGCGGAGGCCAACTGGGGCCTGGTCGCCGCGCCGGACGGCGGCATCATGGGCGTCTATTCGCAAGCGCCCGGACAGCCGCTCAAGGTCGACCATTTCGCGCCGGCGCAGGCCGATTTCACCGGTGCGAGCCGCTACCAGGACTGGCGCTTCGTCTTCACCCCGACCGATCCGGGCGCGACGCGTCCATGAGGAAATGATCATCATGCCCAAGCACCGCCCATCCCTCCCGCCGCAGCGCGGCTTCACCCTGCTCGAGCTGCTGGTGGTGCTGCTGATCATCGGCCTCCTGGCCGGCTTCGTCGGCCCGCGCTATTTCGCCCAGATCGGCAAGTCCGAATCGCAGGTGGCCAAGGCCCAGATCGACGCCTTCGACAAGGCGCTCGACCAGTACCGCATCGACACCGGCCGCTACCCAACGACCGAGCAGGGCCTGGCCGCACTGTTCGCCCAGCCGCCCGGCGAGGCGCGCTGGCACGGCCCCTACCTGAAGAAGAACGTCCCCGCCGATCCGTGGGGCCAGCCCTACGAATACAAGTCGCCCGGCGCCGACAACCGCGAATACGACATCGTCGCCTACGGCAAGGACGGCAAGGCCGGCGGCAGCGGCGACGACGCCGACGTGGTCAGCTGGAACTAGGCGGGCCGGACGATGCAGTTCCAGGCCAAGGTCATGGACGGCGAGCAGGTCAAGGCGATGCAGGTCGAAGCCAGCACCGCCGACGAAGCGCGCCACTATGTCGCCTCGATGGGCTGGCGCCTGCTCGCGCTCGAACGCGCCGGCGGCGCCGCCGGCTGGCGCGCACGCGGCGGCCGCTTCAACCTGCCGGTCTTCAACCAGCAGCTCCATTCGCTGCTGGATGCCGGCCAGCCGGTCGTCGACGCCATCGACATCCTGGCCGGCAACGACCGGGCATTCCGCCACCAGGCGGTCTACCAGGCGCTGCTCAATTCACTGCGCCACGGCCGCCAGCTGTCGGATGCGATGGCGGCCCAGCCCGGCATCTTTCCGCCGCTCTACGTCGCCATGCTGCGCTCGAGCGAGACGACCGGCAGCATCCGGGCCGCCATTAGCCGCTACATGCAGTACCAGCGCCAGCTCGACGACATCCGCGGCAAACTGCTGGCCGCCGCGATCTACCCGGCCATCCTGATCGCGGTCGGCTCGCTGGTGATCGCCTTCCTGCTGCTCTACGTGGTGCCGCGCTTCAGCGCGGTGTTCGACGACGTCTCGACCCGCGGCGCCCAGCTGTCTGGCTTCATCCAGGCCTGGGGCGGCCTGGTCCGGGCGCATCCCGGCATGGCCTGGGGCAGCTTCGCGCTGCTCGGCGCCCTGATCGCGCTCCTGCTGTTCCATCCCGCGCCGCGTAGCTGGCTGCTGCAGCGGCTGCTGGCCAGCCCCTGGCTGGGCGAGCGGCTCAAGGTACTGCAGCTCGCCCGGCTCTACCGCACGCTGGGCCTGCTGCTGCGCAGCGGCCTGCCGCTGCTGTCGGCCATCCGCCTGACCGAGGGCTCGCTGCCGGTCAATCTTCAGCCCAGCCTGCGGCGGACCGCCGCCGAGGTGAGCGAAGGCAAGCCGTTGTCTCAGGTCATGGCCAGCCAGGCGCTGGGCACCGAGGTCGCCTATCGGCTGCTGGTCGCCGGCGAATCGTCGGGCAACCTCGACGAGATGATGGAGCGCATCGCCGACTTCTACGACCAGGAAGTAGCGAGCTGGATCGACCTCGCCGGCCGGCTGATCGAGCCGATCCTGATGGTCGGCATCGGGCTGGTGATCGGCGCCGTGGTCCTGATGCTCTACATCCCGATCTTCGACCTTGCCAATGCCATCCAATGAGCCATGACGCCATGCTGAGCCTGCAAGACCTGGCCGGACTGGGCCACGATCCCGGCATCGGCGACTGGCTGGCCGACGTCGCCGAACGGCTGGGCGCCAGCCGCGGCGACGCGCTGGCCCGCGTCGCCGCGCTGGCCGGCCATGCCGACTACCTGCCGGGGCGCGATCCGGCCCTGCAGCCGTGCTTCGACCTGGTGCCCTACGACGAAATGGTCAAGCGGCACGTGCTGGTCGGCCGCGACGCCGCCGGGCAATGCCATGCCTTGCTGACCGCGCCGCTCGATCGCCAGACCGGCCCCTGGCTGGCGCGGCTGCCGCAGCCGCTGCTGCAGGTCTGGCTGGCCGACCCCATGCTGGTCAAGGCCGAGCTCGAGCGCCACGAATCGGGCTTCAGCGCGGTCGCCAGCGCGGTCGGCCCCGAGATCGTCGCCGAACTGAACCGCGACGACCGCGACGACCTGACGCTGACCTCGGTGCAGCGCGAAGTCAGCCCGGCGGTACGGCTGATCAGTTCGACGGTGTTCGATGCCCTGCGGCTGGAAGCCAGCGACATCCACCTCGAGTCGATCCCGCAGGGCCTGGCCATCAAGTTCCGCATCGACGGCGTACTGAGCAGCATCGCCACGGTGAACAACACCGCGCTGGCCGAACAGGCGATCGCCCGCATCAAGGTGCTGGCCGAACTCGACATCGCCGAGAAGCGGGTGCCGCAGGACGGCCGCTTCCGCGTCTCGGCCAAGGGCCGCGACATCGACATCCGGGTCTCGATCATGCCCAGCATCCACGGCGAAGACGCGGTATTGCGGATCCTGGACAAGCAGACGCTGATCGATCACGTCCAGCGCCTCACGCTCGACTCGCTCGGCTTCGATGCCGACACCCTGCACCGGCTGCGCCGGCTGGCCTCCGAACCCTACGGCATGATGCTGGTCACCGGACCCACCGGCAGCGGCAAGACCACCACCCTGTACGCCGCGCTGACCGAGATCCACCACGGCGAGGACAAGATCATCACCATCGAGGACCCGGTGGAATACCAGTTGCCGGGCGTGCTGCAGATCCCGGTCAACGAGCGCAAGGGATTGACCTTTGCG
Organism: Chitinimonas koreensis; assembly: GCF_014353015.1. NCBI lineage: Bacteria > Pseudomonadati > Pseudomonadota > Betaproteobacteria > Neisseriales > Chitinibacteraceae > Chitinimonas > Chitinimonas koreensis. Next base: position 3,080,480 of record NZ_CP060704.1, read on the forward strand.
GTCGGCCTGCGCTCGATCCTGCGCCATGATCCGGACAAGATCCTGGTCGGCGAGATCCGCGATCCCGAGACCGCGCAGATCGCGGTGCAATCGGCGCTGACCGGCCACCTGGTATTCACCTCGGTCCATGCCAACAACACCTTCGACGTGATCGGCCGCTTCATGCACATGGGCGTCGACCCCTACAACTTCGTGTCTTCGCTGACCGGCGTGGTGGCGCAGCGGCTGGTGCGGCAGAACTGCCCGCACTGTTGCGCACCGGTCGAGCCGGCGGCCGAGCTGCTGGCCGAATCCGGCATCGCCAATCCTTCCGGCTACCGCTTCATGGCCGGCCGCGGTTGCGCCTTGTGTCGCGACACCGGCTTCAAGGGGCGACGCGCTGTCGCCGAAGTGCTGCGGCTCACCGACGAAATCCGCGAGATGATCATCGGCCGCGCCTCGATCCGCGCATTGAAGGAGCAGGCCAGGCTGGACGGCACTCGCTTCCTGCGCGACGTGGCGCTGGAGCTGGTGCGCGACGGCCAGACCACCCTGCAGGAGGTAAACCGTGTCACGTTTGTGGCCTGAGACCGTCCGGATCGCGCTGTTCCCCGGCCACGCCCACCTGCAGCGCCGCCGCTGGCCGGGCGCGGCAACGGAACATGCCGCAGCGCTGCCGGCCACCGACGACCCCTTCGAGGCACTGGCCGCACTGGGCGACCTGCTCCAGGCGCGGCCCTTGCCGTTCGGCCGGAACGCCGCCGTCGCGCTGACCGTGTCGGACCGCTATGCCGCTTGCACGGCGCTGCCGTGGCAAGCGGCGCTGACCCGACCGGCCGAGTACCGCAGCTATGCGCAGGCCTGCTTCGAACAGCTCGGCCTCACGATCGACGATGGCTGGGTCGTCCATGCCGACTATCGCAGCCACGGCGCGCCCGGCTTCGCCCACGCCTTCAGCCGACCATGGCTCGAAGCGCTGCGCAGCCAGCTGGCCGGCCATGGCCTGCGCCTGCAACGTGTGCTGCCGGTATCGGCGCTGGCCTACCACCGCCACCGCCCCGCCTCGCCGGCCGGCGAGATCGTGCTGCTGCACGAACGGCATGCCTTCACGGCCCTGGTCTACCGGCAGCGCAAGCTGCAGCAGTACGACGTGGAACCCGCCACCGGGCAGCCCGCTGCAGCCTGCCGGCGGCTGTTGATGCGGTCGGCGGCGGCCTGCCCCGGCATCGTCCTGCTGCGCGGCTGGACGCCCGATGCCGCGGCGCCGGGCCTCGATCCTCAGCCCTTGCAGGCGGCTCTGCCCGATGCCGGCTTCGAACGCCTGCACCTGCGCCATTGGGAGCGGCCATGAAGAACCTCCGGCGCTACCTGCGCCCGCCCACGCCGGTTCCCTTGCGCCTGTGGCTGATCAGCGGCGTCCTGATCGTCGCCACCCTGGGGCTGGCCTACCAGGCGACCCGGCTCGCCGTGCGCAACCGTGCCGACCAGGCCGCGCTGGATCGCGCCCAGCGCAGCTACAAGGCCTGGGCGCGCGACGCTTCGCGTTCGGCAGCGCAAGCCGCCGACTCCCGCCAAAGGCTGGCGGTGGTCCGCGCCGAACTGAGCTATCCCTGGCCACAGGTGTTCCAGGCGGTGGAAAAGGTCTCCAATCCGGAGGTGGAACTGCTCGAATTCAAGCCGGATCCGCGTGCAGGCAGCATCGCGTTGCGCGGCGAAGCGCGGACGCATGCCGCGCTGATCGACTACCTGGGGCGGTTGTCGACCCAGCCCGGCTGGCGCGAGGTGCACCTGACCCACCAGCAGGATCTGGTACGCGACCGGCTGGAAACGGTGGAATTCGAGATCAAGGCCGGGATCGATCCGCTAGCGCCACGCTGAACGGGCAGCCGGCCCTGGCAAGCAAGTCCTGATTCGGACGGTCGGCATGGTGGGCCGCTGGCCGACCTCCATACGATCGGATATATTTTCGCCCGGTTCGAGGACGTTCGCTCGAACTGCAGACAAAACCGTTCATTTCGGGCAGTTATATCCGATAATTAGCTTCACTCAGAAGAAACTACAACACGAATTCAAGCACGCTGCTGATTTTGGTTTCAACGACCCTCAAAACAAGGTCAACCTGAGTAAATTTGCGGCGGCAACCAACGAGCACGTCAGTACGGTAGGAATATCCATTATCAAAGGACACATATCACTGGAAATGCAATGCATTTCATTACCACAACCACCAGAGTACTTATATGGGGCAGCAAAAGACCTCCAGGGAAATCTGGTCACAGCATGGCGGCCAAATGCTCAACAAGCAAAAGAACTACTTAAACAAACAGGGAAGCACATGGTAATCAATCGCAGCATCGATCTGTTCGAAATGACTCATGCCTTTTCAACAGCCACAATGCCGGCACAGGATTTCGCGGAGAAATTCTTAGCATTACGCAGGGAGTTTATTCAGCATCAGATCCTTTTGAGCGAAATGGCCCAAACCCTCATGGAACATTTATTCTGGCCAACCGAGGGTTATGAACCCGACCCTGAAGTATTTGATGCCACCGACGGGCACATTGACGAAGAAGAATTTCGCAACCAGGTCAACATAATATCATTAGCAATCAACCCAACCTAACGATTAAAGGCAGGATGCTCATGTATATAGCGCCAAATCGACTACTTGCATTACCCCTCATCACCTTGGTGGCACTACCCACCCTCGCCTATGACTGGAACGTCGCCGGCCGCGTCAAAGTCGTCGAAGGCACTTACGTTCCCGATTCGGTTACGTTCAATATCGACGTAGCCGCAGGCAATTGTCCCGCAGGCGGTTGGCTGACCTGGTCATCGCCCAGCAGCGATCCATCGACTCGACGAGACAATGTGAAGGCAGTCTACGCCCTGCTGCTAACGGCCAAGGCAACTGGCGGAACAGTGACTCTTTTCGGCAGCAACAACGGTTGCAAGGTGGAATTCATCCATTTGAGCTGAACCCAAGGCTGAGCAGGCCCGGGCTTGCCCGCACCACTATCGGCGAATCAACCGTGTGGCAGTAGCAAGCGCTCTGGGCCTCATCGGATACAAGGAGCGTTGAATGATGAAGCTGAAATTAATCTCCGGGACGCTCTCGCTCGTTGCCTCGTTCAACGGTCTAGCCGAGCCGACCGGCGTTCCCGTCAACATTTTGTCCCTCAGGCCTTATACATCCTCCAATCCTGTCGCCTACATCGAAGTGTCGGCAAGCACGCTGTGCAATACCAACGGCTTTAAGATCAACTTGAGTGAACCGGGCGGAAAGGAAATGTACGCGACGGCACTCACCGCAGCGGCAAGCGGTAAACAGGTCAAGCTGGAAGTTTCGAATGCCACTGGCTGCCAGGGCTGGGGAACGGTTCTGCAGTCGATCTACCTAGTCGTCTAGCTATCGAAGATACGGCGCCTTCCCCAAGTATTCTGTCACGACAAACGGGACCGTCGTGTTCATGCACTCGCATCATCGCGACATACCCTGCCATGCATCGTGCAATTGGGTCGCACCCACCGATATTGCGTGCAAAAGAAAAGGGACGAATGCATAAGCATTCGCCCCCTTCACATACCGCTAGCGGCCCATCACAGCACTGTTAGCGATCCAGCACCGCCGCCGGCGCCACCTCATACCGATCGAACTGCATCGTGAAGCTGGCCCGCCCCGAACTCAGCGCGCGCAGCTTGCCGATGTAGCCGAACATCTCCTGCAGCGGCACCTGCGCCTCGACCACCGCCGCGTTGCCGCGCTGCGACTGACCGCGCACCAGGCCGCGGCGGCGCATCAGGTCGCCGATGCAGTCGCCCAGGTAGTCGGCCGGGGTCACCAGCTCGACCGCCATCAAGGGCTCCAGCACCACCGGCGCGGCCTGCCGCATCGCTTCGCGGAAGGCTGCCGCCGCGGCCAGCTCGAAAGCCAGCGCCGACGAGTCGCGCTCATGATGGCTGCCGTCGAGCAGCGTGGCCTTGAAGTCGACCACCGGATGCCCGGCCAGCACACCGGCCTCGGCCGCGCGGCGGATGCCGGCCTCGACCGCCGGGACGAACTCGCGCGGGACCGCGCCGCCGACGATGCGGCTGTCGAACACGACGCCCTCGCCGCGCGCCAGCGGTTCCAGCGCGATCACCACCTCGGCGTACTGGCCGGGGCCGCCGCTCTGCTTGCGGTGCAGATGGCGCACCTCGGCCGCCGCGGCGATGGTCTCGCGGTAGGCCACCTGCGGCCGGCCGGTCGCGACCTCGACGTGGAAGCGGCTGCGCAGCTTCTCCAGCGTCACCTCGAGCTGCAGCTCGCCCATGCCCGACAGCAGCGTCTGGCCCGATTCCGGATCCTGCCGCAGGCGCAGGCTCGGATCCTCCTGCACCAGCACCTGCAGGCCCTTGAGCAAGCCCTGCTGATCGGCTTGGCTGCGCGGCTCGACCGCCACGTCGATCACCGGCTCGGGCGCCACGATGCGCTCGAGCTGCAGCGGGTGGGCCGGATCGCTCAGCGTCTCGCCGGTCGCCGTGGCCTTGAGCCCGGCCAGGGCGACGATGTCGCCGGCCACCGCGCGTTGGCGCTCCTGCTTCTTGTCGGCATGCATCTCGTACAGCCGCGACACCCGCTCGCGCCGGCCGTTGCTGGCGTTGAGCACGCTGTCGCCGGCCGCCAGGCTGCCGCGGTAGATGCGCACGAAGGTCAGCGTGCCGTGTTCGTCGTGCACCACCTTGAAGGCCAGCGCCGCCAGCGGGCCGGCCGGATCGGCATCCAAATCCTCGCGGGCCACGTCGCTGGGCGCCGGCAGGTAGGCCGTCACCGCGTCGAGCAGCGGCTCGACCCCCTTGTTCTTGAAGGCCGAGCCGGCCAGCACCGGCACGAAGGCGCCGGCCAGCGTGCCGCGCCGGATCGCCGCGCGCAGCGCCGCCGCGTCGGGCTCCTGGCCGTCGAGATAGGCCGCCAGCAGCGCGTCGTCCTGCTCGACCGCGTGTTCGACCAGCCGCCGGCGCCACAGCGCGGCGGCCTCGGCCAGCTCGGCCGGGATCGCTTCGACGGCGAACGGCCGGGCCGTCTCGTCCTCGGGCCAGACCAGCGCCTGCATGCCCACCAGGTCGACCAGGCCGCGGAAGCCGGCCTCGCTGCCGATCGGCAACTGCAGCACCAGCGGCGTCACGCCCAGCCGCTGTTCGATCATCTCGACCACGCGCAGGAAGTCGGCGCCGGTGCGATCGAGCTTGTTGACGAAGGCCAGCCGCGGCACCCGGTACTGGTCGGCCAGGCGCCAGTTGGTCTCGGTCTGCGGCTCGACGCCGGCGACGCCGTCGAACACCACCACCGCGCCGTCGAGCACGCGCAGCGAACGGTTCACCTCGATGTTGAAGTCGATGTGGCCCGGCGTGTCGATCAGGTTGATCTGGTGGTCGCGCCAGAACACCGTGGTGGCGGCGCTGTTGATGGTGATGCCGCGCGCCTTCTCCTGCGGATCGAAATCCATGGTGGCGGCGCCGTCGTGCACCTCGCCCAGCCGGCGCTTCTCGCCGGTGTAATAGAGGATGCGTTCGGAGGTGGTGGTCTTGCCCGCGTCGACGTGGGCGATGATGCCGATATTGCGAAGTCTTCTGGTTTCCATGATGGGTGCTCGAAAGAAAAAACCCTGGCGGGTTGCCCGACCAGGGTTCTGCTGTCGATCCCGGCCGGGCGTGCAACGCTCCCGGCCATGCGCGCGGGAGCTCAGCTGTCTTCTTGCGTGGCGGCGTCGATGCGCGGCGACAGGCGCGCGCTCGATACCGGGACGCGACCAGGAGACGGGCGCAAGCCCCCGCTCCCCTGGCCGGTTCGAATCGTGGCGATCAGCTTGTCGTAGGTACGCATGGCGCACTCCCCTTCGAGGAAAGTCGGTGGAAACCGCGAATGAAAAACCCCGGAGGGCGAAGGCCGTTCCGGGGTCGGTTTCCATCCACCCGAAAGGCCTGCGGCCTCCCGAGCGCTGAGCTCGGGAAGCTAGACGTAAATGGCCAGCAGCACGCGTTCGCCCTGGGGCGTGGCGGCGATGTGCTGGTTCTGGATGGAAAACTGCTTCATGTCGGTTCCTGTCGGGTCCCGGTCGCGTGGCCGGGATGGGGAGGCGGCGATGCTACGCCCGGTCGGGGCCGGGCTGCAAGGCCGCCTGCTGCTACTGCAGATGGGGGTGCGCTACCGGGTTTCAAGCACCGCAGCAGGCCGATCCGTCGATCACCGCCTCGATCCGGTAGCCGTCCGGATCGACCACGAAGGCCGCGTAGTAGTCGTCGCCGTAGTCGGGACGCAGCCCCGGCGCGCCGTTGTCGCGGCCGCCTTGCGCTAGCGCCGCGGCGTGGAAGGCCTGCACCGCGGCTCGGTCCGGCGCGGCGAAGGCCAGGTGGAAGCCCTCGCCGGGCGCCGCCGCGCGATCGGCGCGCAGCTTGATGGCGAACAGGTCGCCGCCGCCGGGGCGGCCGTAACCGACCGCGGCGTCCGGGTCGCCGTCCTCGATGTCGGTCCACACCCGTACATAGCCCAGCGGCGCCAGCACGGCATCGTAGAAACGGGCGGCGCGGACGATGTCGCGCACGCCGAAGGAAAGGTGGTGAAGCATGGTCGGTTCCGGTCGGTCGGGATACGAAAAGTCGGGTCCAGCTTAGCGGCAGGCCGCGGCCTGCGGCACCGCTACCGACCAGAAATGTTATCCGGCCAATGTGCCACATGCCAATGCAATAGATTGGCCAGGCATTTCACCAAGCCACACATCTGAATTGAATAAACGATTCGAACATCCGATTCGAATTCGCCCAATTCAGGCACATTGCTGCAAATCAATTGGCAGCAGCGGCCATCGGCGTGAATAGCGCCACGACGTCTGTTATATTCCGAGGCCCGTCGGGCCGGCCATGCGGGAGTCTATCGGTCCTGTCGATAGCATTTCTATTTCGTTCAATTCGATTAAACAGATTCGATCCATGAAAAAAATCCTGCTCGCCACGCTTGCATCCGCCCTGCTTGCGCCCTGGGCCCTGGCCGATGAATTACCCAGCCTGGAAGCCTACTTTCTCAATCCCCAATTCGAATCGCCCGAGCTGTCACCCGACGGCAAGCACCTCGCGGTCAGGCTGCGCAACGCCTCCGGACGCATGGCGCTGGCGGTCGTCGAGAGCGACGACATCAAGGCGTTCAAGATCATCGCAAACTACGGCGATGTCGATATCAACCAGGCCCACTGGATCAACAACGACCGGCTCTACTACGACTTCGAAGACACCCGCGGCGAGCAGGAACTCACTATCGGCAGCGCCTTTGCAATCAATCGCGACGGCAGCCAGCGCACCCAACTGATGACGCAGAACTGGAATTACAGCCAGGAGGACACCAGCAGCCATATCAAGCGCCGGGTCCTCCCCTGGGACTACCGCTACGTGGCAACCTTTGGGGACGGTTCCAACGATCTGCTGGTGCGGAAAACCGTCTACAACAAGGTCGACTATTCGTGGAGCTCCATCTCGCTCTACCGGTTCGACAGCAAGACGCTGGCGCTCACCCCCTGATCGACGGCGGCGCACCGACCGGCACTGTCGGCTGGCTGATCAACCCGGACGGTGTGCCACTGATCGGTCTTAGCTATGACAAGGACCGCCTTTTCCTGCATCTTTATGACAAAGCAAACAAGAGCTGGAGCAAGTTGGCAGACCTCGACCGATATGACAGCCATGACTTCGAGCCCAGCTTCGTCGACTATCAGGACACGCTGTATGTAAAGCGGGCGATCGGCGAAAACAGCTCGGGGCTGTACAGATACGATCTGAAGGCCAGGAAGATCGCCGACGAGCCCATCGCCCAGCTCGATGGCTTCGACTTCGACGCCGTACCGATCTTCGACCTCAAGGCTCGCAAATTCATCGGCCTGCACTACCAGAGCGACGCCTGGGACACCAGTTGGATCGATCCGGCCATGAAGATGCTGCAGAAGCGGATCGACGAAAAATTGCCCGGTACCATCAACACCATCTCCTGCGGCAACTGCCTGTCGAGCGCCGCTTACTTGATCACCGTCAGATCGGACCGCTCGCCCGAGCAATACCTGCTCTACCGGCCCGGCAAAGACGAGCTGGTGCCGATCGGCACCCACATCCCGACATCGAGGCCAAGCAGATGGGCCGCCGCGACTTCCTCCGGGTTGCGGCACGCGACGGACTGTCCATCCCGCTCTATGTGACCAAGCCGGCCAATGCTGCCAGGGGCAAGCTGCCGACTGTGGTGATGGTTCACGAAGACCCCTTCATGCGCGGCGGGTCGTGGGAATGGGAAGCGCAGGCGCAGTTCCTGGCCTCGCGCGGCTATCTGGTGCTGGAGCCGGAATTCCGCGGCAGCACCGGTTTCGGCTTCAAGCATTACCGGGCCGGCTGGAAGCAGTGGGGCCAGGGCATGGTGGACGACGTCGCCGACGCGACGCGCTGGGCGATCGCCGAGGGCCTGGCCGATCCCGACCGGATCGCCATCGGCGGCACCAATTACGGAGGCTACGCCACGCTGATGGGCCTGATCCGTTACCCGGAGCTGTATCGCTGCGGCTTCCAGTGGCTCGGCGTAACCGACATCAACCTGATGTTCGACAACGCCTGGAGCAATTTCACCAATGACTGGCTGCGCTACGGCATGCGCCAGCTGGTGGCCGACCCGATCGCCGACGCCGCAATGATCAAGCGGGATTCGCCATTGGAGCAGGCGGATAAACTGCGCCAGCCGCTATTGATGGCCTACGGTACGCTGGATGCGCGGGTGCCACTGCAGCACGGCACCGAGCTCTACAGCGCGATCAAGCGGAAGAACGCCGACGTGGAGTGGATCACCTATCCGGACGAGGGGCACGGCTGGTACCTCGAACCGAACCGGATCGACTTCTGGAAGCGGGTGGAGGCCTTCCTCGAGCGCAACCTGAAGCGGGCCGAGTGAAGCGAGGACGGCCGGCAACCTCCGCCCGTCCGTGCGATAGCGGCCGTTCCAAGCGGAAGGCAGGCCGGCTATCATGTGCCGCCTTCCGCCGGGCGGCCATGGCGCCGGCGATGTCTGGCCCGGTTCGGGCCCGCCCCCGGTGGATATCGGGTCGCCGGCGAGGCAAGACGGAAGCCGCGTTTCTTGCCTTGTTCAAAGGCGAACCCGCACCGCGCCGGCATTCGCCGGCCATGTCCGGCGATTTCGGCTCGAAATCGATATCCCCGCCCAACGTCCGCCCAGCAGGAGAACTCGGTGCACGGCAGTCAGAACAAGTCTCGCGATTTCAGAACGGACATCAACGGGCTGCGCGCCTGGGCCGTCGTCAGCGTCGTCCTGTACCACTTCGGCATTGCACCGTTTCAAGGCGGTTTCGTCGGCGTGGACATCTTCTTCGTCATCTCCGGTTTCCTGATGACGTCGATCATCGTCACGGCCCTGGCCGCAGACCGGTTTTCCTTCATCCGCTTCTACATGGCCCGTGCGCGCCGGATCATTCCGGCGCTGGTCTTTCTGTGCGCGACATTATTGATCCTCGGCTGGTTCTGCCTGACCTCGATCGATTACAAGCTGTTTGCCTCGCACGCCATTTCGAGTCTCCTGTTCCTCTCGAACGTGAAGTTCTGGCGGGAATCGGGCTATTTCGATTCGTCCTCGCACGAGAAGTGGCTGCTCCATACCTGGTCGCTGTCGGTCGAATGGCAGTTCTATCTCATCCTGCCGATCGGCATCTGGATCATCTGGAAACTGTTTCCGCGCAAGAAGGCGGTCGCGGGCGCACTGGCCGCCGTCCTGCTGCTGTCGCTGGCCCTGTCGGCCTACGTGACGCCGGACAAGCCCTCGCTGGCGTTCTACATGCTGCCGTTCCGCGCCTGGGAAATGCTGCTCGGCGGCCTGCTGTTCCTGGCCAACGACCGGATTGCGGCGCAGCGGAGAATTCCGCCGGCCGCGCTCGAAATCACCGGTTTCGCACTCATCGTCGCGTCGATCCTGCTGTTCGATCATGCGAGCGAATGGCCGGGCTGGCGTGCCGCGCTGCCGGTGGCGGGTACGGCCCTGGTCATGGCGGCTTCCCGCAGCAAGTCGTACTGGACCGGCAACACGCTGGCCCAATGGCTGGGGACGCGCTCCTATTCGATCTACCTGTGGCACTGGCCGGTGGTCGTCGCGCTGGTCTACCTGAACCTCAAGGGCCGCTATGACGCCGCCCTGATCGGCATCGGCCTGTCGGTACTGCTGGGCAACCTGTCCTACCTGCTGGTCGAGGCGCCGGCCCGCAAGCTCCTCGACCGGGTCAGGATGCCATTCGAGATCGGGCTGATCTCGGTCGCCACGGCCGCGACCGCCGTGCTCTGCGCCGGGGTCTACCTCAAGCAGGGCGTGCAGGGCCGGATGCCGGCCGCGGTGGAGATCGCCGCGCGGGAAGCCGAGGATCTCGATCCACGCCGGCCGAGCTGCTTCGCGATCGACAGCCCGACTTCGCCGGCCTGCGTCTACGGCGGCAAGAAGGTCGCCGCGATCCTGATCGGCGACAGCCATGCGGCGGCGACCGTCACCGCGCTGGCGGACGCGGTCCCGAGCCGTGACCTGGGTGTGCTCGACCTCAGCTACATGAGCTGCCCCATGCTGCTCGACGGCTGGAACGCGCCGGGCCGCTTCCCCGGCGGCAGGGCCTGCAGCGAGTTCAACCAGTGGGCGTTGCGCAAGATGGACGACTATCCGGCCGACGTGCCGGTGGTGATCCTGAACCGGACCTCGGTCTACGCCGTCGGGCACAACGAGTCCTGGGAGGGTACGGCGGGCAAGCCGGCCTTCTATTTCACCCAGGCCTACCCCACCGCGACCGAGCCTTACCTGCAGGAATTCTCCGAGCACCTGATCTCTGCGGCCTGCACCGTCGCCAAGAAGCACAAGGTCTTCATCGTCCGCCCGATTCCCGAAATGGGCGTGGATGTACCGAAGGTGGTGGCCAGGTCGCTGGTGGTGGGCTCGCCGATCGAGCCCTCGATCACCCGGACCGAATACGAACAGCGCCACCGCCCGGTCTGGCGGGCCCAGGACGCGGCGGCCGAGCGCTGCGGCGTGAAGATCCTGGATCCGCTGCCCTACCTCTGCAAGGGCGACGTCTGCCGGAGCACGCTCGCCGGCCGGCCGATCTACTACGACGACGACCATCTCAGCGAATTCGGCAACAAGCTGCTCGTCCCCATGTTCAGGACAGTCTTCGCGCAGCAATAAAGCCGCAGGGCCGGACCGGGCATTCGCCTCGGTCCGGCCCTGCGCTGCAAGGTATCGATCGCGCCGTTCGCCGTCCGGTTTCCGGACCTCGTCCAGTGCCGGGTCCGGCGTGGTGCCGTTGCCGGCGCGGCCTCAGAACGCCAGTGCCTTGCGCAACCTCGCCCGCGCCTCGCGCAGCATCGCCTCGGTGGTCTCCCAGCCCACGCACGGATCGGTCACCGAACAGCCGTAGCGCAGCTGCGACAGGTCGGCCGGGATCGGCTGGTTGCCCGGCTCCAGGAAGCTTTCGATCATCACGCCGCGGATCGCGCGGTTGCCGTGGCACAGCTGGCCCACCACGTCGGCCAGCACCATCGGCTGCAGTGCGTGCTGCTTCCAGGAGTTGGCGTGGGCGCAGTCAACCACGATGCTGCGCGGCAGGTGCGCCTTCTCCAGCGCCTTCTCGGCCAGCGCGACGCTGACCGTGTCGTAGTTGGGCCGGCCGCCGCCGCCGCGCAGCACCAGGTGGCAATGGCGGTTGCCGCGCGTGCGCACCACCGCGGCGCGGCCGTCGCGGCCGATGCCGAGGAAGGCGTGCGGGCCCGATGCCGACAGGATGGCGTTGACCGCCGTCTCGACGCTGCCGTCGGTGCCGTTCTTGAAGCCGACCGGCGACGCCAGCCCCGACGACATCTCGCGGTGCACCTGCGATTCGGTGGTGCGCGCGCCGATCGCCGTCCAGCTCACCAGTTCGCCCAGGTATTGCGGCGACACCGGGTCGAGCGCCTCGGTCGCCACCGGCAGGCCGAGTTCGTTCACGTCCAGCAGGAAGCGCCGCGCCAGCGCCATGCCGTCGGCGATGCGGCAGGAATCGTCCATGTCCGGATCGTTGATCAGCCCTTTCCAGCCCACCGTGGTGCGCGGCTTCTCGAAGTAGGCGCGCATCACCAGGAAGAGCGTGTCGCCGAGCTCGTCGGCCAGGCGCCGCAGCCGGCGCGCGTACTCGAGCCCGGCCGCCGGGTCGTGGATCGAGCACGGCCCGACCACCACGAACAGCCGCGGATCGCTGCGGTCGAGGATGTCGCGCAGCACGCGGCGGCCGGCCTGCACCGTGGCGGCGGCGCGCTCGGACAGCGGCAGCCGTTCGCGCAGCTCGGCCGGCGAAGGCATGGGGTGGAATTCGATCGGCGACGGCGGCGGCACGCCGTCCAGGGCCGGGCGCCGGGTCGGCACCGGCGGGATGCTGAGCGAGGCCGTCATCGCAACCCTCCGGCCAGTGACGGCATGTTGAAGCGGGAACGGGCGTAGGGGCGATTCGGGGCCATATTGGTGCTCTCGTGGGGTGACGCTCGCGGCCGCGCGGCCGGCGAGACGCCGGGTCTCGCATGATGGAATGCGGCAGCGCGCCCTATTCCATCGGGAAGTCTGCGCCTCTCCTCCTGAGAAGGTTGGCAGCTTCTTTTCAGTCATTCATCATGCCTATCATGATAATGCGAGTCAATCTCATTTGCATTTGATCGATTTTGCATTAGGATGCGCCCCATCCGGACCCGGCAAGGCCCGGCCGCCGCATGGCGAACCGCCCCGCCGGGTACCGACGAGCGATGCGCACCGCCCGCGCGCCAGCCACGAGCCGGCGCAGCGCGGCCGGCAGTTCGGGCCGGCGCCCGCCGCATCCGCCCCGATAGCGCGAACCGGCCCCGAGCCGGTCCATCCGATGAGGAGCACCCCCATGCATGACCCGCAATCCGCCCTGGCCGCGCCGCAAGCGGCCGACCTGCTGCGGCTTTATCCGGCCGGCGGCTCGCTGTTCGTCTCGCCGCGCCGCGCCGTGCTGGCCCAGGGCCGGCACGCCACGCTGCCGCACGGCCCGGCCGCCACCCTGGCCGAACGCGCCGCCGCGCTGCTCGCCGCCGTCCGCGCCGAGGGCGTGGCCCGGCCGCTGCTGCTCGGCGCCGTGCCGTTCAACCAGGACGCGCCGGCCCACCTGTTCGTTCCCGAAGGCGTGGTGTTCGGCCACGGCGTCGACGGCCCGGCGCCGATCGCCCAGCCGCGCCTGCCGGCCCAGCGCGACGCCGCCGCCGAGGCCGCGCCCTCGCCCGACCGCTACCGCCGCAACGTCGCCCGCGCGCTGGCCCACATCGGCGACGGCGCGCTGGAGAAAGTGGTGCTGTCGCGCTCGCTGAAGGTCGAGGCCGACGTCGCCGTGCCCGCGCTGCTGCGCCGGCTGGCCGGCCGCAATCCGCGCGGCTACACCTTCGCCATCGACCTGCCCGAGCAGGACGACGAGCGCCGCACCCTGGTCGGCGCCAGCCCCGAGCTGCTGCTGTCGCGCCGCGGCATGCAGGTGGTGTCGCATCCGCTGGCCGGCTCGATCCCGCGCAGCGCCGACCCGGTCGAGGACCAGGCGCGCGCCGAGCGGCTGTTCGGCTCGGCCAAGGACCGCCACGAGCACCAGTTGGTGGTCGACGCGGTGGCCCAGGCGCTGCGGCCCTACTGCACCGGGGTGCACGTGCCGGCCGGCCCCTCGCTGGTCTCCACCCCGAGCATGTGGCACCTGGCCACCGAGATCCGCGGCGACCTGGCCGATCCGCGCCACGGCGCGCTCGAGCTGGCGTTGGCGCTGCATCCAACGCCGGCCGTCTGCGGCCATCCGACCGATGCGGCGCGCAGCTTCATCGAGGAGGTCGAGGGCTTCGACCGCGGCTTCTTCACCGGCCTGGTCGGCTGGTGCGACGCCGACGGCGACGGCGAATGGGCGGTCACCATCCGTTGCGCCGAGGTCGGTGAGCGCTCGGCCACGCTGTACGCCGGCGCCGGCATCGTGGCCGGCTCCGAGCCGGCGCTGGAGCTGGCCGAGACCAGCGCCAAGCTGCGCACCATGCTGAACGCGATGGAACTGGAATCGGTGCTGGAGGACGCGGCATGAGCGCCCTGCCCGGCTTCACGCCCTGGCCGGCCGAGTTCGCCGAACGCTACCGCGCGCTCGGCTACTGGACCGGCGAGACCTTCGGCGCGCTGCTGCGCGCGCGCGCCGAGCAGCATCAGGACCGCACCGCCATCGTCTGCGGCTCGCGGCGCTGGTCCTATGCCGAGCTCGACCGCCGCGCCGACCAGCTGGCCGCCGGCTTCGACCGGATCGGCATCCGCGCGCAGGACCGGGTGGTGGTGCAGTTGCCCAACATCGCCGAGTTCTTCTCGGTCTGCTTCGCGCTGTTCCGCATCGGCGCCTTGCCGGTGTTCGCGCTGCCGGCCCACCGTCGGGCCGAGATCGTCCACTTCTGCCGCTTCGCCGAGGCGCGCGCCTACGTGATCGCCGACCTCGACGGCGGCTTCGACTACCGCGGCCTGGCCCGCGAAGTACAGCGCGAGGTGCCGGAACTGGCCCTGGTGATCGTGGCCGGCGACGCCGCCGAGTTCACCGCGCTGGACGGCCTGCACGATGAGCCGCGCGCGCTGGCCGGCCCGGCCGCCGGCGACGTGGCCTTCCTGCAGCTGTCGGGCGGCAGCACCGGCCTGCCCAAGCTGATCCCGCGCACCCACGACGACTACCTCTACAGCGTGCGCGCCAGCGCCGGCATCTGCGGCCTCGGCGCCGACAGCGTCTATCTGTGCGCGCTGCCGGTGGCGCACAACTTCCCGCTCAGTTCGCCCGGCACGCTCGGCGTGCTGCATGCCGGCGGCCGCATCGTGCTGGCGCGGCGGCCGAGCCCGGACGAGGCCTTCCCGCTGATCGCCGCCGAGGGCGTGACGATCGCCGCGCTGGTGCCGCCCTTGGCGATGGTCTGGCTCGAAGCGGCCAGGTCGCGCCGCGCCGAGCTGGCCAGCCTGCGGCTGCTGCAGGTCGGCGGCGCCAAGTTCGGCGCCGAGGCGGCGCAGCGCGTGCTGCCCGAGCTCGGCTGCCGGCTGCAACAGGTGTTCGGCATGGCCGAGGGCCTGGTCAACTACACCCGCGACGACGACCCGGACGAGATCCTGCATCACAGCCAGGGCCGCGCGATCTCGCCGCACGACGAGGTGCGGGTGGTCGACGACGAGGACCGCGACCTGCCCGACGGCGAGGTCGGCCACCTGCTGACGCGCGGCCCCTACACGATTCGCGGCTACTACCGCGCCGACGCGCATAACGCGCGCGCCTTCACCGCCGACGGTTTCTACCGCACCGGCGACCTGGTGCGGCGGCTGCCGAGCGGCCACCTGGCGGTCGAAGGCCGCGCCAAGGACCAGATCAACCGCGGCGGCGACAAGGTGGCGGCCGAGGAGGTGGAGAACCACCTGCTGGCCCACCCGGCGGTGCACGACGCAGCGCTGGTGGCGATGCCCGACGCCTACCTCGGCGAACGCAGCTGCGCCTTCATCGTCGCCCGCGGCAGGCCGCCGCGCGCGATCGAGCTGATGGGCTTTTTGCGCGAGCGCGGCGTGGCCCAGTACAAGATCCCGGACCGCATCGAGTTCGTCGAGCAGTTCCCCAAGACCGGCGTCGGGAAGGTCGACAAGCGCGAATTGCGCGAACGGATCGCGCGGCAGCTGGCCGCGGCCGACTGAAGCGAACCGCGCAGCGGAAGAACCGCTTTACCGCAGAGGACGCCGAAGACGCGGAGGGAAGCGCGGGACGTGCCGAGGTCCCGGCCTCCCCGGCGTCCTCCGCGGTAAGCGTTTCCCGTCCGCATCCCACTTTCGAACGGGCGGCCATGGCGGCCGCCGTCCAAGCCCCAAGCAGACACCCATGACCATCCCCAAGATCGCCTCCTACCCGATGCCGACCGCGCTGCCCGACAACCGCGTCGACTGGCTGCCCGAACCGAAGCGCGCCGTGCTGCTGATCCACGACATGCAGCAGTACTTCCTCGATTTCTACGACAACGCCGCCGCGCCGATCCCGACGCTGGTCGAGCATATCCGCCGGCTCCGCGCCGCCTGCGACGCCGCCGGCATCCCGGTGGTCTACACCGCCCAGCCCGGCGAGCAGTCGCCCGAGCAGCGCGGCCTCTTGACCGAATGGTGGGGCCCCGGCATCACCGCCCAGCCCGAACGCACGCCGGTGATCGAAGCGCTGGCGCCGCGCGAGGGCGACACCGTGCTGACCAAGTGGCGCTACAGCGCCTTCGCCCGCAGCGACCTCGCCGAGCGCATGCAGGCGCAGGGCCGCGACCAGCTGATCATCTGCGGCATCTACGCCCACATCGGCTGCCTGGTGACCGCCGCCGACGCCTTCATGCGCGATATCCGGCCGATCTACGTCGGCGACGCGGTGGCCGACTTCTCGGCCGAGGAGCACCGGATGGCGCTCGACTACGTGTCGCGCCGCTGCGGCGCGGTGCGCGCCACCGCCGAGGTGCTGGCCGCGCTGGCGCCCAAGGCCGCCGCCGTCGCCCTGCCGGCCAGCCTCGACGCGCTGCGCGCCGAGGTCGCCAAGCTCTTGCAGGTGCCGGCCTCGGACCTGCTGGCCGACGACAACCTGGTCTACGCCGGCCTCGACTCGATCCGGCTGATGAGCCTGGTCGAGCGCTGGCGCGCCGGCGGCCACCCGGTCACCTTCGCCGAGCTGGCCGAGCAGCCGACGCTGGCGCAGTGGTGGCCGCGGCTGGAAGCGCTGCAGGCGGCCTGAGCGGAATACCGGTCCGCACACGAGAAGGAGGAAGCATGGAATTCGAAAACAAGATCGCGCTGGTCAGCGGCGCCGCCCAGGGCATCGGCCTGGCGGTGGCGCAGATGCTGGCCGAGCGCGGCGCGCGGGTGGCGGTGCTCGACCGCCAGGCCGACCGCGTCGCGGCCGTCGCCGCCACGCTGCCCGGCGGGCCGCACCTGGCGCTGGCGGTCGACCTGTGCGACGCCGCGGCGGTCGACGGCGCCGTCGCCCGGGTCGAGGCCGAGCTCGGCCCGATCGGGATCCTGGCCAACGTGGCCGGCGTGCTGCGCCTGGGCGCCGCGCTCGACACCCGCGACGCCGACTGGGAAGCCACCTTCGCGGTCAACACCACCGGCGTGTTCCGCCTGAGCCGCGAAGTGGCCCGTCGCATGCTGCCGCGGCGCAGCGGCGCCATCGTCACGGTCGGCTCCAACGCCGCCAGCACGCCGCGGCTTCAGATGGCCGCCTACGCGGCGTCGAAGGCCGCCACCGCCCAGCTGATGCGCTGCCTGGCGCTCGAGCTGGCGCCGCACGGCATCCGCTGCAACATCGTCTCGCCCGGCTCGACCGATACCGCGATGCAGCGCCAGCTGTGGACCGGCCCGGACAGCGCGCGCTCGGTGATCGAGGGCTCGGCCGCCGGCTTCCGCCTCGGCATCCCGCTCGGCCGCATCGCCGACCCGGCCGACATCGCCGAGGCGGTCTGCTTCCTGGCTTCGGACCGTGCGCGCCACATCACGCTGCACGATCTGCGGGTCGACGGCGGGGCGACGCTGGACGCCTGAACCCGCGGCCATGGCCGGCTGCGGCGGCGCCGCAACGGTCGACCGGGTGGCGGCAGCCGGGCTTTGGCGCGATGCGCCGCGATGGTTTAGCGTACGGCCGCGGCAGCCGGCCCGGCTCCGCCATCGCATCCCGATCCAGGATTCCCATGCCCAAGACCTTGCGCGCCGCGCTGCTCGCCCTCGCCACCATCTGGCCGGCCGCAGCCGCGCAGGCCGACGCCGTGCCGTCGACCCCGACCTATTCCGTCGAACAATTGCAGCAGGACTTCCGCTTCCTGCAGGACGCCATCGCCCGGACCCATCCCGATCCCGGCCATTCGACCGATGCCGCCGCACTGGAGCGGGCCTACCGTCAGGTCGAGGCGCAGCTGCGCCAGCCGATGACACGCGACCAGGCCTGGCGCGTGCTGGCGACACTGAACCCGGTGTTCGCCGACGGCCACCTGGCCGTGCTGCAGCGCGGCTGGCAGGCGCAGACCGAGGCCCACCTGGCGGCCGGCGGTACGCTGTTCCCGTTCGAAGTCCACCTCACGCCGGCCGGCGAGGTCTTCATCCGCGCCGAACTCGGCGGCGGCGCCAGCCCGCTGGCCGGCGCGCGCATCGAATCGATCGGCGGCCGGCCTGCCGCCGAGGCCGCCACTGCCGTCCTGGCCCGAGCCCACGGCGACACGCCCGAATACCGTGCCCACCTGGCCAGCCGGCGCTGGCCGTTCCTTTACTGGAAGCTGTACGGCAGCCCGGCCAGCTACCCCTTGGTGGTGCGCACGGCCGACGGCAGCCGGCCGATGCAGGTTGCCGCCGGCCGTGCGGTTCCGGCACCGATCCAGGAGCAGGCGAGCTTCGAGCGCAACTACCGGCTCGAACTGCTGCCGAAGCGAGCGGCGCTGCTGACCGTGCGCTCGTTCTACCAGGACGACAAGAAGCCCTTCTTCGACTTCGCCGAACGTGCCTTCGCCACGCTGCGCGAGGCCAAGGTGGAGACGCTGATCGTCGACGTGCGCGACAACGACGGCGGCGACGACGACATGTGGCAGGACGGCATCCTGCGCTATATCGCCGACAAGCCCTACCGCATCGGCTCGAGCTATCTGAAGAAAGTGCTGGAAAACCGCCGCAACGAGCGCGAGCGGGTGGGCGAGGTCGTGGCCGGCAGCATCGAGCGCGAGATCGCGCCGCAGCCCGGCCATCCGCTGCACTTCGCGGGCAGGACCTACGTCCTGATCGGCCGCCATACCTATTCGTCGGCCATCCTGTTCGCCAACGTGGTGCAGGATTACGGCTTCGCCACTGTGGCCGGCGCCGGCGGCTATGCCCGTGCGCGCCAGAGCGGCGGCGTGCAGAGCCTGCCGCTGCCGCATACCGGCCTGGTGCTGAGCGCGCCACGCTTCGTGCTCGATCGGCCGGCCGGGCCGACCGGCGCCGCGTTGGTGAAGCCGGACCTGCTGCTGCCCGACAGTCCGTTCAACCCGCGCGAGCTGGTGGACGCCCTGCTGGCGCGGCTCGATACCGCCGGCGGCTGAAGCGGCACGACGAACCCTTTCCAATCGATCAACAGGATGGCGCCATGGACACCGAGCAACTGCAAGCCTTCTGCGCCCGCTTCCCCGGCGCCACCGAGCAGGTCATCGGACCGCCCGGCAACGTGCTGCTCTACCGCATCGGCGGCAAGGAATTCGCCTATTTCAAGCTGTCCGAACCGGAGAAGTGGCGCTTCAGCATCCGCACCACGTCCGAACGCTTCGTCGAGCTGACCGACCGCCCCGGCATCAAGCCGGCGCGCTACCGTGGCCGCTACCATTGGGTCACCATCGTCGATGTGCGGAGCATGCCGGAGGACTACCTGGCCGAGCTGGTCGAATGGTCTTATCGCAAGGCGCTGGGTTCGCTGTCGAAGGTCGCGCAGGCGCGGGCGCTGGGAAAGGCCGTAACGCCGTGATCCGAATGCCGACTGCCCGCTGAATTCCAGAACATCGCAAGCGACAGCCCATCCATCAGCTTTTCCACCAGCCTTCCAATACACGAAGCGAGTCGGGCTAAACATCCAGCATTCGACGCCTGACTGCCCGATTTTGCACGGGCGGACAGGCATGCCGGCCCTGCCATCCGCCTGGGCATGGCCACACGGATGATATATTTTGAAATGCCCGTTCAGCGTCTCGCCGCTGGCAGGCCCATGCCTTTTCCATCACTCGAATAGAAAGAACCCGATGCGCAATCTGCTCGCCCTCTGTGCATGCATCACCGTCCTGACCGGCTGCGGCACGCTGGCATTCAAGCCCGCGGAATACCCATTGCGGGATGGCCTCATCCCTGCGTTCAACGTTTCCGGCGACGTAGCCATTTCGAACGCCCAGCCATCGGCGGAGCCGGTCATCGTCTATTCGTATGTGGGCTCGCAACTGAGTTCCGACCTCCAGGCGATTACCGAAACGATGGTCCAGCAGACTCGGAAGGAATTGCAGAAGAACGGAAACCGCACCGGTGCGGGCGGTGAAAAAACCATGGCGATCAAGGTCAATTCGCTGCTCAGCACCTATACCAATGCGTTCTTCTGGAAGAGCAATATCGAATTCCGGGTCACGCTGGGCAATGGGCAGACCCTCGATTTCAAAGTGCCCCACACCAGCGGCTCATTGATGCAGGACTTGAATGGCTGCATCGCCGAAGGCGTCCTCGTCCTGCTCAAGGATGAACGCGTCAGGTCTTATCTGGCCGGCTAGCCACTGCCGCCCGGCGACGAAAAATCGCCTGCTTCAGACAGCCCGAACCGGAGAAGCGGTACTTCCGAATCCCGCGCCGCCGCCGAGTACTTCATCGAGCTGACTGACCGGGCCGGCACCCAGCCGGCGCCGTCGCGGCGGCTACGGCAGGTCGGCATGCATTCCGACATCGACGTCGTTCCATGTCACCGTCGGAATGCACGCCGGCCCCCATCCCGCTAAGCCTGGCCCGCCGCCGCCCGCCGCGGCGCCCAGCGCCCGCCGAGCCAACCGGCCACCCCGCGCACCGCCACATAGAACAGCGGCACGAAGAAGATCGCCAGCACCGTCGCGCACAGCACCCCGCCGAGCACGCCGGTGCCGATCGCGTTCTGGCTGGCCGAGCCGGGACCGCTGGCCAGCACCAGCGGCACCACGCCGGCGCCGAAGGCCAGCGAAGTCATCAGGATCGGCCGCAGCCGCAGCCGGGCGCCTTCGATCACCGCTTCGCGCGCCGCCGCGCCACGCCTGACCGCGGCCTCGGCGAATTCGACGATCAGGATCGCGTTCTTGGCTGCGAGGCCGATGGTGGTAAGCAGGCCGACCTGGAAGTAGATGTCGCTCGGCAGGCCGCGCAGCGTGACCGCCAGCAGCGCGCCGAACACCCCGAGCGGGATCACCAGCAGCACCGCGCAGGGGATCGACCAGCTCTCGTACAGCGCGGCGAGGCAGAGGAAGACGAACAGGATCGCGGCCGCGTACAGCCACGGCGCCTGGCCGCTCGACAGCTTGTCCTGATACGACAGCCCGCTCCATTCGTAGCTGGTGCCGGCCAGCTTGCCGGCGATCGCCTCGACCGCCGCCATCGCCTCGCCCGAGCTGACGCCGCCGGCCGCCGCGCCGAACACCTGGCTGGCGGCCAGGCCGTTGTAGCGCCGCAATTGGGCCGGACCGTCCTCCCAGCGCGTGCTGGCGAAGGCCGAGAACGGCGTCATCGCGCCGCCCGCGCCGCGCACCGACCACTGGCGGATGTCTTCCGGCCGCGAGCGCCACGGCGCATCGGCCTGGACGAACACCTTCTTGACCCGGCCGCGGTGGACGAAGTCGTTGACGTAGCTGCCGCCCCAGGCGGTGCCGAGCGTGGCGTTGACGTCGGCCAGGTCGAGCCCGAGCGCGCCGGCCTTGACCTGGTCGATGTCGACGCGCAGCTGCGGCGCGGCCGCGTCGCCGTTGGCGCGCACCGCCATCAGCCGCGGGTCCTGCCGCGCCTGCCGCATCAGTTCCTCGCCGGCCTCGGCCAGCCGGGCGGTGCCCTGGCCGCTGATGTCCTGCAGCCAGAATTCGAAGCCGTTGGTCTGGCCCAGTCCCTCGATCGGCGGCAGCACCATGCTGAACACCTCGGCGTCGCGCAGCTCGGCGAAGGCCGCGTTGGCGCGCTCGGCGATGGCCTGCGCGCTGCGCTCGGCGCCGGGCCGCTGCGACCAGTCCTTGAGCGAGATGAAGGCCATGCCGGCGTTCTGGCCCGGCCCGCCGAAGCTGAAGCCGGCCAGCGTGTAGATGGCGTCGATATTGTCCTTCTCGGCCTGCATGAAGTGGCGCTCGACCGCCTCGACCACGCGGGCGGTGCGCGGGTAGGTGGCGCCGCTGGGCAGGTTGAACTGCACCATCACCGTGCCCTGGTCCTCGTCGGGAATGAAGGCGGTGGGCAGCCGCTGGTGCAGCCACAGCATCGCCCCGACCAGCGCCAGGTAGCAGAGGCCGAAGCGCAGCGGCCGGCCGAGCAGCCCGCGCAAGAGGCCGGCGTAGCGCACCTGGCCCGCGTCGAAGCGGCGGTTGAACCAGCCGAGGAAGCCGCGGCCCGGCCCGTGCGCGCCGGCGGTGAGGAAGGTGGCGCACAAGGCCGGCGTCAGGCAGATCGCCACCAGCACCGACAGCGCCATCGCCGCCACCAGGGTGATCGAGAACTGGCGGTAGATGACGCCGACCGAGCCGCCGAAGAAGGCCATCGGCAGGAACACCGCGCCGAGCACCAGGGCGATGCCGACCAGCGCGCCGCTGATCTCGCCCATCGACTTGACGGTGGCCGCGCGCGCGTCGAGCCCCTCGTCGCGCATGATGCGCTCGACGTTCTCGACCACCACGATGGCGTCGTCGACCAGGAGGCCGATGGCCAGCACCATGGCGAACAGCGTCAGCGTATTGATCGAATAGCCGGCCAGCGCCAGCACGCCGAAGGTGCCGAGCAGCACCACCGGCACCGTCACCGCCGGGATCAGCGTGGCGCGCCAGTTCTGCAGGAACAGGTACATCACCAGCACCACCAGCGCCACCGCCTCGACCAGCGTCTTCACCACCTCGCGGATCGACAGCTTGACGAAGCGGGTGGTGTCTTCCGCGTAGGCCAGCTCGATGCCGGCCGGGAAGGCGCCGCGCAGCGCCTCGACGCGGGCCTTGACCGCCGCCGCGGTGGTCAGCGCATTGGCGCCGGGCGCCAGCATGATCGCCAGGCCCGAGGCCGGATGGCCGTCGAGCCGCGAGGTACTGCCGTACTGCTCGTTGCCGAGCTCGACCCGCGCCACGTCCGACAGCCGCACCACGGCGCCGTCGGGCCGGGTCTTGACCACGATGTCGCGGAACTGCTCGGGCGTCTGCAGGCGCGACAGCGCGGTGACGGTGGCGTTGAGCTGCTGCTCGGCCGGCGCCGGCCGCGCGCCGAGCTCGCCGACCGAGACCTCGGTGTTCTGCCGCGCGATCGCGTCGGTCACGTCGCCGGGCATCAGGCCGTAGCTGTCGAGCTTGTGCGGATCGAGCCAGATCCGCATGGCGTAGGACGAGCCGAAGTTCTGCACCGAGCCGACGCCCTCGACCCGGCTCAGCGGATCCTGCAGCGTGCTGGCCAGCCAGTCGGAGATGTCGGTGTCGCTGCGCCGGTCGGTCTTGTCGTAGAAGGCCAGGATCATCAGGAAGCCACTCTGCAGCTTGCTCACCGACAGGCCGTTCTGCTGCACCTGCGGCGGCAGCCGGCTGCTGGCCTGGCTGGCCTTGTTCTGCACCTGCACCTGGGCGATGTCCGGATCGGTGCCCTGCTTGAAGGTCAGCATGATCTCGGCGCGGCCGCTCGAGGAGCTGGTCGAGCTGAAGTACATCAGGTTGTCCAGGCCCTTGAGCTCCTGCTCGAGCACCTGGGTCACGCTGTTTTCCACCACCTGGGCCGAGGCGCCGGGGTAGCTGGCGCCGATCATGACCGAGGGCGGCGCGATGTCGGGGTATTGCGAGACCGGCAGGACGCGCACCGCCAGCGCGCCGGCCAGCATCACCACGATGGCCAGCACCCAGGCCAGCACCGGGCGGTCGATGAAGAAACGGGCCAGCATCGCTCAGCCGCCCTTCTTGACGGCGGCGGCCGATGCCGCGGCGGCCGGCGTGGCGCCCGCGGGCGCGGCCGCATCGGACAGCGTGGCCGCCACCGGCTCGACCGGCTGGCCGGGATGGCGCGCTGCAGGCCGTCGACAATCAGCCGCTCGCCGGGCTTGAGGCCGGCGGTGACGATCCAGCGGTTGCCGCTGGTGCCCTCGGCGCGCAGTACGCGTTCCTCGACCCGGTTGGCGGCGTTGACCACCCGCGCGGTCGGCTCGCCGCGGACGTTGTGGCTCACGCCCTGCTGCGGCACCAGGATGGCGCCGCGCTCGATGCCCTGCTCGACCTCGGCGCGCACGTACATGCCCGGCATCAGTAGGCCGTCCGGATTGGGGAACTGGGCGCGCAGGGTGACGGCGCCGGAAGCCGGGTCGACGCCGACCTCGGCGAACTTGAGCACGCCGGGGTGCTCGTAGGCGCTGCCGTCCTCGAGCTTGAGCGCGACCCGGGCGCCGGCCGGCGACAGGCCGCCGGCGGCCAGCCGGCGCTTGAGCCGCACCAGTTCCTGGCTCGACTGCACGATGTCGACGAAGATCGGATCGAGCTGCTGCACGGTGGCCAGCGCGTCGCCCTGGCCGGCGGTGACCAGCGCGCCCTCGCTCACGCCCGAGCGGCCGATGCGGCCGCCGATCGGCGCCACGATGCGGGTGCGGTCGAGCTCGACGCGGGCGGTCTTCAGCGTCGCCTGGCCGGCCTTGATCGCCGCCAGGCCCTGCTGGTAGGCGGCCTGCGCCTCGTCGTAGGCCTGCTGGCTGACGGCCTTGATCTTGAGCAGCTCGGCGTAGCGCTCGCTCTTGCTGCGCAGGCTGGCGAGGCTGGCCTGGGCATTGGCCAGCGCCGCCTCGGCCTGCTCGTGGGCGGCCTGGTAGCTGGCCGGCTCGATCTGGTACAGCACCTGGCCGGCGCGCACCGCGGCGCCCTCCTCGAACAGGCGGCGCCGGACGATGCCCGACACCTGCGGCCGCACCTCGGACACGCGGTAGGCGCTGGTGCGGCCCGACAGCTCGCTGCGCAGCACCGCGTCCTGCGCCTGCAGCGTCACCACGCCGACCTTGGGCGCGAGCTCGGGCGGCGGTTGCTCGGGCTCGGCATTGCAGCCGGCCAGCACGAGAAGGCCGAGGCAGGGAAGGCAAAGGGCTTTGTTGAACATGGCTGATGCCCGGCCGGCGGGTCCTGGCGGCAGGCGCCGGCGCGGGGTGGTCCTCTTGCGGATGGATGACGGAAAACGGGTGGCCGGCGGCAGGCGACCGGCTGCGGGCGACCGGCTGCGGGCGACCGGCTACGGGCGACCGGCTACGGGCGACCGGCTACGGGCAGCGATCACGCCCGGCCTGCGGATCGCCGAGGCTGGCGACCCGCTATGGCGGCTGCTGCAGACGACCGGCTACGGCGCGGCCGCAGATCGACCAAGGCACAGTCCTGATCGGATCAGAGCGCCCGGCTCGGCGCGCAGCCGGCCAAGATAGTAATGATAATACTTATCATTTGAAATAAAATCACGCCCCGGCGCCGCCGCGGGACGATGACGCTCCGGCAAACCCGGGCCGCGCCGCCCCAGACCCACCGGATTCCCGATGACTCCCACCCAGATGATTTCCACCCCGTCCCGCCTGACCGCCCTGCTGCTCGCCGGCGCGCTGGCGCTGCTCGCCGGCTGCGGCCGTGCGCCGTCTTCCACCGCCACGGCCGAAGCGCCGCAAGTTGCCCAGGTCGCGGGCTGGCCGCGCAGCGTGGTCACCTCCAAGGGCACGCTGACGCTCGAACGGCCGCCGCAGCGCATCGTCTCGACCAGCGTGACGCTGACCGGCACGCTGCTGGCGATCGACGCGCCGCTGGCCGGCAGCGGCGCCACCCAGGCCAATACCACGATCGCCGACGCGCAAGGCTTCTTCACCCAGTGGTCGGACGTCGCCCGCGCGCGCGGCCTCGAGCCGCTCTACCAGGGCGAGCCGAACGCCGAGGCGATCGCCGCGGCCGAGCCGGACCTGATCGTGATCGCCGGCACCGGCGGCGATTCGGCGCTCAAGCTGTACGAGCAGCTGAGCCAGGTCGCGCCGGTGCTGGTGGTCAACTACGACGACAAGAGCTGGCAGGAACTGGCCACGCTGCTGGGCCACGCCACCGGCCGCGAAGCCGAGGCCAAGGCGCTGATCGCCCGCTTCGAAGCCCAGGTGGCCGCCACCCGCGCCAGGCTGCGGCTGCCGCCGCAGCCGACCAGCGCGCTGGTCTATTACGAGGACGACTCGGGCGCCAACGTCTGGACGCCCGAATCGGCGCAGGGCAAGTTGCTGACCGAGCTCGGTTTCCAGCTGGCAGCGGTGCCCGATTCGGTGCGCGGCGACACCAGCATGGGCATCCGCCGCGACATCGTGCAGATCTCGGGCGAGCGCTTCGCCGAAGGCCTGCAGGGCCGCACGCTGCTGCTGTTCTCGGCCGACGCGCGCATGGTGCGGCAGGTCAAGGCCAACCGCTTCCTGGCCCGCAACCCGGCGGTGGCCGAGGGCCGCGTCTATGCGATGGGGCTCGATACCTTCCGGCTCGACTACTACAGCTCGAGCCGGCTGCTCGACCTGCTGGCCAAGGAGTTCGGCGCGGCGGCGCAATAGGCTCCGACGAGCATCGCGCCGGTCGTCGTGCGAGATGCAGGTCGGGCTTTATGTAGGTCGGGCTTTACGCCCGACAGCGACCTGGATCGGAGGCGCCAGTCGGGCATGAAGCCCGACCTACGTAGACCATAGCTGCAGGAGCGGCTTCAGCCGCGAATCGCCGGGTAGCGCTTACCGGCGATTCGCGGCTGAAGCCGCTCTACAACACCTGTTCGCCGACATCGATGTTGCGCCTCCCCAGCCCGACCTCAGTCAGCGGCGAACTCGACTACCAGGCCTTTGCCGTCGAAACGCAGGATAGAACCGCCACGCGACAAGCAGAACACCGCCGCGCCGTCCTGCGTCTTGAACGTTCGCCGGCAAGCCTCGGGCGCGGCTTCCAGTATCCTGGGCCAGGTCTGGCCAGCCAGGTCGTAGCGCAGGAACTCGATGTTCGCCGTGAAGGCGCCGGCGCTCCAGCGCGTCGCCTGCGCGGTCTGCGGATCCAGCACCTGGACGTCGTCGACCGTATAAGGCGGCGTCTCCATGCGGCGCCAGGTCTTGCCGGCGTCGGCCGACACGCTGAGTTTGGAGAACATGCCCTGTGCCAGGAAAGCAGTCAGCAGGCCCGACGGCTCGGCGACGCGGAAGTGCGAGACCGGGTGACCCGGCTGTAGCGGCTGCCATTGCAGCGTCGCAGGATCGAGCCGTTCCAGCGCGGTGACGGCGTTCAGGTAATAGGCGCCTGCCCAGACCTGGCCGCGCGTGCCGAGGCCCTGCGGCAGGGTCCGGTGTTGGAGGTCGACGGTCTTGAGCAAAGCCAGGTCGGACGCATCGTCGCGCACGCCCGAATACACTTTCAGGCCGTCGACATCGACCAGCCCGGGAAACGGAGCCGGCTTGATCCTGGCGGCGAGCACCAGCCAGCGCGCACCGGCGCGGTCGATATCGATCACCATCTCGTCGTTCGGCAGGGCCTTGGTCACCTCCCAGCCGGCATCGGGCGAGCGGCGCATGCGGATCTGGCCATGCCAGGTGCCGGCCAGTAGAAGCGGGCCGGCACTGTAGACCGCCGTTACCGGCAGCGTCGTCGCGGTATCGATGACGCTCCATTCCCCGACGGCCGGCGCTGCCGGATCTGGCCGAAATCGGCGCCGAGGTAGAGGTCGCCCTCGGCGCTGCCGGCCAGCTCGTTGAGCGTCGGCACCGCCGCGGTCCGCGCCAGCGGCAGGAAAGCCTCGGGCTGCGCGCCTCCTTGAGCTGCTTCTTGATCGAGGGCCGGTTGACCGAGCGCTCGTAGGCCATCATCAGGTCGACGATCAGGCCGAGGCCGGTATCGGGCTGGGCGATCTGCTGCGCTTCCGGGAGAACGGCCGGGCGCCAGGCGATCGGCGCGGCGCCGTTCAGATAGGCGCGGTTCTGCGCAATGCCGACTTCAAGCTCGGCGCTGATTTCCGGGTGGACGAACGGCACCAGCACGCGCTCGTAGCCGCCGAGATCGAACCAGCGGATCCCGCCTAGGTCGGTCGCCCGGCCCGCCTCGACCCGGATCGGCGGCAGCGCGCTCGGCTGCTTGCCGCGCATCTCCTCGATTTCGTACTCGCCGGCCGGCAGCCACAGCGCATACCGCTGCAGGCCGGCCCGGCCGGGACCAGGGCGAAGCGCTCGCCGCCGGCAGTCGACTTCAGGGTCAGCGTAGTTTCCGCGCCGGACCATGAAGCCGGCACCACGGCCTGCACGAAGCCATGGCTGGCGGCCAGTCGGGCCGGATCCTGCGGCGCGACCTGCGGGCCGCTGGCGCAGGCTGCCAGCAGCGTGGCGAGCAGCAGCGCGCCCAGTTTCTTCTTGTATACATGTACGGCGAACAAATTCGACTCCCCAGTCGTTCGTTGAATACGCGGAACCGGCGGCCATGCCGCTGAAAGCCCAGCGCATCATAGTTCACCGTCGCGTCGAGGACCGACCGGTCCGGCCGGATTCAGGGCGTCGCCGGATCGGGCGCCTCGCCGGCCGGCATCTCGCCCGGCCCGGCCAGCGCCCCCAGCCGCCGCAGCGAACCGAACCCCGCCGTCATCGCCAGCGCGATCGCCGCCGCCGCCGCGCCGAACCAGCCGACCGCGGCCACCGGCGCCAATGCCCGGCCCAGCGCGCCGAGGCCCAGCGCGCCGGCGGCGTCGCCGACCACGTCCTGGGCGTTCCACAGGCTGTTGACGCGGCCCAGCAGCCGGTCGGGCGTATGGCCCTGCACCAGGGTGAACTGCAGCAGCGAGGCGATCGAGCCGAAGTAGCCGAGCAGCGCCAGCGCGACCAGGCCCGGCAGCAGGTGGCCGACCAGGCCGAGCGAGGCCACCGTCAGCGAGGACGCCAGCACGCAGCCGAGCAGCATGGCGCCCGGCCGGCGCAGGCCGCCGACCCAGCCGCTGGTGAAGGCGCCGATCATGGCGCCCAGCGGCACCGCCGAATACATCAGGCCGACCTCGAAGGCGCCGCCGCCCCAGCCTTCCTGGGCCAGCGCCGGGAACAGCACGCGGATCGCGCCGAGCAGCGCCTGCAGCGTGCCGGCGGCGATCACCGCGCCGACCACCTTGTGCTCGAACAGGAACTGCAGGCCTTCGCGCAGCGCGCGCAGCGGGTGTTCCGGCTCGTAGCCCTCGGGCTTGAGCGAAGGCAGCCGGGTCAACGGGATCAGCGTGCCGAGCGTGCCGATGCCGGCCAGCAGGTAGTTCCAGCTCACCCCGGCGCCGGCGATCACGATGCCGCCGACCATCGGCGCCATCACGCCGCCGAAGCGCACGGTCAGCATGCTCAGCGCGCCGGCGGCCGGCAGGTTGTCGCGGCCGACGATGGCCGGGATCGCCGCCATCAGCGCGGTGATGCCCATCGCGCCGAAGAAGCCGTCCCACAGCGAGACCAGGTAGAGCGCCAGCACCGACGGCGCCGCCACGAAGCTGTTGAGCGCCAGCACCAGGAAGCCGGTGCCGCACAGGCCGCGCGCCAGCAGGATCAGCCGGCGGCGGTCGAAGCGGTCGGCCAGCACGCCGCCGCACATCAGCCCGACGAACATGCCGACGCCGTCGAGCGCCATCGCCAGGCCGACCTGCAGGGTGGAGCCGGTCAGCTGGTGGATCTGCACCGGCACGGCCACGGTGAGGATGCCGAGCGCGAATACCGACATCATCCGCGCCACGAACACGGCGCGGAAATGCGCGTTCTGCCGCAAGAGGCTGAAATCGACGAAGAAGGAAGGTTTGCTCATGGGGGCGGTATCGGGGGAAACGTTGCTCGCCGGCCGGGCCGGAAAGCGGCCGCGGCGGGCGGGTTCATCGGATGCGAGGCGGCCGGACGGACATGGAACGGCAAGCCGCGCCGCCGCCCGCAGGAGCGGCTTCAGCCGCGAATGGCCGAGCCTCCCCCATCGTCGGAGCGTGCCCCGCCATTCGCGGCTGAAGCCGCTCCTGCATAAGTTCTGCGAACCGTGCGGCGGCGCGTGGAAAGTCCGGCCGGCGTGCCTCGGACAGCGCGGCATGCTAACATGATTGAATCTAAATAAGAACGATTTGCATTTGAATATCGCAGCACCCAGCGCGCCCGCGTCCTGCCGGAACGCGGCCGCCCCGTCCCCGCCCTCCTCCCGTTCGCCGCGCCTGCTCTGGCTGCTGGCCTGCCTCGGCGCGCTCGCGCTGGCCGTGCTGGCCAGCCTCACGCTCGGCGCCAAGCCCATCCCGCTGGCGGTGGTGGCCGACAGCCTGTTCGGCAGCGGCCTGCATCCCGATGCGGCGATCGTCCAGTCCGGCCGCCTGCCGCGCACCCTGCTGGGCCTCCTGGCCGGCGCGGCGCTGGGCCTGTCGGGCGCGCTGATCCAGGCGCTGACGCGCAATCCGCTGGCCGATCCCGGCATCCTCGGCGTCAACGCCGGCGCCAGCTTCGCGGTGGTGCTCGGGGTGTCGCTGCTGCCGGCCGGCTCGGCCGCCGGCCTGCTCGGTTTCGCCTTCGCCGGCGCGCTGGCGGCCACCGTGCTGGTCTACCTGGTCGGTTCCTACGGCGCGGCGCGGCTCGAGCCGATGCGCTTCGTGCTGGCCGGGGTGGCGATCGGCGCGGTGCTGATGGGCCTGTCTTCGGCCGTCACCCTGCTCGATCCGGCCGCCTTCGACCGCGTGCGCTTCTGGGGCGCCGGCTCGCTCGACGTGCGCGACCTGGGCCTGGTGCAACGGGTCGCCGCGCCGATCGGCCTCGGCTGCCTGCTGGCGCTGACGCTGGCGCGGCCGCTCAACCTGCTCGGGCTGGGCGAGGACCTGGCGCGCGCGCTCGGCGGCCGGCCGCGGCTGGTGCATGCCGGCGCGGTGCTGGCCATCACCGTGCTGTGCGGCGCCAGTACCGCGGCGGCCGGACCGATCGGCTTCGTCGGGCTGATGATCCCGCACGTGGCGCGCTGGATGGTCGGCAGCGACCAGCGCTGGATCCTGCCGTTCACCATGCTGCTGGCGCCGACCCTGCTGCTGCTGTCCGACGTGGCCGGCCGCCTGCTGGTGCCGGGCGAGCTGCGCGTCTCCATCGTCACCGCCTTCGTCGGCGCGCCGGTGCTGATCTGGCTGGCGCGGCGCGGCCAGTCGCCGGGAGCGCGCTGATGTCGCGCGAACGCATCGTGCTGCTCGGCCACCCGGACGGCCGCATCAATATCCGCCTGCGCACCGCCGGCCTCGCCACCGGCGCCTTGCTGGCGCTCGCCTGCGCCGTGCTGGCCGGCCTGGCGCTGCAGGCCGGCGCGCTGCGGCTCGATACGGCGCAGGTGGTGCAGGCGCTGCTGGGCGACGGTCCGCCGCGGCTGGCGGCGGTGGTGCTGCAATGGCGGCTGCCGCGGGTGGCGATGGCGCTGGTGGTCGGCGGCGCGCTGGGCATGAGCGGCGCGATCTTCCAGTCGCTGATCCGCAATCCGCTCGGCAGCCCCGACGTGATCGGCTTCAACACCGGCGCCCATACCGGCGCGCTGGTCACCATCGTGCTGCTGCAGGGCAGCTATTTCGAGATCGCCGGCGGCGCGCTGGCCGGCGGCCTGGCCGCGGCGGCCGTGGTCTACCTCTTGGCCTGGCGCGACGGCATCCACGGCTTCCGGCTGATCATCGTCGGCATCGCCGTCAGCGCCATGCTGGCCGCCTTCAACACCTGGCTCACGCTGCACGCCAGCCTCGAATCGGCGATGAGCGCCGCGCTGTGGGGCGCAGGCTCGCTCAACGGCATCACCTGGGACAAGGGCCTGCCCTCGGCGCTGTTCTGCTGCGCCGCCATGCTGCTGGCGCTGGCGCTGGGCCCGCGCATGCGGCTGCTGGAAATGGGCGACGACGGCGCCAGCGCGCTCGGCGTGCCGGCCGAGCGCACCCGGCTGCAGTTGATGAGCCTCGGCGTGGTGCTGACCGCCGCCGCCACCGCCGCCGCCGGGCCGATCTCCTTCATCGCGCTGGCCGCGCCGCAACTGGCCCAGCGGCTCTGCCGCAGCCATGCCACCACGCTGCTGTGCTCGGCCTGGATGGGCGCCCTGCTGCTCTTGGCGGCCGACTACTGCGGCCAGCACCTGTTCGCCCCGCGCCAGCTGCCGGTCGGCGTGGTCACCGTCAGCATCGGCGGCCTCTACCTGGTCTGGCTGCTGCTGCGCCAATCGCGCCCCGATCCGACATGAACGCTCCCCTGCCCCCTCCCATCCCGACGCGCCGCCGCAGGCCGGCGTCCGCCTGCAAGGCCGCCACCTGCGGCTGGGCTACGGCGCGCGCACCATCTGCCCCGAGCTCGACGTGCGCATTCCGGACGGCTCCTTCACCGTGATCGTCGGCCCCAACGGCTGCGGCAAGTCGACCCTGCTGCGCAGCCTGTCGCGGCTGCTGCCGCCGCAGGCCGGCCACGTCTACCTCGACGGCCGCGACATCCACGGCTACCCGGCCCGCGCGGTCGCCCAGCGGATCGGCCTGCTGCCGCAGAGCGCCAGCGCGCCGGACGGCATCGGCGTGGCCGAGCTGGTGGCGCGCGGCCGCTATCCGCACCAGGGCCTGCTGCGGCAATGGAGCCGCGCCGACGAGGCCGCGGTGCAGGCCGCCATGGCCGCCACCGGCGTGGCCGAGCTGGCCGACCGCGCGGTCGACGAGCTGTCGGGCGGCCAGCGCCAGCGCGTCTGGGTGGCGATGGCGCTGGCGCAGGAAACGCCGCTGCTGCTGCTCGACGAGCCGACCACCTTCCTCGACATCGCCCACCAGATCGAGCTGCTGGAGCTGTTCCGCCAGCTCAACCGCGACACCGGCCGCACGCTGATCGCGGTGCTGCACGACCTCAACCACGCCTGCCGCTACGCCAGCCACCTGATCGCCATGCGCGAGGGCCGCATCGTGGCCGAGGGCGCGCCGGCCGAGGTGATCACGGCCGAGCTGGTCGAGCGGGTGTTCGGCCTGCCCTGCCTGGTGATCGACGACCCGGTCAGCCACACCCCGCTGGTGATCCCGCGCGGCCGGGCCCAGCCGGTCGCCGCGCCGGCCTGAGCGCGCCCGGCGCTCAGGCGCCGCTTTCCATCGCGGCCGCTTCCTGCCGCAGCCAGGCCTCGAAGCGTGCCACCTTCGGCGCCGCCGTCGCGCGCAGCAGCCGGTAACCGTAGTCGGAGGCCACGGCGGCGCACGGCCCGAGCCGCAGGTCCAGCTCCGCGCGGCATCGCGGCCGATGCCTTCGGCGACCGCGTCGGACGAATCCAGGTGGATCGGCGCGACCGAGCGGCCATGGCGACCGCCTTCGCCGGCGCGCGCTACGAGCTGGTCTACGACCAGGTCTGCTACAGCCCGCTCGACGCGCTGATCGGCGCCGAGGTGTTCGCCGGCAAGGTCGGCCGCTACGTGATGGCCTCGACCATCGAGGTCTACCGGCCGCTGCTCGGCCGGCTCGAGCGCCCCTTCCGCGAGGACGACCTCGCGCTGGCGGGCGAACCGATCGAGCTGGACTATCCCTGGCACGCGCCGGCGGCCGCACAGCGCTACGGCGACGGCAAGCGGCAGGCCGAGGCGCTGCTGTACCGCGACGGCCGGCTGCCCGTGACCAGCGTACGCATCGGCCATGTGCTGGCCGGCAGCGGCGACTTCACCGGTCGGCTGGCCGGCTACGCCGACCGGCTGCTGCGCGGCCAGCCGCTGCGCCATGCCGCCGGCAGCGGCCCGAGTTCCTTCATCGAGGCCCAGGGCATCGCCGACTTCCTGCACTGACTGGGCCGGCTCGGCGGCGGCGCCCTGCTGCTGTGCGGCGCGCTGATGCTGGCGGGCGCCGTCCGCTAGCGATTCACTTGGGCAACGGCGCGGCCGGATCGAACCACAGGCTCTTGTCGGCCAACGGCGTCAGCGGCGGCAGGCCGCCGTTGTCCAGCCGGATCACGCGCCGCTCGCCCAGCCGGGCGCGGCGGATCCACTCGCCGTTGTAGCGCCAGAAGATCTCGTCGAAGCCGCCGTCGCGGATCATCATCCGCAGCCCCTGCTCGATCCGCCGCGCCAGCCGCTGGTTGTCCTTGTTGACGAAGAAGTAATAGGGATTGTCGTAGCGCAGCACCAGGCTCTGCTCGACCGCCAGGTCGGGGACCGCGGCGCGGTTGGCCTCGTATTCGGCGAAGGCCTCCGACAGCCCGCGCGGGAACAGGTCGATGCGGCGCATCGCCACCATGCGGAACAGGCTGTCGTAGCTGCTGGTGACCACGTTGAGGCCGGCGTCCGTCAGCACCGCGTTGCCGGCCCAGCCGTTGCCCTGGCCGATGCTGAAGCGCTTCAGGTCGTCCAGGCTGCGCACGCGGTCGAACTCGGCCTGGCGGCCGCGGGCGATCAGCGCGATGCGGTAGCCGCCGAGGCCCTTGCGCAGCGGGATGCGGACCGGCAGGTAGTCGCGTTCCATCTCCAGCGAGGTGCTGCCCCAGGCCAGCGTCAGTTCCTTGCCCTCGGCCAGCGAGACCAGCTGCCGCGCCTTGTTCATCACCGTGCGGGCCGGCTGCAGCGTGTAGTCGCCGTACTGCGGCCGGGTACGTTCGA
Organism: Chitinimonas koreensis; assembly: GCF_014353015.1. Classification (NCBI taxonomy): domain Bacteria; kingdom Pseudomonadati; phylum Pseudomonadota; class Betaproteobacteria; order Neisseriales; family Chitinibacteraceae; genus Chitinimonas; species Chitinimonas koreensis. The sequence goes on from NZ_CP060704.1 coordinate 3,114,816, forward strand.
GCGCCCCCTTGAGATAGGCCAGCTTGTCGTCGTGGCGCACGTCGTTGGCGCCCTCGGGCGCCGGGTAGACCACCCGGTCGGCGGCGCCGGCCGCGGCGGCCAGGCACAGGCCGGCGAGCAGGGAAAGCAGGATGCGCATGCGTCGGGCCTGGCTCGGGAACATGCCATCGTTATAGCAGCACCGCGCCGGCCGGGCCGGCGGCCGGCCGTCCGTCGGAGCCCGGTCCGGCAGCCGGGCGCGCCTGGTCTATACACGGCTTACAAGACCTAGCCAGACCAGGAGGAATCATGCGCCACCCCATCCAGGCCGCCGCGCCGCCCCTGCGCACTTCGCACCGGGACTCCCGCTGAATCCCCGCCGCAACCGGCGTCCCGCGCCCGGCACGACATGCCGCTGCGCGGTCCGCCGCTGCGGCTTCCCGACGTGGCTCATCGAAGGAGCGCCTCCATGGCTGGCTGCGCCTATCGCATCCCGGCGGCGAGATCGCCGGCCTGGCTTTGCCCCGGCGGGCGCGGACGCCGGCCCGTCGCCGGCGCCTCGCCGCGGCAGTCCACCGGCAAGCGGGCCGAGGCGGACCGCGCTGGCGGCTCGCCCGGCCCGCTCGCCGGCCGCGCGCTGGCCGAGCGGAAATTCCACAAGTGGCTGCTGCCGGCGCTGGCCGAGTGGGCCGCCATCGCCGGCCTGTTCGCGCTCGGCCTCGCCGCCGACCGCCTGGCGGTGTGGGCGCTGGTCACGGTGCTGATCGGCAGCCGCCAGCACGGTCTCGGCGTGCTCGGCCACGACGGCGCCCACTTCGCCGCCGCCCGCAGCCGCCGCGTCAACGACCTGGCCTCCGAGCTGCTGTGCTTCTGGCCGCTGTTGACCGGCCTGCACGACTTCCGCAGCTTCCACCTCGACCATCACCGCCACTTCACCACCGAGCGCGACCCGGAACTGCTGTTCAAGCAGCGCTGGAGCCGGCGGCAATGGGCGCTGCCGATGACGCGCGGCCGCATCGTGCGCTACTTCCTGCTCGATCTGATCGGCTTCGGCGTGGTGGAGGTGGCCAAGGCCTACTGGCTGCTCGGCAAGTCCGGCCCGCGCAGCTGGCTCGGGCCGCTGGCCTGGTGGGCGGCGGTCGGCGGCGCGCTGCACCTGCTCGGCCTCGACGTGGTGATCGCGGTATGGGCGCTGGCGCTGCTGACCTCGTTCTGGGGCTTCTTCCGGCTGCGGACCTGGACCGAGCACGTCGGCACGCCGTCCACCCACCGCGTGCAGGCCAACTGGTGGCAGCGCATCCTGATCACGCCGCACTGCTCGTGGTCGCACTACGAGCACCACGAGCATCCGCAGGTGCCGTTCTGGCGCCGCCACGAACTGCGCGGCAGCGAGGCCCGCACGGTCGGCATGGGCGAGCTGTTCGCCTCCTTCGGCCGCGACGCGCGGCCTGCAGCCGACGGCAGTGGAACACGCACGCCCTAGGGGGCCACGTCCTTCGTGCCCACGCGGTGAACATGGCGCGGACCCGGTCTCCGCGTTGGGCCGATCGCTAGCGCGTAGGCTGGAAAGCGTGCCCCCTACCCGCGGAAGTCCGACCTGCGATGGCCGAGCAGCGTAGGAGCGGCTTCAGCCGCGAATGGCGGCAGAGATGCACGACCATTCGCGGCCGAAGCCGCTCCTGCGCCATGTCGGCCGGCATGTCAGCCCAGCGTTGCCACCCGCGCCAGCCGCTCGCGCAGCAAGGGCCCCAGCGTCTCCAGCGTGGCCGGGTCGAGGATGTCCTCGTGGGCGCAGTCGAGCTCGTGCACCTCCAGCCCGCCGAGGTAGTCCGCCCAGCTGCCGCGCGGATCCCAGCCGGCCGGCAGGGTGCGGCTGGCGACGAACAGCGTCGCCTCGCCGTCGAAGCGCCGGGTGCGCGCCTGCGACAGGATGCGTACCGCGTCCTGATAGTTGGCCACGATATGGCCGAACATCTCGGTCTTCTCGCGCAGCATGAACTCGTCGGCGGCCTCCTCGGTGGCGGCCATGAACTGGGCCTGCTCGCGGTCGACCTCGGAGCGCGCCTCTTCCTCGGTCGGGCCGCTCCAGTCCTGGCCCTCGGGCGGATAGGTGTCGAACAGGCCGAGGAAGGCGACCTCCTCGCCGGCTTCTCGCAGCCGCGCCGCCAGCCCCTGGGCGATGGTGCCGCCGAGCGAGTAGCCGACCAGGTGGTACGGCCCCTCGGGCTGGATGCGGCGCAACGTGGCCAGGTGCTGTCCGCACATCGCATCGAGATCGGCGCTGGCGGCGATGGCGCCGTGCGGGCGCGGCGATTGCAGGCCGACCAGCGGCAGCTCGGCCGGCAGGTGGCGGGCGAAGGCGCTGTACTGCCAGGCGAAGCCGGAGGCCGGGTGGATGCAGAACAGCGGCCGGCCGCGACCGCCGCGCAGGTGCAGCACCTCGCCGAAGCCGGCGTTGGCCGGGTCGCCGGCCGCGGCGGCGTCCGACAGCACGGCGGCCAGCTTGGCCACCGTCGGCGACACCATGATCTGGCCGACCGAGACCGGCCGGCCCAGCTCGCGCCGCAGCTCGGCCGCCAGCCGCATGGCCAGCAGCGAATGGCCACCGAGGGCGAAGAAATCGTCCTCGGCCTGCACCGCCGGCAGATCGAGCAGGCGGGCGAACACGCCGGCCAACTGGCTTTCCAGCCCCGGCCGCGGCGCCCGGCCGGCGGCCGCGGCGGCCGACGGCTCGGGCAGCGCCTTGCGGTCGAGCTTGCCGTTGGCGCTGAGCGGGAAGGCCGCGAGCCGCACCACCGCCACCGGCACCATATGGGCCGGCAGCGTGGCGGCCAGCGCGGCACGCAGTGCAGCGGTATCGAGTTCGGCCTGCGGGTCGGCCGCGATCACGTAGCCGACCAGCTGGCGCGCATCCATGCCGGCCGCCGCGGTCTGGCCGCCGAGCACGCGGGCGTGCACCACCGCGCGCGCCACGCCGGGCAGCGCCGAGAGCGCCGCCTCGATGTCGCCGAGCTCGATGCGCTGGCCGCGGATCTTCAGCTGGTCGTCGCTGCGGCCGAGGTATTCGACGTCGCCGCCCGGCAGCCAGCGCACCACGTCGCCGGTGCGGTACATGCGCTCGCCCTCGCCCCAGGGGTCGGCCACGAAGCGCCCGGCGCTGAGGTCGGGCCGGTTCAGGTAGCCGTCGGCCAGCTGCACGCCGGCGAGATAGAGCTCGCCCGGCACGCCGACCGGCACCGGCCGCAGATAGCCGTCGAGGATGCGCAGGCGGGTATTCCACACCGGCTTGCCGATCGGCACGCTGGCGGCCAGGCGGCTGTCGAGGTCATCGTCGGCCGCGGCCTTGTAGGTGACGTCGACCGCCGCCTCGGTCGGCCCGTACAGGTTGTGCAAGGGCGCGGCGATGCGGCGCGCATAACCGTCGGCCAGCTCGCGCGACAGCGCCTCGCCGCTGCAGAACACCCGCCGCAGCGTGGCGCCGGGGCCGGCGCGGTCCAGCCCGTCGAGGTGGCCGACGAAGGCCGCCAGCATCGAAGGCACGAAGTGGGCGGTGCTGACCTGCTCGTCCTCGATCAGCCGCAGCAGCGCCTCGGGGTCGCGGTGCGACTCGGGCGGCGCCATGTGCAGCCGGGCGCCGACGATGGGCGGCCAGAAGAATTCCCACACCGAGACGTCGAAGCTGCTCGGCGTCTTCTGCAGCACCACGTCGTCGGCCTGCATGCCGTACTCGTGCTGCATCCACAAGAGGCGGTTGACGATGGCCTGGTGCGACACCAGCACGCCCTTGGGCTTGCCGGTGGAGCCGGAGGTGTAGAGCAGGTAGGCGGCGTGGGCCGGCGTGAGTCCAGGTTCGAGCGCTGTCTCCCTCCCCTTCGAGGGGAGGGCCGGGGGCGGCCGGCGCAGGCTGGGGATGGGGTTGGTGTCGACGGCATCAAACCCCATCCCCCTCCTCGCCTCCTCCTTGAAGGGGAGGAATGGGTCTGCGTCGCCATTGACGGGTCGTGGTTTTCAATTTCCGCCAGACCGTCGAGCAGCAGCAGTTCGCCCATGGTCGCGAAGCGCGCCGCCAGCTCGGAAGTGGTGACGATCAGCCGCGGCCGCGCATTGCCGACCATATAGGCCAGCCGCTCGTCGGGGTAGCCGGTGTCGAGCGGCAGGTAGGCCGCGCCGGCCTCGACCGTGGCGTACAGCGCCAGGCTCAGCAGCACCGAGCGCGGCAGCGCCACGGCCACCACCTCGCCCAGGCCGACGCCGGCCGCCTGCATGCGGCAGGCCAGCCGGACGGTATGGGCGCGCACCTCGCGATAACTGAGCCGGTGCTCCGCATCGCTCAATGCGATCGCCTCCGGCGTGCGCGCGGCCTGGGCCGCCAGCAGCGCCGGCAGCGTGGTCCGCGGCACGTCGGCGCCGGTGGCGTTGACGCCGTCGATCAGCGCGCGTTCGGCGCCGGTCAAGGCATCGAAGCTCGACCACGGCTGCTCGGGCCGGTTGGCCAGGTGGTCGAGCAGCGCCAGCAGCCGCTCGGCCAGCTGTTGCGGCTCGCGCACCAGGTCGCGGTATTCGATGATCAGCCGCAGCCGCTCGCCCGGCAGCACCATCACCGTAAGCGGGTAATGGGTGTAGCCGCGGTTGCGCAGCTCGCCCAGCCGGGCGCCGTGGTAATCGCGCGCATGCAGGCTGCCGTCGTCCGGGTAGTTCTCGCTGACCAGCAGGGTGTCGAACAGCTTGGCGACGCCGGCGATGCGCTGGATCTCCGACAGGCCCAGGCCGTCGTGCTCGAGCAGCTGGATCTGCTGCGCCTGCAGCGCGGCCAGCTGGTCCAGCAGCGGCCGGCGCGGCTCCAGCTTCACCCGTACCGGGATGGTGTTGCTGAACAGGCCGACGTGTTCGGCGATGCCGTCGACCGGGCTGAAACGGCCCGAGACCGGCGAGCCGAACACCACGTCGTCGCGGCCGCTGAGGAGGGACAGCAGCGCGCCGAAGGCGCCCTGCATCACGGTGTTCAGCGTCAGGCCGGCCTGGCGGCAGCGCGCCAGCAGCGCCTGCTCGAGTTCGGCCGGCAGCGCCATTTCCAGCTCGTGCACCGTCGGCGCCGCGGTGGCGCCGTCGAACAGCAGCGTCGGCTTCACGCCGGCCAGCGCCGCGCGCCAGGCCTCGCGCGCGGCGCCGAGGTCGCGGCCGGCCAAGGCCCGCACCACCGTCGGGTAGTCGACCCGGGTCGGCGGCAGCGCGGCCGGGCCGTCGCCGTAGGCCTGCAGCAGGTCGCGCAGCAGGATCGGCGTCGACCAGCCGTCGACCACCAGGTGGTGGGCGGTCAGGAACACCGTGTTCACCTCGCCGCGCGCCACCAGCACCGCGTTGAGCAGCGGGCCGGCGCCGGCCGCGCCGATGGCGAAGTCGCGGTTCAGCTCGGCCAGCTCGATGCGGCGCAGCTCGGCCGCCTGTCCGTCCGCGTCGAACCCGGCCAGCTCGTGCGCCTGCCAGGGCCAGCGCCGCGCAGCGCCGTCGACCAGCGGCAGCAGTTGCAGCGAATCGCGCCGCAGCTCGACGTCGAAGGCCGCGCCCATCTGCGGATGGCGCCGCAGCACCGCCTCCAGCGCGTCGCGCAGCCGCTCGGCGTCGACCGGGCCGTGGAAATCGAGCCGGGTGATCGAGTTGTACTTGCTGGCCGCCTCGCCGAGCTGGGCGTGGAACAGCAGCCCCTCCTGCAGCGGCAGCACCGGCAGCACCGCGGCCAGCGGGCCGTGGCGCCCGACCAGCGCGGCCAGCTCGGCCTCGCTCAGCGTCTCGCCCTGGCGCGGCAGCGTCTCGGCCGCCACCAGCGTATCGGCGGCGCGGGCCGGCTGCTGCTCGGCCAGCGCGCGCAGCGCGGCGGCGTGGCGGGCGATGCCGTGGTGCAGGCGGTCGACCACGGCGGCGTCGAACACGCCGTCGGCCCAGCTCCAGTTGAGCGCCAGCCGCGCGCCGTCGGCGGCTTCCTCGACGAAGACGTTCAGTTCCAGGCCGTACAAGAGCGGCATGGTCGGGTCGAGGTCGACCGCGAAGGCGTCGGCGAAGCAGCCGCCTGCGCGCTGCGGCGCCCAGTCACCCGCGTCGGTTGCAAAGCGACCGAGGTAGTTGAACAGGATCTCCGGCTTGTGCGCCTGTTCCAGCGCGGCCAGCGCCGGGCCGTGGTCCGGGTCGAGATGGCGCAGCACGCCGTAGCCGAGGCCGCGGTCGGGAATGCGGCGCAGGCCACGCTTGATCGCGCGCAGCGCAGCGGCGCCGTCGCCGGCGTCGGCCAGGTCGAATTCGACCGGGTATTCGGCGGTCAGCCAGCCGACGGTGCGGCCGAGGTCGAGCGTCGAGTCGTCGGCCGGCTGGCGGCCGTGCGATTCCATGGCCAGCCGCAGCCGCGTGGCGCCGAATTCGTCGCGGCAGGCCAGCGCCACCGCGCCGAGCAGCACTTCCTCGACGTTGGCGCGGTAGGCCTGCGGCAGCGCCAGCAGCAGCGCGCCGGTCAGCTCGGCGTCGAGCAGCGTGCGCGCCTCCTGCGCGCGGCCGTAGCAGTCGCGCGCCGGGTCGAGCGGGCGGCGGCCCAGCGGCGGCAGCGCCTCGGCCAGCATGCCGCGCCACATCGCCAGCTCGGCGCGGCGGGCCGGCAGCTGGGCGGCCAGCTCGGCGGCCCAGTCCTGCAGCGAACTGTCTTCGCGCGCGATCAGCGGCGCGGTGCCGGCCGCGGCGGCCAGGCAGGCGGTCCGCAGCTCGGGCAGCAGGATGCGCCAGGACACGCCGTCGACCACCAGGTGATGCAGAACCAGGACCAGCCATGCGCGGCCGGCTGCGTCGGCCAGGCGTACCGCCTGCAGCATCAGCCCGCCGGCCGGATCGAGCCGGGCGGCTGCGGCGCGGAACTGCGCCTCGGCCGCGGCCGAGAAGGCCGCCTCGTCGCCGGCCGGCGACTCGACCGCGTGCAGGATGCGGCCGTCGAGCGCCGCGCCCGGCGCGGCGATGGCCAGGCCGCCGTGCTCGACCCGCGCGCGCAGCGCCGGATGGGCGCGCTGCAATGCGTGCAGCGCCTGCTCGAGGTGGATGGTCTCGACCTCGGCCGGGATGCGCAGCAGCACGCCCTGGGCGTAGCGACGCTCGAGGCCGTAATGCTCGCCGAACCACTGCACGATCGGCAGCGGGCCGACCGCGCCGAGCACTTCGGCGGCCGGCGCGGCGGCCTTGCCCGGCAGCGCCTGCAGCACGGTCGCCATGCGGGCCGGCGTGCGCTGGGCAAAGACGTCGCGCGGCCGCAGCAGCCAGCCGGCGCGGCGCAGCTCGGTGCCCAGGCCCATGGCCGAGATGCTGTCGCCGCCGAGATTGAAGAAATCGTCGTCGGCGCCGACCGCGGCCAGGCCGAGCACGGCCGCCACGCCGGCGCAGACCAGCCGCTCGGCCTCGGTCGCCGCGGCGCGGCCGGCGGCGCGCGCCGGCGGGGCGATCGGCGGCAGCGCCTGGCGGTCGATCTTGCCGTTCACCGTCAGCGGCCAGGCCGGCAGCACCGCCAGCGCGGCCGGCAGCATGTAGTCGGGCAGGCTCTCGGCCAGCCGCGCCAGCAGCGCTGCCGGGTCGTCAGATACGCCGTCGGCCACGGTGCAGTAACCGAGCAGCCGGTGGCTGGCGCCGGCCGGCTCGGCCAGCACCACCGCGCCGGTCACGCCGGCCAGGCTGGCCAGCGCGTGCTCGACTTCGCCGAGTTCGATGCGGAAGCCGCGCACCTTGATCTGCTGGTCGGCGCGGCCGATGAATTCGAGCTGGCCGTCGGCGCGCCAGCGCACCAGGTCGCCGCTGCGGTACATCAGCCCGCCCTGCCTGGCCGGATCGGCCACGAAGCGCGCCGCCGTCAGCGCCGGCCGGTCCAGGTAGCCGCGCGCCAGGCCTTCGCCGGCGACGTAGAGCTCGCCGACCACGCCGACCGGCACCGGCCGCAGCAGGCGGTCGAGCACCTGCACCCGGCTGTTGGCGACCGGCCGGCCGATCACCGGCGTATCGGCCACCGTCATGGCGGCGGTCAGCGTATCGACGGTGTATTCGGTCGGGCCGTAGCAGTTGTGCACGGCCAGCTGCGGATACCGGCGCACCGCCTGCCACAGCGCCGGCGGCACCGCCTCGCTGCCGGTCAGCGCCAGCAGCGGATGGTGGCGGCCTTGGTCCATCAGCCCGGCGGCCAGCATCTGCTGCAGCAGCGAGGGCGGCACGTCGAGCGCGTCGATGGCCTGCGCCTGCACCAGCTCGACCAGCGCCTGCGCATCGCGGCGCTGCTCCTCGTCGCACAGGTGCAGCTCCTGGCCCAGCAGCAGCCAGATCAGCTGTTCCCACGAGGCATCGAACGAGAACGAGGTGGTGTGCGCCGCGCGCAGCCGGCGGCCGCCGAGCCTGCGCAGCGTCTCGCCGTAGAAGCCGGCGCGATGCGACAGCAGCAGGTTGAGCAGGCCGCCGTGGCGCACCATCACGCCCTTGGGCGTGCCGGTCGAGCCGGAGGTGTAGATCAGGTAGGCCAGGTGCTCGGCCGACAGCGGCGCGGCGCGCTCGGCGTCGGCGATCGGGCCGGCCGGCTGCGTAGCCAGCCGGGCCGCCACGGCCGCGTCGTCGAGCGCGACCAGGCGTTCGACCTGCGGCAGCCGTGCGGCCAGGCCGGCGTGAGTCAGCAGCAGGATCGGCCGGGCGTCCTCGCACATGCGCGCCAGCCGCTCGGCCGGGTAGTCGAGGTCGAGCGGCAGGTAGGCGGCGCCGGAAGCCAGCACGGCCAGGATGGCGACCACCGCGTCGGCGCCGCGCGGCAGCGCGACCGCCACCACCCGGTCTGGGCCGGCGCCCTCGGCGATCAGCAGGCGGCCCAGCCGGGCGACGCGGGCCGACAGCGCGGCAAAATCGAGCGCCTCATCGCCGCAGACCAGCGCGCGTTCCGCGCCGTGGGCGGCGACGGTGGCCTGGAAGGCGTCGAGCACCGTCGCCAGCTCGGCCGGCCGCGCCAGTCGCGGGCCTTGCGACCATTGCGCCAGCGCCGCGCGCTCGGCGGCCCCGAGCAGCTCGACCGCGGCCAGCGGCGCCGCGTCGTCGCGCAGCAGCGCGGCCAGGAAGTCGGCCAGCCGGTCGCGGTGCAGCGCCAGCTCGTCGGCGCCGTAGCGGGCCGGATTGGCCGCCAGCTCCAGCGTCAGCGCCTCGCCCTCGTGCCACAGGCCGAATTCGAGGTCCTCGACCGGACCGGCGGCCAGCAGGTGGGTGGTGCCGGCCACGCCGTCGAGATCGAGCGACTGGTCGTAGATCTTCAGGTTGAGCGTGGGGCCGTACAGCGCGCGGCGCGAGCCGACCAGGCCGAGATCGCGCTGGATCTGTTCGGCATCGTAGCGCTCGTGGCGGCGCACGCGGCGCAGTTCGGCCGACAGCTGCTGCGCCAGCGCGCCGAGGCCGCGGGCCGGGTCGACCTCGAGCTGCAGCGGCAGCACGTTGACCACCGGGCCGGTGGCGCGCACCGCGACCGAGCCCATACGGCGCATGAAGGGCACGCCGACCACCAGCCGGGTCTCGCCGCTCATCCGGTGCAGGTAGGCGAACACCGCCGCCATCGCCATCTCGGCGGCGCTGACCTGCAGCGCGCGGCCCTGCTCGGCCAGCCGCGCCAGCCGGCCGGCGTCGAGCTGCAGGCGCTGGCGCAGCACCTCGACGTTGGCGAAGGTCTGCGCCGCACGCGCGTCGCGGCTCGACAACGAGACCGGCGCGGCGAGGCCGGCGGCGTAGTCGCGCCAGAACGCCGCATCGCGCGCACAAGCCTCGCCGGCGCGGTAGGCGGCGTATTCGTCGACCACCCGGGCGAACGGCACGAAGGGGCTGTCGCCGATCGCGCGGCCCCGGCGCAGCGCGGCATAGAGCTCGGCCATGCGGCGGGTCAGCGCGGCGAAGCTGTAGCCGTCGACGCAGAGGTGGTGGTAGCGCTGGTACCAGAACCAGCGCTCGCCGCCCTCGCCGGCGGCCACCCGCAGCAGCAGGTGGCGGTACAGCGGCTCGGCGGCGTCGGCCGGCAGCGGACGGGCCAGGTCGGCCTGCATCAGCGCGTGGGCGGCGGCCAGCGGATCGGCGCCGGCGCTGAGGTCGAGGTATTCGGGTGCGGCCAGCGCCTCGCCCCAGGCTTCGACGCTGCGGGCGGGCGGCAGGTATTGCAGCGGGCCGTCGGCGCTTTCGACCACCCGCGCATGCACGGTGTCGGCCTCGGCCAGGCCCTGGCGGATCGCCTCGGCCAGGCAGCGCGGATCGATGGCGCCGTCGATCTCGACGTAGTGGGCCACGGTGTAGCCGTTGCGGATGGCGGCGATCTGGTCGGCCAGCCAGATGCCGGGCTGGGCGCCGGCCAGCGGCAGCGCGGTGTCGGCGGCGGGGATGGGGTGGGACTGGGCAGTGCTCAACACGATTCTTGACCTCGGTGAGGTGGGGGTACCAGGGGGCCGGCGCGAGCGAAGGCGAGACGCAGGCCGTGGTGTTCGTAGGAGCGGCTTCAGCCGCGAATCGCCGGTGCATCGCCAGCCCGTTCGCGGCTGAAGCCGCTCCTACGGAAGTGCGGACGGCGTCAGGCGCCGCGCACGGCCAGCGGCCGGATATCGGTCCAGTTGCGTTCGAGCCAGTCGACGCAGGCGGCGCGGCTGTCCGGCCCCAGCACCACCCGCCAGCCGGCCGGCACCGCGGCGAAGGTCGGCCACAGGCTGTGCTGCTGCTGGGCATTGGCCAGCACCAGGAAGGGTTGGCTCTCGTCGTCGAAGGGGTTCAGCTGTTCGGTGCTCATGTTCGGTTCTCCTGGGTCGATGCGCCCGGGCCGCAGCGGGCCGGGCGTCCTGCATTGGGATCGGGTGGGAATGGGCGGCGCCGCGCGGCTCAGTCGGCCAGCAGCCAGGCCAGGCCGTCGAGCAGGCCGCCGCGCCAGCACAGGCCGTCGTGGCCGCCTTCGAACAGGCGGTAGCGCACCGTGTGGCCGGCGTCGCGCAGCGCGTCGCACAGGCTGTCGTTGACGTCGATCATCACGTCCTCGCGGCTGCCGACTTCGAGCCAGACCTTGAGCCGGCCGCCCCGGCCGAGCTCACCGGCGTCCAGCTGCTCGGCCAGCCGGCCGCGGCTGCCGGGCTTGCGCGCGCACGGCTCGCCCGGCGGCGCCTGCAGCAGGTCGACCTTGGGCCACCAGAACGAGCCGGACTGGCTCAGCACCCGGCCGAAGCGCTCGGGCCAGTGCAGGCCGGCGTACATCGCACCGAGGCCGCCGAGGCTCTGGCCGGCCACTACGGTCGCGGCGGCGCCGGCCGGCGCGAAACGGTCGAGCCGCGGCAGCAGCTCGTCCTGCAGCGCCTGCCAGAACGCCGGCCGGCAGCCGAACTCGGCTTCGCGGTCGAGCGATTCGATCAGGACGTAGTCGGCCGGCGGCAGGCGGCCGCGGGCGGTGTCGGCATCGAGCGCCGCGGCGATGCCGCGCTCGAACCAGCCCTGGCCGTCGAGCAGCAGCACGCGCGGCCGGCGCTCCGGGGGCCGGCCCTCCGCCGGCCGCGGGCCGGCCGCCGGAGGGGCCGTGGCGTAGAGCCAGACGCGGCGGCCGTTCCAGTCGAGCTGGCGCAGCCGGGCCAGGTCGGCCGCGGGCGCCGTCCCGGCGGCCATGGCGGCGTCGACCGCCTGCCAGGCCGACTGGTCCGGCGCCTGCGGCAAGTGCAGCGCCGACAGCGCCGCGCCCCAGTTGCTGCGGTGGCCGCGCGGATTGAGCGGATCGGCGATCGCGCGGTCCATGATCGAGCGCCACCAGTGCCGCTGCGCCCGATTGCGCGCCTCGGCGTCGCCCTCGAAGGCCGGCGGCAGATCCTTGGCGCCGACCGGGATGAAGGCATAGCTGCCGCGCCAGTCGGCCGGCAGCTCGACCTGCCAGAACCACGCGTCGGTGCCGGCGATGCGCGCCAGCGACTGCGGATCGGGGCTGTGGTGATCGGTCACCGAGTTGACGTCGACGTAGACGCGGCGGGTATCCGAGCGCGTCTCGTCGCCGTGCGGATCGCGCCAGACGAAGGTCGCGCAGACCGTGCGGTCCGATACCGGCTCCTGCAGCGGCACGCCGGCTTCGACCAGCGCCTGCCACCAATGCGGCTGGCCGACCTCGGCCGCCGCCAGCCTCGCCGCCGTGCGCGGCGCTGCCCGATTGAATTCCAAGACCTTCCTCCTGCTTTTATTTATTCGGTGTTCCGCCCGATTCCAGGCCGGGGCGGACCCGCCATCCGTTCTTGCGGCGGGCCTCGGCCCGTGCCGGGACTTGCGCCCCGGCAGGGCATACGGGCGCGAAACCCTTAGAACCAGTAGTCGAGCGTCACGCCGAAGGTGCGCGGCGCACCGACGTCGCCGACGATCACCTCGCCGGTCTTCGGCCAGCGCTCGCTGCCGATGTCCTTGGCGTACATCACGTCCTGGTCGAACAGGTTCTTCACGTAGACGCGCACGCTGAAGGCATCGCGGTCGTAGCCGGCCTGCAGATTGGCCAGCACGTAGTCGCCGGCCTGCTCGCGCCGGTCGTTGTCGATGCCGGAGAAATACTCGCCGGTGTAGCTGACGTTGCCCGCCAGGTACCAGTGATCGGCGAACTTCTGCTTGAAGCCGAGGTTGGCGGTCATCGACGGCGCGGAATCGAACTCGTTGCCCTCGATCGCCTTGCCGTGGACGCCGCCGTCCTTCACCTCGGTGTGCAGCAGGCCGATCGCGCCGTACAGGCTCAGGCTCGGCGAGACGCGGGTCGCGGCATCGACTTCCAGGCCGTAGCTGTTGCCCTTGCCGATGTTGACCAGACGGCGGTTGTAGAGCGCCTGGTAGCCCTTGTACTCGTTGTAGAAAGCGGTGGCGTTGACGCTGAGGCGGTTGTTCAGCAGCACCGAGCGCGAGCTCGCCTCGTAGGTGACGACCTCTTCCTTGGCGTACTCGTAGTAGGCGCTGGTCACCCAGTCCAGGCCGCCGCCGCCGGGGTTGTAGCCCTTGCGCGCGGTGAAGCCCAGCGTGGTGCCCTGCAGCGTGTACTGCAGGCCGAGCTTGGGCAGGAACATGGTCTCGCCCTTGTCGGTGTCGACCTTGCCGGCCCACGGCATGCCGGGCCAGGCGTCGAGGTCGCGCTTCTGCTTCTCGCGCTCGACGCGGGCGCCGGCGACCAGGTCGAGGCGCTCGGCCAGGCCGACGGTGGCTTCGCCATAGCCGGCCACGGTCTCGACCTTGTCGTCGCCGGCGAAGGTCACCGCGAAGTCGTCGGCGGCGATCAGGTTCTGCTTGCGGTCGAAGTAGTACAGGCCGGCCACGCCGCTGATGCGGCCATCCCTGGGATCGAACACCAGGCGGCCTTCCAGCGTGTTGCTCTTCTGATCCTGGTCCAGGTAGAAGCGCTCGGCACCCGATTCGTCGAAGTGCAGCTTGTCGTTGCCGTGGCTGTACAGCAGGTGGCCGCTGACCGCCGTGCTGAACCGGTAGTCGAGGTCGATGTTGGCGGTGTTGCCCTTGGAATCCTGCCGGCGGGTGTTCGAGGTCTTGCCGTAGAAGGCGTAGCGCTCGAACAGATCCTTGTCGTTGCTGCAATCGGCGCTGCTGCACGGCGCTTCGATGCGGTTCAGGTACTCGCCGTCGTAGGCGCGGTTCACCAGCGTCAGCTTGGCCTTGAAGTCGGGCGCCGCGCTCGGCGTCCACAGCAGCTTGGCGCGCACGGTGTGGTTCTGCACTTCGGACGGATCCCACGGGAAGGCGCCGTCGTAGTCGATGAAGCCATGGCCCTTGGCGACCTCGGCCGCCAGCCGGAACGCCAGCTCGTCGGCCACCACCGGGCCGGACAGCATGCCGGCCAGGTAGGCGCGGCCGTCCTCGTTCTCGGCGCCGACGCGCACCGCGCCCTCGCGCGTGAACGACGGATCCTTGCTGTTCACCACCACCGCGCCGGCGATGGCGTTGCGGCCCTGGATGGTCGACTGCGGGCCGCGCAGCACTTCGACCTGCTCGACGTCCCACAGGCCCACGTCCAGGTATTGCTGGCCGGCCCAGGTTTCCGCCGCGCCGTCGACCGTGGTGCTCAGGCGCGGCCGCGCGCCGGAGATGAAGGTGAACACCCCGGTGGTCGGGCCGGAACCGGCCACGCCGCGCACGTTGATGCCGCCGGCGGCATTGTGGGTGGCGTTGGGCACTTCCTGCGCCAGGTCGTTGATGCTGTGGTTCTGGCCGTCGTCGACCTTCGGCGTCTGGAACACGGTCACCGCGGTGGTGGTGGCCTGCTGGCTGCGGTCGATCTTCTCGCCGGTGACCGTGATGGTCGGCAGCGTGACCTCGTCCTCGGCATGGGCGCCGGATGCAGCGATCCCGGCCAGGCCGGCCAGCGCCAGCCGGGTGGCGAGGAACAGGTGACTGCGCTGCCTGGCGGCAGTGGGCTTACTCATGGTGCGTGAACTCCCTGGGCTTTTTTACAGTGAAAACGAAGGACATCTGGAACCGGTCCGCTCCGGCGCCGGCCGCCTGCTCGCGCAGGCCGGGGCTCGGGGGCCCGAGGCGGCAGTGATCGGCGGAGGAAAACCCGGCGTGGCGGGCGGCGCGGCCATATAACGCAAACCGTGGTTTTGCGTCGTTTATTGTGTGAATTTAAATGATAATGCTTCTCATTATTCTAATCAATAAGATCGGGGCCATGGGCGCCTGCATGGATGCGCCGCTGGCCGGCATCTGCAGGAGATCCAGGAGTGAATGGGGCGTGCTTCGTCGCGCGTCACGGCGACCTGACAACTCTGACCAAGCCATCGCATGGCGCAGCCATCAACGCCAGCCGCGTGCCCCGGCCGCGCGCGGGCAAAACCGGGCGGGAAGGCATAGGATGGAATCGTCGCGCCCTTCCCTACCGCACCGTATGACCACCGATCCCACACCTGATGGCGCCGCCGGTCTCCGCGTCCTGCTGCTCGAGGACAATGCGGTCAACCGGATGGTTCTGCAGCGTCTGCTGGATCGCGCCGGCGCCACCGCCTGCAACGCCGCCAGCCTCGACGAGGCGCGCGCGCTGCTGGCCTCGCCGCAAGCGTTCGACTGCGCCCTGCTCGACCGCCGCCTGCCCGACGGCGACAGCGCCGACCTGCTCCCGCTATTGCGCCGCCACGGCGTGGCGCGCCTGGTAGCGATGACCTTCGTCGACCGCCCGGCCGACCGGGCCGCCCTGCTCGAACTGGGATTCGACGATGTGCTGCCCAAACCGGTGACGGCCGCCGCGCTGCGCGCCGCGCTGGCCGGCCAGGCGCCGCCCGCCGCGGCAACCGGTGCGGACGCTCAGCCGGTAACCGGCCCGGCAGCGGCCTCGCCGGACTGGTCTGCGCGGGTCGAGCGGCTGCGGCAGCATCACGCCGCCGGCCGGCTGGCCGAGTTGCGGGCCGAAGTGGAGGCCGGCTTGGGCGAGGCCGACCGCCACGGCGCGGCAGCCGGCCGCGGCCTGCGGGCGCTGGCGCTGCTGCTGGCGGCCGGGACGCCCGATCCGCTGCGGCTGGCGCTGCTGCTGGACGGGCTCGACGCCCCGACTTGATGCCGGACTGGAATTGGAGAAGAGCGGGCCGCCGCCGTCAGGCCGCGGCCCTTTGCATATCCGTGCCGACCGGATAGAGGCAGAGCCGCAGGCAGGCTTCCGGCTCGGGCAGGCAGACCGCCTGGAAATCGCGCCCCGCCAGCCAGCACGGCGTGCACAGCGGCAGCCGCTGGCGCGCCACCGTGCCGGCCAGTTGCCGCAGCGGCGCGGCCCATGGCGCATCGAGCAGCCGGCCGGCCAGCGTCTCGCCGCCGGGCAGCAGCCGGCAGGCCTGGTCGTTGAGCGTCAGCACGCGGCAATCGGACGACAGCTGCAAGATCGCGGCCGGCAGGATGGCCGGCTCGGCGCCGCCGCCGCGCGGCGGCCCGGGCCGGAAACCGTCCTGGCGCAGCAGCAGTTCGAGCCGCTCGAAGGCGGCGGCGATCTGCATGCGCAGCTGGTCGTTGTTCCACGGCTTGCTGAGGAATTTCCACACCGTGCCGCGATCGGCCGCCTCGATCAGCTGGTCGATCCCGCCGTAGCCGGTCAGGATCAGCCGGACGGTATCGGGAAAGCGGCGCTCGACCTCGGCCAGGAAGGTGGTGCCGTCCATCTGCGGCATGCGCTGGTCGGACAGCACCACCGCCACCGGGTCGGCCTGCAGCAGGGCCAGCCCGGCCTCGCCCGACGGCGCGGTGCGGATGCGGTAGCCGTCGTAGCGGAACAGCCGCGCCAGCGAAGACAACATGCTCGGCTCGTCGTCGACGAGGATCAGGACGCGTTCCGGTACGGGCTGGGCCATGATGCGTGCTCGCGCTGCGGGGTGAAGGCGGGCGGCGTACAGGCGGGCCTGCAGACCGTCGATTCGGCCGACCGTCGCGGGACGAGGGGACCGATGCCTATTGTCCGGATCGGGCGCAAGCGCGGAACTGGTGCGAACACCGGGACGACCGGTGCGGCCCCTGGTGATTCACCCGGGTGGGTGGCGGCGCGAAGGCGCCGGCGCTGCGGCCTTCAGGCCCGCTCGCCCGATGCCAGCGCGGCCGAATAACCGGCCGGTGCGGGCAAGCGCCAGGCCTGCGTCGCCCGGCAGTCGGCGCCGTGCAGCGACAGCGCATAGCGGCCGTCGGCCAGCGGCAGCGCCGTCAGCGCCGGCAGCAATTCGCCGATGCCGACGCCCCAGGCCTTGAGCACCGCCTCCTTGCCCGACCAGATGTCGTAGAACGCCGCCAGCTCGGCGCCGCCGCGGCAATGCCGCTGCTCGGCCGCGGTGAAAATCTCGCCGGCCAGGCCGGTGAGCGAGCGGCTGGCGTCGTGGCGTTCGAGGTCGATGCCGACCGGCTGCGACTCGGCCAGCGCGATCAGCGCGTGGCCGCCGGCATGCGAGACGTTGAAATGCGGCAGCTCGCCGCCGGCCAGGCCCGGCTTGCCGTGCGGCCCGGCCTGGAACTGGATGGCCGCCGGCGGCCGGCCCAGCCGCTCGCCGAGCAGGCGCCGCAGCGTCAGCCGGGTCAGCGCGAAGCGCACGCGGTCGGCCTGGCGGTAGTAGCGCGCCGCCTGGGCACGCTCGGCCGCGTCGAGACCGTCGAGCTGGCTGCGGCTCAGCTCGGCCGCGAGGTCGAAGCTCAGCCGCCACACCGCCACGCCCGCCCCCGTCCGCCCGTCGAGCGCGACCGGTTCGAGCGCGGCCAGCCCGTTCATGCCTTCGCCGCGGCCTCGGCCGCGCGCACGCGCTGGCGGCGGCTCTCGGCCACGCACATGCCGCTGGCGACCGAAACGTTGAGGCTCTCGACCGTGCCGAACATCGGGATGTTGACCAGCACGTCGCAGTGCTCGCGCGTGAGCCGGCGCATGCCGTGGCCCTCGGCACCCATCACCCAGGCCAGCGGCCCGGTCTGGTCGAAGTGGAACAGGTCGGTGTCGGCGTCCATGTCGGTGCCGGCGATCCAGATGCCGGCGTCCTTGATGTCGCGCAGCGTGCGGGCCAGGTTGGTCACCACGATGTAGGGCAGCACCTCGGCCGCGCCGCAGGCCACCTTGGAGACGGTGGCGGTGATGCCGACCGACTTGTCCTTCGGCGCGATCACCGCGTGCACGCCCATCGCGTCGGCCACCCGCAGGCAGGCGCCGAGGTTGTGCGGATCGGTGACGCCGTCGAGCACCAGCAGCAGCGGCGGTTCGGCCAGGTCTTCGAGCACGTCCTCGAGCGACATGAAGGTCTTGTTGGCGTCGATCACGGCCGCCACGCCCTGGTGGCGCTGGTGGCCGGCCAGGCCGTCGAGCCGGGCCGGATCGGCCGGGATCACGCGGCGGCCCTGCCGCTCGGCCAGCTTGAGCAGCTCGGCCATGCGTGGATCGTGGCGGCCGCGCGCGACGTAGAGCTCGAGCACGCTGTCGGGCAGGCGGGCCAGGCGGGCGGTGACGGCATGGAAGCCGTGCAGGATGCGTTTGTTGGACATGGATGAACCGGGTTCGATTTCGATTGTTGGTGCGGACCGGGCCATTGTAGGTCGGGCATAAAGCCCGACCTACGAAGTCGACCGCTGCTACAGCGTATGTTCGACCAGCAGCTGCAGGCTGCGCCGCCCCTGCCACTCGTTGACCGACAGCTGGTACACCGCCTCGATCATATCCGCCAGGGGCTCGGCATGCTGGAAGCGCATCGCTTCGAACAACTGGCCGCCCGGCCCTTCGAGCTGCAGCTTCAGGTGCTTCTCGCCGACCACGCGCTGGCTGCGCACGCGGAAACGGCCGACGAAGCTCGGCACCGGGAAGCCCTGGCCCCAGACGCGGCGGTCGAGCCGTTCGGCCAGCTCGATGTTCATCGCCAGCGGGTCGAGCTCGCCGTCGACCTCGATGGTTCGGGTCAGCGCGGTCTCGCTCATCGACTGGCGGCAGACCGCCTCGAAGGCGGCGCGGAAGCGCTCCACCCCGGCCGGATCGGCCAGCGTCAGGCCGGCCGCCATGGCGTGGCCGCCGAACTTGGCGATCAGGCCGGGCTCGCGCTTGCTGACCAGGTCGAGCGCGTCGCGCAGGTGCAGGCCGGCGATCGAGCGGCCCGAGCCCTTGACCTCGCCTTCCATGCCGCTGGCGAACACGATGGTCGGCCGGTGGTGGCGATCCTTGAGCCGGCTGGCGACCAGGCCGACCACGCCCTGGTGGAACTCGGGGTCGAACACCGTCAGGCCATAGCAGTCGCCGACCGCGATGGCGTCGAGCTTGGCCTGGGCGATGTCCTGCATCTCGGCCTCGATGCCGCGCCGCTCGCGGTTGAGCCGGTCGAGCTCGCGCGCCATGTCGAGCGCCGCGCCGGCATCGTCGGCCAGCAGGCAGGCGATGCCCAGGCTCATGTCGTCGAGCCGGCCGGCGGCGTTGAGGCGCGGGCCGAGCATGAAGCCGAGGTCGAAGGCGCTGGCGCGGCGCGGCTCGCGGCCGGCCGCCTGGAACAGCGCCAGCAGGCCCGGCTGGGCGCGGCCGGCGCGCATGCGGCGCAGGCCCTGCTCGACCAGGATGCGGTTGTTGCCGTCGAGCCGCACCACGTCGGCCACGGTACCGAGCGCGACCAGGTCCAGGAGGTCGGCCAGGTTCGGCTCGGGCCGGCTGGCGAAGGCGTCGCGGCTGCGCAGTTCGGCCCGCAGCGCCAGCAGCGTGTAGAACATCACGCCGCAGCCGGCCAGGTGCTTGCTGGCGAACGTGCAGCCGGGCTGGTTCGGGTTGACGATCAGCGCCTCGGGCAGCGCGTCGCCGGGCAGGTGGTGGTCGGTGACCAGCACCTCGATGCCGAGCGCACGGGCGCGCTCCACCCGGCCACGCTGGCGATGCCGTTGTCGACGGTGACGATCAGCGCCGGCTTGTGCGTCGCGGCCAGCTCGACGATCTCGGGCGTGAGGCCGTAGCCGTATTCGAAGCGGTTGGGCACGATGAAGTCGACCACCGCGCCCATGGCGCCGAGGCCGCGCAGCGCCACGGCGCAGGCGGTCGCGCCGTCGGCGTCGTAGTCGGCCACCACCAGGATGCGCTCCTGCCGCGCGATCGCGTCGGCCAGTCGCCGCGCCGCAGCCTCGATGCCCTTGAGGCCGGCCGCCGGCAGCAGGTGCTTGAACTCGGTCTCCAGCTCGGCCGGATCGGCGATGCCGCGCGCCGCGTAGACGCGCGCCTCGACCGGGTGCAGGCCGGCGGCGAGCAGTGCACGCTCGGCGTCGGGAGGAATGGAGCGATTGAGGATACGCATGAGCCTTGTGAAACTTGATTGCTTTGGATCGGATTCGACGGTCGGCGCATGCGCCCGGGAAACCCGGGCGCTGGCCATGGGTTCGGGCTGAAGCAGCGGCTCACCCTCGATTCATCCCCGCCGGCGGGGAGCCTCGCTACGCTCGCCGGCGCATCGGATCAGCGGATTCGCAACTC
The DNA here is from genome assembly GCF_014353015.1 of Chitinimonas koreensis. Lineage (NCBI taxonomy): Bacteria > Pseudomonadati > Pseudomonadota > Betaproteobacteria > Neisseriales > Chitinibacteraceae > Chitinimonas > Chitinimonas koreensis. Next base: position 3,134,746 of record NZ_CP060704.1, read on the forward strand.
GACGGCCGGCAAGGCGGCTCAAGCGGGGACGGCCGGCGCGGGCTCGGCCAGCAGCCGGGACGGCTCGGCCGGACGGCGCCAGAACTTCCAGCGCGCAGCCGGCTCGAGCCGCGCCGCCAGCGTCTGGCCCTCGCCGGGCAGCAGCAGCTCGCAGGCCGGCAGCGCGCCGCCGCGCCAGGCCGCCAGCAAGGGCACGAACCAGGCCGCTTCGAGCCGTTCGAACTCGGCGCGCCAGCCGTTCAGGTCGCCGTTGCGCACGAAGCGCTCCAGCGTATCGAGCCAGACCAGGCCATCGGCGCGGCCGGCGTCGAAACCGGCCGGCAAGGCGGCCATCTCGACCCCGGCGGCGCAGGCCAGGCCGCGCGCCAGCGGCGCATCGGCCCACAGCCGTGGCCAGGGCCGGGCCAGGCCGCTTGGCGCGGCGCCTTCGCCCAGGGCCAGACCGAATTGACCGGCAGCAGGCCGCGCGCTTCGCGCGCATCGTTGACCGGGTGGCTGTAGAGGTACATCTGGATTTCGTTGAGCAAACGATGCCAGCGCAGCGCATCGGGCCCGGCCGGCAGGCAGGGCCGGATGTCGTGCCCGGCGGCCTCGGCCAGCGGCGTGGTGGCGATCGCCGCCGGCTCGGCCAGCCGCAGGTACCAGCGCGTCGGCGTGGCGGCGAGGAAATGCAGGCCGTCGGCGGCGTACAGCGCATTGAGGCCGGCCACCAGCTGGGCGGCCTCGCCGGCGTCGAGGTCGAAGGCGCTGGCGTCGAACAGCAGCGCGCGGTCGCGGTCGGGCCGCAGGTGGACCGGGTCGGCACGCAGCCAGTGGCCGGCCGGCGCATCGGGCGCATCGACCGCCAGCGTCAATGCGGCGGCCGAGACCTCGGCGGCGCCGAAGCGCTCGCGCAACCATCGCTCGGCCGGCCGGCCCGGCTGCGCCGCGCGCTCGGCGCGGCCCAGCAGCGAGGCCAGGGCCGGCAGGCGCAGGTCGGACAGGGGATCGAAACCGAACTGGCGCACGAAACGTGCGCCGGGGATGACCAGCGTAAGCATCAGACCGACAGCTTGCCGTCGTTCGGCGGCGACGGCGGCGGCGCGCCGGGCACCGGGGTGGCGACCCGCTCGGCGCGGTAGAACACGCAATCGGCGCCGATCTCGTGCTGCGAGATCACTCGGAACACCAGGTCGCCCTCGCGGGTACCGGGCGCGCCGTAGCTCTTGCCGATCTCGAGTTCGGCCTTGCCGACGATCAGCAGGTGATGGTTCTCGTTGAGGGCCTCGGGCCGCAGGTAGAGGCCGAGCAGATTGTCCCAGGCCTGCTGGTCGGTCACCCGCTCCCAGTTGGACACCCGGGCCTGCCGCGTCAGCCGGATCGACTCGGGATTGCGGCCGAGCAGCTGCACGCCGGCCATCATCTCGCCGTGGTTGCGCGCCACCGCGCGCCGCACGATGCCGAGCCGCCAGTTGGTGTCCTTGTCGGTCTTCACGCCCATCAGGAGGCCCAGCCGCAGCCAGCCGGTGTGCTTGACCAGCTTGAGGCCGATGCCGGTCGCGCTGACGTCCTCGACCATGGCGCGCTCGACCGTGCTCTCCACCGTCTTGACGGTGCTCTGCTGGGTGGCCTGCACCACCATGCGGCGCACGGTGTTGAAGTCATAGCAGATCATCAGCGAACCGTTGACCGTCTTGCGCTCGGCCATCCGCTTCACTTCGCGGCCGCTCCAGCGGTTCTTCAGGTGGCGGATCACCGCCAGCACCTCGGCCGGGTTGATGCGGCCGTCGGGGTCCATCTTCTGCGGCACCTTGCCCTGGGTCGCGATCAGGGTCTCCAGCGCCATCAGTTCCTGCAGGCTCTGCTCCAGGCCGTAGAACAGGCCCTTGCCCTCGGCCTTGAGCTGCGAGGGCATGCGGGTCAGCACGGTGGGCGGATTGTCGTCGTCGCTGGCCTGGCCGAACGGCGTCTGGGAAGTGTGCTCGTCGCTGATGCGGATGAAGCTGGCGAGGCTGTCGGCGATGCGGTCGGCGATCAGCAGCTGGCGGCCCTGCAGGTCCGGCGTCAGCGTGCGCGACAGCAGCACCAGGTGGGCCAGCTGGCGCTGCAGCCGGCCGGCCTCGCCGTCGGGCCGGGCGATCTTCTGCGTCAGCGAGCCGCCCAGGCCGAGCGCGAATTCGGTGGCGGGACGGATCTCGAACCACGGCAGCCGATCGATCTTGGGCTCGCGCACGAAGCGCACCACGTGGTCGCGGCCGATCCAGTACAGCCAGTTGGCGACGGCAGCCTGCACCAGCGGCGCGTTGTTGGACTTGCGCGCGGTCTCCACCATCTCGCGCCGAAGCGCCTCGGTATAGGTATGCAGAATGGTGGCGCAGAACGGCACCGTGGTCTGCAGCAGCAGGTTCATGCGGGCGTGGTTGGTATGCGCCTCGATCATGCCGGCGAGCGCAGCCTCGACGATGGCGCGCAGGTCGGCGTCGATCGCCCGCAGCACGGCCAGGCCGTCCTGGCGGTTGGCCGCCCGACTGTTCTCGTGATGCAGCCATTCGCCGATCGACTGCATGGCCTGCACCGGTGCCAGCGTCCGCGCGCTCGACACCGTCTCCACGGCTTTTTCCAGCCGCGATTCACGGCCGAAAACAAAGAGTTTTTTTAATGTCCCGATCATCTCGCCGATTATTGCCTTATGCCTATACCGCCTGGGTCAGGCGGCCATTTTAACCATTTAGACGCACGACCATCGCGCTTGTTACGCATCATTTGCAATTTAGGTATTAACGCCGCCGCCGGGACGGCCCGGAACACCGCGCCGGCTTTGGTTCGCAGCGGCCGTGTGGCACACTGCGCCCTCCCCGTTCCATAAGCCCGTCCAGTGAAATCATTCGAGTGGCTGATCGGCCTGCGCTATACCCGCGCCAAGCGCCGCAACGGCTTCATATCCTTTATCTCCGCCGCATCGATGGTCGGCATCGCGCTCGGCGTGATGGCGCTGATCACCGTGCTGTCGGTGATGAACGGCTTCCAGCGCGAGATCCGCGGCCGCATCCTCGAGGTCGCCTCGCACGTCCAGGTCACCGGCCGCGACAACCGCCTGGGCGAATGGCAGGCGGTGGCCGCCGAGCTGGCCGCCGACCCGACCGTCAAGGCCACCGCGCCCTACGTGCAGGCGCAGGGCTTGCTGTCGTTCGACGGCAACGTGTCGGGCGCGCTGGTGCGCGGCATCGTGCCGGCGCGCGAGGACGCGGTGGCCGGCCTCGGCCGCCACATGGCGGCCGGCCGGCTCGACGCGCTCCGGCCCGGCGAATTCGGCATCGTGCTGGGCCAGGAGCTGGCCCGCTCGATCGGCGCCACGCTGGGCCAGAAGGTCACGCTGATCACGCCGCAGGGCAATATGAGCCCGGCCGGGCTGATGCCGCGCATGAAGACCTTCACCGTGGTCGGCATCTTCCGCATCGACATGTACCAGTACGACGCCGGCCTCGCGCTGATCGAACTGGCGGACGCGCAGAAGCTCTACCGGCTGGGCGAGGACGTCAGCGGCGTGCGGCTGGCGATCGCCGATCCGCTCGACGCGCCCAATGCGCGGCTGCGGCTGGCGCAGGGCAATCCGCGGCCGCTGTGGTTCAGCGACTGGACCATGGAGAACGCCAACTACTTCCGCGCGGTGCAGATCGAGAAGCGCATGATGTTCCTGATCCTCACGCTGATCGTCGGCATCGCGGCCTTCAACCTGGTGTCGAGCCTGGTCATGACGGTCACCGACAAGCAGGCCGACATCGCCATCCTGCGCACGCTGGGCGCCTCGCCGGCCAGCATCCTCAAGATCTTCGTGATCCAGGGCGCCACCATCGGCATCGTCGGCACGCTGGCCGGCGTGCTCGGCGGCGTGCTGCTGGCCAGCAACGTCGGCGCGGTGGTCGGCTTCTTCGAGCGGCTGGCCGGCGTGCAGATCCTGTCGCCGCAGGTCTACTACATCTCCGAACTGCCGAGCGAGGTGCTGGCCGGCGACGTCGGCTTCATCGGCGCGGTGTCGCTGGTGCTGGCCTTCCTCGCCACGCTCTACCCGAGCTGGCGCGCTTCGCGCATCAACCCGGCGGAGGCGCTGCGCTATGAGTGAATTCATCCTCGACGCCCGCGGCCTCGCCAAGACCTATCCCGACCTCGACGTGCCGGTGCTCGACGGCGTCAGCCTCACGGTGGCGCGCGGCGAGAAGCTGGCCATCGTCGGCGCCTCCGGCTCGGGCAAGAGCACGCTGCTGCACCTCCTGGGCACGCTCGACAAGCCCAGCCGCGGCAGCCTGGCGCTGGCCGGCCAGGATCCGTTCAAGCTCGGCGAGGCCGCCCGCGGCGCGCTGCGCAACAAGCTGCTCGGCTTCGTCTATCAGTTCCACCACCTGCTGCCCGAGTTCACCGCGGTCGAGAATGTCGCGATGCCGCTGCTGATCCGCCGCATGAACCGCGCCGAAGCCGAACGGCAGGCGGCCGCCATGCTCGAGCAGGTCGGCCTCGGCCACCGGCTGCGCCACAAGCCGGGCGAGCTGTCGGGCGGCGAGCGCCAGCGCGCCGCCATCGCCCGCGCGCTGGTCACCGGCCCGGCCTGCCTGCTGGCCGACGAGCCGACCGGCAATCTCGACCGCCACACCGCCCACGCGGTCTACGAGCTGATGCTGGAACTGAACGACCGGCTCGGCACCGCGCTGGTCATCGTCACCCACGACCCGGAGCTGGCGGCGCGCACCGGGCGGGTGCTGACGCTGGCGGACGGGCGGCTGGTCTGAGGCCGGCGTCGCCGGCGCCCGAAACTTCCTTGTAGGAGCGGCTTCAGCCGCGAATGGTCGAGCCGGCACGTCGGCACGATTCGCGGCTGAAGCCGCTCCTACGCTCACGCTCATCGATCGCAACCACCATGCACAAGCTCGTCATCCAGGCGCCCGAGATCGCCACCCAGAACCTCAAGCGGCTGGCCCAGCTGGCCGGCGCGACCGACATCGCCGCGGTGCGCCCGGGCGAGCTGGCCCATCAGGCCTTCAAGCTGACGCCGGCCGATCCGGCCAGCCGCGGCGCGGTCGCCGCCTTCTGCGCCGAGGCCGGCTACGACCATGCCTTCCTGCCGCACGACGCACGGCTGGCCGACATCGGCCTGATCGTGATGGACATGGATTCGACGCTGATCACCATCGAATGCATCGACGAGATCGCCGACCTGCAGGGCATCAAGCCGCAGGTGGCGGCGATCACCGAGCGCTCGATGCGCGGCGAGCTCGACTTCCGCCAGAGCCTGACCGAGCGCGTCGCGCTGCTGGCCGGGCTGGACGAATCGGCGCTGGGCCGCGTCTACGACGAGCGGCTGGCGCTGATGCCGGGCGCCGAGACGCTGCTGCGCACGGCCCAGGCGGCCGGCATCCGCACGCTGCTGATCTCGGGCGGCTTCACCTTCTTCACCGACCGGCTGGAAAAGCGGCTCGGGCTGACCCGCACCATCGCCAACCGGCTCGAGATCGTCGACGGCAAGCTGACCGGCCGCATCCTCGGCGACATCGTCGACGCCCAGCGCAAGGCCGACGAACTGGCCAAGATGCGCGAGGAACTCGGCCTGCGCCCCGAGCAGGTGATCGCGCTGGGCGACGGCGCCAACGACCTGCCGATGCTGGCGGCGGCCGGCTACGGCATCGCCTGCCACGCCAAGCCGCTGGTCAAGGCGCAGGCGCCGTATGCGCTCGATGCGAGCGGGCTCGACGCGGTACTGGCTTATTTCGACTGAGGTCAGCCGCACCGCCCGCACAAGTAATTTTGCACTGCAACAAAAACCGAGGCGATCCGTCATACGACGGATCGCCTCGATGTTTTACCACTCGCCAGAATCAAGCCGCGTAGAGCATTTATTCTGAAATTCGGCCTTCCGACGCGATCTTCGTTTTGTTGTTGCAACGCACAAAACTACATCCCACAATGCCAATTGCATCCATAAGATGCATCACGCAAAGGAGCGTCCATCATGATCCTCATCCCCGCCCTGGCCCTCCCGCTGCTGCGCGAAATCGAAAGCCTGTTCGACCGCAGCCCCCGCCCGTCCGACGATCTGCCGGCCGAGTTCCGCCAGGAAGCGCATGGCGACGGCCTGAGCCTGACCGCCAGCTACGCGCCGGCGCAAGGCGCGCCGGTCTACGTCCAGGCCGAGTACCGCTGATTCAGTCCGCCAGGAAGTCCACCACCCGCCGCGCCACCTCGGCCGGCGCGTCGTGGTGCAGGTTGTGGCCGCTGCAGGCCACCACGGCGTAGTCCAGATCGGCGAAGCAGGCGCGCCGCAGGGCGAACTGCTCGGCCGACTCGCCCAGCCATTTCAGCAGCCGCGCCTCGTCGCCGGCCAGCCATAGCGTGCGTGCGCTCACGCGGCGCCAGCAGGCCATCGCCTCCTCCAGCCGGTACAGCACCGGATTCACCCATTTATGACGAGGGTCGCCGCGCAGCCGCGCGCCGCCGGCCTCTACGTGCGCCAGTTCGCCGGCCAGCCAGGCCGCCTTGTCGGCCGGCAGCCGCGGATCGTTGGCGCGCAGCTTGGCGATTAGTGCGGCCGGGTCGGCGAAGCTGCGCTCCGACGCGCCGGCACGCAGCTGGTCGAGCCAGCGCCGGTAGCGCTCGGGCGCCTGCGCCGGCTGCGCCGCCGGCAGGCCGAAGCCTTCCAGCGACACGTAGTGGCCGACCCGCTCGGGCCGGATGCCGGCATACAGGCCGGCCACGATGCCGCCCATGCTGTGGCCGACCAGCGCTACCGGGCCGTCCGGCACCAGCCGGTCGAGCAAGGCGTCGAGATCGGCCAGGTAGTCGGGGAAGTAATAGGAATCGGCCGCCCAGCCGCTGTCGCCGAAGCCGCGCCAGTCCGGCGCGATCAGCGCGCAGTCGCGCAGCGCCGCCGGCGCCGCGTCGACCATGAACTGGAAGCTCGCGGCGCAATCCATCCAGCCGTGCAGCAGCAGGACCGGCCGGCCGTCGGCGCGCCCCCAGCGCAAGACGCGGTGGTCGAGGCCGCGCAGGCGCACGACGGTCGATTCGGCGGGATGGACGGGGCGATAGCGGTCGGACTCGGACAAGCGGTTCTCCCAATGCAAAGTGCCCGCCGTAAGGCGGGCACGATTCGTTCGACGTCCGGCACGGCCGGCCGGCGACCAGGTGGCCGGCACTCGGGCGGCCGGAAGTCAGGCGGCCTGCGTCTGCAGCATGTCGATCATGTCGCTGACCGCGCGCTCCACCGACGGCGTGCTGTCGATCATATTGGCATCGCCGCGCTTGAACAGCGCGATCAGCTCGACCAGCGTGAACTCCAGCCCGTTCTCGCCCTGGCGGTTGGTGAACAGGTAACGGCTCTTGCGCGGGCTGACCCAGGCCAGCTTGGCGCGCATGCTCGAACCGTCGTCCTGGCGGAACTCGACCCAGGCGCCGCGCTTGAGCTGGTTGGCGACCACGTCGTCGTAGTCGCGGTACTTGTCGAGGCCGCTGTCCCAGTTGGTGTCGGTCACCTCGAAGGCGCCGGTCAGCGAGCCGATATCGAGCTTGGGCAGGTCGGACAGATCGACCGGCGCCGGAATCGGGGTCGGCGCGGCCGCGCCCGGCATCTCGAGCGGGGCCAGCACCGGGGCGGCCGGCGCCGGCATGGGGCCAGGCCCGACATCGCGACGGAGGCGGTCATCGTCGGCACGGCCGGCGGCGGCTCGGCCTGGCGCAGGCCGCTCTTGATCGCGTTGGCGTGGCAGTGCACCAGCTCGGAGAAGAAGGCCTCGCGCTCGGTGCGCTCGAGCCCGGCCTCCTCGGTGGCGCGTTCGAGTTTCTTCAACAGGCGCGGCAGCACGTTGACCAGCCGCAGCCGCTCTTCCACGCCGACCTTGGGCGCCACGCTCCAGATCAGGTCGTCCATCGCCTTGACCGCATCGCCCCAGGCGTCGGGCCGCTGTTCGTTCTCCAGCGCTGCGCGCTGCAGCACCGAGCGCCACTGGCGCGACAGGAAATCGCGGATCAGCTGCGGCGCGTCCGCCGCGCCGGCCAGCTTCTGGCTCACCGCCAGCTCGGCCTGGCGCGCCGCCAGCTCGGCCTTCTCGGCCGCGATCATCTCGGCGGCGGCGGCCTCGGCGCTCGATGCCGAGCGCAGTTCTTCCTCGGCCAGGAACTGCTCGAGGTCGGCCAGCGAGGTTTCGAAGATCGGCAGGTTCTCGTCGAAGTCCTTCACGATGTGTTCGACGATCGAGGCGATCTTGCGGTACAGCCGGTCGTCCAGGCCGTCGGCCTCGTCCCAGCCCAGCGCGGCCTGCGCCAGCGCGTCGAGCAGCCGGCGGGTCGGGTGCTGCTTGCGGGCGAAGAACTTGCTGTCGAGCATCGCCACCTTGAGCACCGGGATCTGCAGCCGGCCGATCAGCGCCTTCATCGGCGCCGGGATGTTGCGGTCGTCGAACAGGTTGTCGAACAGCATCGCCACGATATCGATGGTCATCGCATCGACGTGACCGAGCGAGTCGGCCAGGCTGGTGGTCTTGATCTGGTGCAGCACGTTGCCGCTGCCGGTGCTCAGCGCATGCGCGTCGAGCTCGCCCGGGTCGGCCAGCGCGCCGTCGATGCGGCCCTGTTGCAGCTGGTTCAGCGCGTCGAGGAAACTCTGGCCCACGCTGGTGATGAACATCGGCGCCGGGCTGGCGGCCGCGGCATTGAGCGCTTGCGCGGCGGCGAGGCCGGCATCGGCCATCGATGCGCCGGTCGCGGCACCGGCGGCCGGCGCGGCGGCCTGTCCTTGCGGCAGCGCCTGCATGGCCTGGTTGAAGGCCAGCAGCTGCTGCAGCGTGGTGATCAGCTCGTGTTCGTTGCCGACCGCGTAGGCCGGCAGCTCGCTGGTTGCGCCGGCACCGGCCGGGGCGAAGCCGCCCGCGCCGTAGCCCAGTTGCGAGGCGTAGTTCTGCACGCCGTAGCCCTGGCCGCCGAAGCCCATCTGGGCGGCGAGGCCGGCAGCCTGCGCCATGTCGGCGGCGCCCGGCATCCCGCCCGGCATCTCGCCTTGCGGCGCCGCCGGCTGCTGGCCCTGGCGCGGCGGAGCGCTCGGCGCACGCCGGCGCAAGCCGGCCTTGGGCAGCACCGGCAGGATGTTGCGCTCGACCAGGAAGCGGTTGAGGTTCTGGTAGACGTCGGGGACGTTCTCGGCCGCCATCTGCTCGAACTGGCGCAGTACCAGCAGGCGCACGTTGAGATCGGATTCGAGCTTGAGGCAGGCGCTGCGGAACGCTTCGACCACCGACTGCGGGCTCAGCGGATTGTCCTCGCGGCTGGCCTCGGGCAGCTGCATCAGGTGGCCGATGCGGTAGTTCAGCGCATTGAGTTCGTCGCCGAGCTTGTTCTTGAGCTTGCTGGCGATATTGGTGACGGCGAGGTCTTCCTCGTAGTCGTCGTGGCCGACCAGCGAGAGTTCGAGCTTGTCGAGGTCGAGCTTGTCGAAGCGGTCGGTGTCGCGCTTGCGGTCGCCGCTGACCATGATGTCGAAGCCTTCAACGAAGCGGCGGCGGAATTCCATCTCCAGGTCGGCGCGCTTCTGCTGGGCCTGGCCGCGCGCTTCCATGTAGAGATTGTAGGTATCGCGGTCGAGCGCCTTGTCGGCGAGCTCGAACAGCGACTCTTCGATCTTGTCGAGCATGGTCGAGAGCGATTTCGATAGCAGGTCGGCCGCGAGATCGCGGCACGACGACAACATCGAGGCGTTTTCCGGCTTCTTGCTCATCGTGTTCGGACGGCTGCCGCTCGGGGGTCGCTGCATGGACGGCCCTGCTGTGAAATCCGCAAATTTGTTCTGTTCGGCTGCACTCATCGCCCTGGTCTCCGCATGGCACGGCCCGGCACAGCCACCATCCATGGTAGCACCGCCGGGCTGGAGCACGCGCCGCGTTGGCTGGTCCTATCGCGATTGGATCACCGCCGTTTTCCGATCCATCACAATGGAATATAAGGGCATGTTAATTTTTTGTTCAGCTCGCCGTCAACTCTGCGAGAAACCGCCTCAACTCATCGACACAAGCTATTGATTCACATAGAACACCAGCAAATCATCAATTAATGACATAAACATAAATGACCATCGCAAACCTGTGGATAACCGAGGCCGACGCCGTCAATTTTGCCAAGGACAAAATCGCGCCGCCCCGGCATTCAGCGATGCGAGCGTAACCAGTCGAGTACCAGCGGGTAGACCTCCTGCTCGGCCTGCGCGTGCGTGAGCATGTCGACGTGGCCGTAATCGCGGCCCAGGCCGCCGCGCCGCGCGAGCAGGCGGATCGCGTGCGGGTGCGGCCCCGATTCGGCGGCGAAGCGGCGCACGTCGCGCTCGTGGCCGCGCACCGGGTCGTTGCCGCCGACCAGGTAGAGCGTCGGCGGCAGGCCGCCCTGGCGCAGCGCGGCCGCATAGTCGAAGCCGTCGTCGCCATCGACCCAGCCGCGCTCGCGCACCCAGCGCTGGCTCTGGCGCAGGCTCTTGGCGGTCTCGTCGTCAGCGCCCATGCCCAGCCGCGCGGCCGGCAGGTAGCCGTCGCGGCGCAGCCACAGATTGGCGGCGCGGTTCCAGAACAGCTCGATCTCGTACAGCCGGCGCCAGTTCCATACCCGGATGCTGCGCTTGCTGCCGAGGTAGACGCTCGAACGCACGCGCACCGCCCAGTCCGGCCGCCGCGCCAGCATCGACGACAGCAGCACCCCGCCCAGGAATGCGCCACCAGGTGCAGCGCGACCGATTCGCCGCGCAGGCGGACGATCTCGGCCAGCGCGGCCGGCAGGTCGTCGCGGATGCTCTCGGTCTGGCCGTGGCGCGCGCGGCGGTCGATCTTGGGCAGCGAGGCGCCGCGGCCGCGCAGGTCGAGCACGTAGACATCGTAGCCGCGGCGCGCCAGCCACGGCCCCAGGCCCTTGCCGCGCTCGCTGTAGAAGGTGCGCGCGTTGGCGATGGCGCCGTGCACCATCAACACGGCCGGACTGCCGGGACCTGGACCATCCAGGCCGGCGTGGATGCGGCGCAGGTGCAGCCGGTCGGGCTGGCCGGCGATGACGGCCGGCGGCGGCGCATCGAAGAACAGCGAAGCTTGTTGCGGCAGGTCGGGATCGGATGGGGTCGTCACGGCGGGAGCGGAGAAAGGAATCGAGGGCGGACGAATTCTAACAAGCGCTTGATTTTATCAGTTGAGGCCTGTCGGCGCCCTGCTCCACCCGATCGCCGATTCAACCGGCCGGCCCGGCCGCCTGCGCGAACGGCGCACGCTCGCCGAGTTCGTCGAGGTATTGCCCCACGCCCTGCCCTTCGCGCTGCAGGTAGCGCGATACCGCCTGGGCCAGCGCCGGCTGCGCCAGCCAGTGGAAGGAATGCGTCTCGACCGCCTCGAAGCCGCGCGCCAGCTTGTGCTCGCCCTGCGCGCCGCCCTCGAACACCGCCAGCCCGCGCTCGATGGCGAACTCGATGCCCTGGTGGTAGCACAGCTCGAAATGCAGGTTCGGCACGTAGCGCAGCGCGCCCCAGTAGCGGCCGTACAGCCGCTCGCCGTCGAACAGGTCGAGCGCCGCGGCGATCGGCTCGCCGTCCTGACAGGCCAGCACCAGCAGACAGTGCTCACCGAGCTGCGTGCCGAGGCGCCGGAAGAAATCGAGGTTCAGATAGGGCGTCGAGCGGTGCTCGGCATAGGTGCGCTGATAGCAGCGCACGAAGAAGGCCCAGTCCTCGGCGGTGATCGCCGCGCCGGTCCTGCGCACGATCTCGACGCCGGCGTCGGCCACCCGGCGCCGTTCCTGCCGCAGCTTCTTGCGCTTGTCGCGCTGCAGCGAATCGAGGAAGTCGGCGTAATCGCGATAGCCGCGGTTGCGCCAGTGGAATTGCACGCCGCGCCGGTGCAGCATGCCGGCCGCGGCGCAGATCGCCGCCTCGTCGTCGCGCGGGAACAGGCAATGCAGGCCCGACAGGCCGGCCTCGCCGGCGAAGGCCAGCACGCCGTCGAGCAGGCCGCGCGCGGCGGCCGCATCCCGCGCCAGCAGCCGCGGCCCGGGCACCGGGCTGAACGGCACGGCAGCCAGCAACTTGGGGTAATAGTCGAGCCCGGCGCGCTCGCTGGCATCGGCC